>JBEKTB010000028.1:0-32732 GCA_049516495.1 Occallatibacter sp.
TCGCGCCCGAACATCTTCTTCACCATCTCCTGGATCTTGGGCATGCGCGTCTGGCCGCCCACCAGCACCACTTCATCGATCTTGTCGATGGAGATGCCGGCGTCGGCAATGGCCTTCTTGCAAGGCTCGAGCGAGCGGTCCAGCAGGTCCTCGACCAGTTGCTCCAGCTTGGCGCGGGTCAGCTTGCGGACCAGGTGCTTGGGTCCAGTGGCGTCGGCGGTCACAAAGGGCAGGTTGATCTCGGTTTCGATGGTTGTCGAAAGCTCGATCTTGGCCTTCTCCGCGGCGTCCTTCAGACGCTGCAAGGCCATTTCGTTGCCCTTCGAGCCCAGGTCGAGTCCCTGCTCCTGCTTGAACTCGGCAATCAGCCACTCGACGATGCGCTGGTCAAGATTGTCGCCGCCCAGGTGGGTGTCGCCATTGGTGGACTTGACCTCGATAACGCCTTCGCCCACTTCGAGGATGGAAATGTCGAACGTGCCGCCGCCAAAGTCATACACGGCGATGGTCTCGTCCTTCTTCTTGTCCAGCCCATAGGCCAATGCGGCCGCGGTCGGCTCGTTGACGATGCGCTTCACGTCCAGGCCGGCGATCTTGCCCGCATCCTTGGTGGCCTGGCGCTGGGCGTCGTTGAAGTAGGCCGGAACGGTGATCACCGCTTCGGTAACCGTCTCTCCCAGGTAGGCCTCGGCCGACGCCTTCAACTTCTGCAGGATCATGGCCGAAATCTCCGGCGGGGTGTACTCCTTGCCCTGGGCAACGACACCCACGTGATCGCCCTGCTGCACCACCTTGAAGGGCACCATCTTCATCTCGTCGTTCACTTCGTTGTAGCGACGTCCCATGAAGCGCTTGATGGAGAAGATAGTGTTCTCCGGATTGGTGATGGCTTGGCGCTTGGCCACCTGGCCCACCAGCCGCTCGCCATTCTTGGCGAACGCGACAATCGAGGGGGTAGTGCGCGCACCCTCTTCATTTGGAATGACTTTGGGCTCACCGCCCTCAAGGACTGCTACGCACGAGTTGGTCGTGCCGAGATCGATTCCGATGATTTTTGACATGGTTACCTGCCTGCGGGGTAGAAATTTTGACTCTTCCAGCGTGCCAGATTGAGTGTGATGTTGTCAAGTTTTGTTGATTGAAAGTCCATTAACTATCCCAAACCGGCCCTGTCTGTAGCCAAGCCGCCTCGAAACGGGCCTGGCGCCGTCCGGCAAGGTCACTGACGGCTGAGGCCCCGATCGTTTAACCTCAATTGTTCCATCCACGATGACCACCTCCGCCGCACAAGCTCGCTATCCACTGACACAGGGTGTGAACCCGTGGCTGGTCACCGTCTCGGTCATGCTGCCGACTTTTATGGAAGTCCTGGACACGGCCATCGCCTCCGTGGCCCTGCCCTACATCGCCGGCAGCCTTTCGGCTTCGAACTCTGAAGCCACCTGGGTCCTGACCAGCTACCTGGTGGCCAATGCCGTGATTCTGCCGGCTTCGAACTGGTTTGCACGCCGTTGGGGCCGCAAGCGCTTCCTGCTCATCTGCGTCTGCATCTTCACCGTGGCCTCATTCTTTTGCGGCGCTGCGCCTTCCTTGGGAGTGATCCTGCTGGCCAGGGTAATGCAGGGCGCGGGCGGCGGCGCGCTGCAGCCGCTGTCGCAATCGATTCTGCTGGAAAGCTTTCCCATCCAGAAGCGCTCCATGGCCATGGCCGCCTACGGCCTGGGGATCGTGGTGGCCCCGGTGCTTGGGCCCACGCTGGGCGGCTGGTTGACCGACACTTTCAGTTGGCGCTACGCCTTCTATATCAACATTCCCGTCGGCATCCTGGCGTTCATCATGATCACCCGGTTTGTCCACGACCCTCCGTATATCAAGAACGCCAAAGTGGGCCCGTTCGACAACATTGGCTTCGGCCTGCTGATGGTGTGGACCGCCAGCCTGCAAATCGTGCTCGACAAGGGCCAGGAAGACGACTGGTTCGGCGCCATCTGGGTCCGCTGGGCAGTCGCAGCGATGGCGGCTGCGCTGGTGCTCTGGGTGTGGCGCTCCTGGACCAACCGCAAGGGGCTGCTGGACCTGCACGTTCTCAAAGACCGCAACTTCCGGACCGGATGTTTCCTGATCGCCATGCTGGGCATGGCCATTTACATCACCATCGCCATCCTGCCGCTTTATTACCAGGAGATTCTGGGCTACACCGCCTTCACGGCCGGCCTGGTGGTGGGTCCGCGCGGCATCGGCTCGTTCATCGGCTCGCCGATCATCGGCGTTCTTGGCTCGCGCATCGACCAGCGCAAGCTGCTTTGCGCCGGCTTCCTTGGATTTGGCATCTGCGCCCTCTTCTTCGGAATGGTGAACCTGGACATCGGTCCCTATACGCTGCTGGTTCCCATCACCCTGACGGGCTTTGCCCTGAGTTTTGTCTTTGTCCCTCTTGCCACCATGGCCACCTCCACCATTCCCCGCGAGGAGATGGGCAACGCCACGGGCCTGTTCAATATGCTGCGCAACATCGGCGGGTCAATTGGAATCTCGATGGCCACAACCGCGCTGATTCGGCGCGCCGCCCTGCACCAGACCGAGATCGGCGCCAACATCACCCCGTCTACATGGGTTTTCCAGCAGAAGTCGGCCCAGGTCGCAGGCTACCTGGGCCACCATCTCGGTCCCACGGCGGGCCGTCCCGGCTCGATGGGTCTGCTGTATGGGTTAATGGAGCAGCAATCCGCTCTCATGGCCTATGTGGACGTTTTCCGCTGGACGGCCCTGCTGGCCTTTTTCTGCGCGGCCGCGGCCTGGCTGTTCAAGAAGCCGGCAAAGCACGTCGCTCCGCCGCCGGGAGTGCATTGAGGGGCTGACGCCGCCGAGAGCGATCCCTTCGATCTCCTCCACAGAGATGTCGCAGCTGTGTGCCACTACCCGCTGTCTCTCAGTTCGCCAATTGGGCTCCGCGCCCTGCCCTTTATACTGAGTGTTTGCAAAAGGTAAAGGCGCAGGCCGGGACACGGCGCGCCCTTAAGGAGCGGGCATTGGGTCAGGCGGAGATTGGGATTATCGGCGGCAGCGGGCTCTATTCGATGCCCGGATTCACAAACGTGCGCGAAGAACGCGTAGAGACGCCTTTTGGCGAGCCATCGGACGCCTTTGTCCTGGGCGAACTGGAAGGGCGCAAGGTGGCCTTTCTGGCGCGACATGGGCGCGGACACCGCATCCTGCCCTCGGAGCTGAACTTCCGCGCCAACATCTACGCCTTCAAAAAGCTCGGCGTGGAGCGGATTCTGTCGGTTTCTGCCGTCGGTTCGCTGAAGGAAGAGCACAAGCCCACGGACTTTGTGATTCCCGACCAGTTCATCGACCGCACCTTCCATCGCATCTCCACCTTCTTTGGCGAGGGAATTGTGGGCCACGTGGCCTTTGGCGAGCCGGTGTGCGCGACCGTGGCCAAGGCAGCGGCTGAGGCTTGCGCCAGGGTGGGAGTGGTGGGCAAGCTGGGCGGGACATACGTGTGCATGGAGGGTCCGCAGTTTTCCACTAAGGCGGAGTCGAAGCTCTATTGCAGTTGGGGCGCGGACGTGATCGGCATGACCAACCTGCAGGAGGCCAAACTGGCGCGCGAGGCGGAGATCTGCTACGCGACCGTGGCCATGGTGACCGACTACGACGCCTGGCGGGAGGGGCACGATTCGGTGACCATCGAGGAGATTGTGGCCGTGCTGCACAAGAACGCCGAAAACGCGGCGCGTGTGGTGAAGGCGGCCGTGGCAGCCATCCCGGCCGAACGCACCTGCGCCTGCGCCTCGGCGGCCAAATATGCGGTGCTGACCCAGCCGGACGCGATCCCGGCGGCGGCAAAGGAAAAGCTGGGACTGCTGTTTGGGAAATACATGGGTTGGTAGACCCCTGCGGTGGGGCCAACTGCCCTCGGCTGGCTCGAGGCAATCGCACCACAACAGAATGACTGCATTTTGATAACTTCTAACTCAAGAGGAAAACTCATGGCGATTACCGTAGTGGGCAGCGTTGCATTCGATTCGATCGAAACACCGTCGGGGCGCAAGGAACGCTGCCTGGGCGGAGCGGCGACTTACTTCTCGCTGGCAGCCAGCTTCTTTACCGATGTGCGGGTAATCGCCGTGGTGGGCGAGGACTTTGGCCCCGACGAAGAGGCGGTCTTCAAGGCGCGCAAAATCGACACCCGCGGCATTGAGCACACGGCGGGCAAGAGCTTCTTCTGGGAAGGCTCGTACCTCGACAATCTGAATGAAGCCAAGACGCACATCACCGACCTGAACGTCTTTGCCACATTCGAACCCAAAATTCCGGACGCTTACCGCGACTCCGAATTTCTGTTTCTGGCCAATATCGATCCGGTGCTGCAGCGGCGCGTGCGCGAAGTACTACCGCTGGCGAAACTGGTGGCCGGCGACACGATGAATTACTGGATCAAGGATCATCGCCCGGCGCTGCTTGAGGTGCTGAAGGGGCTGGACGTGCTTCTGATCAATGACACCGAAGCGCGCATGCTGACCAGCAACAACAACCTGGTGCAGGCAGCGCGCGGCGTGCTGGCGCTGGGACCGCGCACCCTGGTGGTCAAGCACGGTGAATACGGCGCGACGGCATTCTTCAGCAACCGCAGCTTTTCAGTGACGGGCGGCAGTCCGCAGTCTCATCCCTTCCGCGCGCCGGCGCTGCCTCTGGAAGAGGTGGTGGACCCGACCGGCGCAGGCGACAGCTTTGCCGGAGGCTTCTTCGGCTACCTTGCCGCGCAGCGCGAACTCACGCCGGCCGCCTTCCGCCGCGCCATGTTCTACGGCAGCGTGATGGGTTCGTTTGCGGTGGAGCGCTTTGGCACCGAGCGGCTCCAGGAACTCACGCGCCATGAGATCGACGCCCGCTTTATCGTTTTCCGCGAGTTGACGCACCTTGACTGAGGGTTCCAAGCGCCGCGTGCAAAACGATGTACAGGCCCGGGAGTGGCTGGCGGTGCTGGCCTCCTGCACAGCGGCTTCGATTGCGGCGATTGTGTGGAGTTGGCAGCACGGTGCCATGCTCAACTACGGCGATGCGGTCGCGCATCTGCACATTGCGCGGCGGGTCTTCGACTCGCACCAGCCGCGGCTGACGCAGCTTGGCTCCGTATGGCTGCCGTTGCCGCACGTTCTCCTGCTCCCCTTTGTGCAGGTGTACGGCTGGTGGGCCAGCGGCTGGGCGGGAGTGGTCCCGTCGGCGCTGGCTTACCTGGCCGCGTGCGCGGGAATTTATCGCCTGGCGCGGCACTGGCTCCGGCCGGCGCCGTCAGCCTTGGCTCTTGCCTTTTTTGCGCTCAATCCCAACCTGCTTTATCTGCAAACTACAGCCATGACCGAACCCCTGTTCGTGTGCGAGATGGTGTGGGTTGCGGTGGCGCTGGTGGAGTGGCGGGCAAATCTGGATTCGAACCCGGAGAAGGCCAGCCGCCTGCAAGCGTGGATTGCGGCGGCTCTGGTGGCTGCGGTATTCACGCGCTACGACGGCTGGGTGATGGCGCTGGTGGCGTGGGTAGTCCTTGGGCTCGAGTTGAAGCAGCGCGGCCGTTTGCGCTCCCGCGCCTTCTGGTTGGCGAGCGCAGTGGTGGTTGCGGCGCCGGTCGCGTGGCTGGCCTACAACGCGGCGGGCTTCGGCGACTGGCTCTATTTCATGCGCGGGCCCTACTCGGCCAAGGCGATCGAGATCCGCACCGCTGCTCCGGTGTATCCGCCGCATCCGGGCTGGCACAATCCCTGGGTTTCGCTGCTCTTCTTCATGAAGGCCGCGGAAATGGACGGAGCCGCGGCCGCCTGGGGCAACACACTTCTTGCACTAAGCGTGGCGGGAACGGCGTGGGCCTGGCTGAAGGCGCGACGGCAGGCGTTCCTGTGGGCGCTGCTCCTGTGGCTGCCGGTTCCCTTCTACGCTTACTCGGTGGCCTACGGATCGGTGCCCATCTTTCTCCCGCCCTGGTGGCCGCATTCCTGGTACAACACGCGCTACGGCATGGAAATGCAACCGGCCTTTGCGCTGGGATTGGGCTTTGCGGCGCAGCTCTTGCTGGGCGCCGTCCGCGAGTTCAAGCCGAGCTGGGTGCGATATGCGGCTGCCGCGCTGTTCGCTTTGGTTGCGCTGAACGTCGGCCAGATGGTGCGCGAGCATCCGCTGATTTATGTGGAGGGGACAAAGAACATCAACTCGCGGCGGGCCCTTGAGCTTGAGATTCCCCCGGCGCTCCGGACGCTGTTGGCCGAGCGGCCGGGCGGCGTGGTGCTGATGGACACATCGGTGTTTCCAACCCTCGTCGCGCTTACCGGGATTCCCTTCCGCCAGACCATCAACGAGAGCGATCTGGAGATTTATCGCGATGCCCTGGCCGCGCCAGCCGCGCACGCCGCGATTGTGCTGGCCTTCGATGGCGACGAAATCGACCGCGCGGTCAAGGCGCATCCCGTCGGCCTGAAGGTTATCCGCAGATTTACCACGCGTGGACAGCCCGCCGGGACGATTTACGTCTCCGATACTCCTGTGACGACCACCTCAGCAAGCCAGGCGGAGCGGTGATAGCATCGGGCAAGGAAAGACGATGATCTCTCCACTGGCACAACGACTACGCGGAAAGCTGCTCGCTGAGCGGGCCATCGACGCCCTGCTCACCTTCCGCAACCCGGAGGAAGATTGATTCCCTTTGCAAAGGCGCACGCCTGCGGCAACGACTTTTTAATTGTGACCGAAGAGGCTGCGGCCAACCACGATTGGGCGAACTTGACGCGCCGCATGTGCGCGCGCAACACCGGCATTGGCGCCGACGGCATCGAGTTCTTCGCCTGGACGGGACCAAAGTCCGGCCGCATCCGGCTGCACAACGCCGACGGCTCCATCGCCGAAATCAGCGGCAACGGCACGCGCTGCGTGGCGGCATGGATGGCTCTCGAACGCGACTTCAAGCCGGGCGACGAACTGGAAATTGCGACCGACGCCGGCCTGCGCGTCTGCCATGTAAATGCGCTGAAAACGGATGGTGAATTCACCGTGCAAGTGACCGCCGGAATGGGCGTTCCCACCTTTTCGCAGCGCACCGTCACACTGGCCAATGGATCCGCGGTCGCCGGCCTCGAAGTCTCCACCGGCAATCCGCATTTTGTCATCGTGGTCGATAATCCGGAGTTTTTGGTTGCTGGAAAGGACTGGCAGGCGATCGGCGCGGAGACTTGTGTGCACAAGGATTTCCCGCACCAGACGAACGTGGAGTTTGTGCGCATCGTGAGTTCCAGCGAGATTGAGATTCGCATCTTCGAGCGCGGCGTGGGGCCGACCACCTCTTCCGGCACCGGCAGTAGCGCTTCGGCCACGGCGGCTCTGGCGTTGAACGGCTGCCACTCGCCGCTCACCGTCGTTGCTCCCGGCGGCGCGCAGACAGTGGAATGGGACGGACCGGGCACGGAATTGCGGCTCACCGGGCCGGCGGCGTTGATTGCCCGCGGAGAGGCATGGCCCGCGTGAATCCTCTGCTCAAGCCGCACGCTGTTCCCTCCGATGCCCAGGTGGCCATCGTCTCCCCGGCGTCAACTCCCCAGGCTGATCGCGTGGAACTCGGGCTGGAGGCGTTGCGCGCGCTCGGCTATGCGCCCCAGAAGGCCGAACACATCCTCACCCGCGGCCCGCTTTACTTTGCCGGCACGCCCCAGATGCGGCTCAGCGACCTGCACCACGCGTTTGCCGACGACCAGGTGCGCGCCATCTTCTCAACCCGCGGCGGCTACGGCGCCAACTATCTTCTCGACGGGTTGGACCTTGACCTGATTGCCGAAAGCGCCAAGCCGCTGATCGGCTACAGCGATTTGACCGCGCTGCACCTGTGGCTGCTCGACCAGATCAGCCTTCCGGCCTTTTACGGCCCCATGCTTTCGGCGGATTTTGCGCGCGAGTATGGTATTCACCTGGCCAGCCTGCAGGCAGCTCTCTCCGGAAGGCCGTACAGCGTGGGGACCGCGGAAGGCTTGCGCACGCTGCACCCCGGCCGGACGCGCGGCACTCTCTATGGCGGCTGCCTCAGCATCCTGGTGGCGATGCTGGGCACGGCGTATGAACCGCAAACCGAAGGCAAGCTGCTGTTCCTTGAAGATGTGAGCGCCAAGCCCTACCAGATCGACCGCATGTTGTGGCAACTGCGCCAGGCGGGCAAGCTGGAAGGCGTGCGCGGCATCGTGTTTGGCGAGATGCTGGACTGTACCTCGCCCGGCGCGCCGCCGGGGCTGCTGGAAGAGGTGATTCTGCGCGCATTTGAAGACTTCAAAGGACCGATCGTCATGGGCCTGCGCAGCGGCCACGTCTCGCGCCAGAACGTGACGCTCACCCTGGGCGTGGACGCGGAATTGCGCGCAGCCGAAGAAGCCCAGTTGCAACTGCTTGAACCGGCGGTGATTTTATGAAAGAGCAGGGACTAGGGACTGGGGTTCAGGGACCAGGAAACCACGGCGCCGGACGGGTGGTGGAACGATGACACAACGCCCCCGGCACATTCACTTGAGCGGCATCTGCGGCACGGCGATGGCCTCGCTGGCCGGGCTCTTGCAGTTGGAGGGCCACCGCATCACCGGCTCCGACAAGGCGGCTTATCCGCCCATGAGCGACCTGCTCGGCACGCTCGGCATCCCCATCCTCGAACCGTATGCCGAGTCCAATCTCGATCCGGCGCCGGACCTCGTCGTCATCGGCAATGCGCTCTCGCGCGGCAATCCTGAAGTCGAACGGGTGCTGGACGAACGGATTCCCTTCACCTCGATGGCGGCTCTGCTGCATGAAGAGTTTTTGCCCGGTCGCGAGTCGCTGGTCGTCGCCGGCACGCACGGCAAGACCACCACCACCAGCATGCTGGCCTGGATCTACCAGGTAGCCGCGACGGAAAACCCGGCTCTCGAGCCTTCGTTCCTGATCGGCGGCGTGGCGGAGAACTTCGGGACAAGTTTTCAGCTGCGGCCCACGCGCACCTTCATTATCGAGGGCGACGAGTACGACACGGCCTTTTTCGACAAGGGTCCCAAGTTTCTGCACTACTTTCCCGACGCGCTGATTCTGACCCACGTGGAGTTTGACCACGCCGACATCTACGTCGACCTGGATGCGGTCAAGACGGCATTCAAGCGCCTGGTAAACCTTGTCCCGCGGCGGGGCCTGATGGTGGCCTACGACGGCAGCGCCAATGTGACCGAATGCGTTGCCGGCGCGCTATGCCGCGTGGAGCGCTACGGCTTCTCTGAAACTTCAGACTGGCGCATCCAAAACCTCCAACACCAGGACGGCCTGACGCGCTGGGAAGTGTGGCACGGAGGCGCTCTGTGGGCCGAACTGGAGATGAGCCTGGCCGGCGAACACAACGCGCTGAACGCCACGGCCGCGGCGGCCCTGGCCTTTGGGCAGGGCGTGAGCAAAGCTGCGATCTGCGAAGCGCTGGCCACCTTCAAGAGCGTGAAGCGGCGGCTGGAAGTGCGCGCGGTGGTGGGCGGCGTCACGGTGATCGAGGACTTCGCGCATCATCCCACGGCCATCCGGGAAACGCTGCGGGCGCTGCGGTCGGTCTATCCAGAATCGCGGCTGTGGGCGGTCCTGGAGCCTCGCTCGAACACGCTTCGGCGCAAGGTGCTGGAGAACGAACTGGTGGCGAGCCTCGGGTTGGCCGATCACGTTGTTCTGGCAGGCGTCTATCAGCAGCAGCGCATTCCGGAACACGAGCGCCTGCACCCGGAGGACGCGGTTCAGGCCCTCAATGCAGCCGGAACCGAAGCCGAACTCCACCCCGATGCGGATGCGATTGTGAGCGCGATTGCGCCGCGCCTCAAATCCGGCGACGTGGTGGCGATCCTTTCCAATGGAGGCTTTGACGGCATTTATGAGAAGCTGCCGGCCCGCCTCAAAGAACTCAAGCCTGAACTGGCAGAAAGACCGGCATGATTCCTGCTCTCTTATTGTTTTTCACGCTGTGCGTACTCATCCCTCCTGTGGGGCTGATCTTCATTCCCTGGACATTGATCACGGGAAACGTGCTGCCGCTCTATAAGGCCACGCACTGGCTGGTGCGCACCAGCTACCGCGTGGCGGGGATTCACATTGCGGTTGAGGGGCGGGAGCGCGTGCCGGCAAATACGGCATGCATTTTCATGTCGAACCATGTCTCCAATCTCGATCCGCAGGCGCTGATCCCGGAGATTCCCGGCCGAACCTCGGCCTTCCTGAAGCGCTCGCTGATGAAGATTCCCATCGTCGGACTCGGCTTCCGGCTGGGGGAGTTCATTCCCGTGGACCGCTCCGGCAGTGCGACGAGCGCAAAGGAAAGCGTGGCCGAAGCACGGCGCCTGCTGGACAAGGGCATTCACATTACTACTTTTGTGGAAGGCACGCGCTCCAGGGACGGACGCCTGCTGCCCTTCAAGAAAGGCCCGTTCTACCTGGCGATGGAAACCGGCGCGCCGTGCATTCCGGTCTCCATTTACGGCACCGAAACCATGATGGCCAAGGGCAGCCTGCGCATCAAGCCGGGAACGGCGCACATCGTCTTTCATGAGCCTGTGAATCCCGGCGACTTTGCCACGCGCGAGGAATTGATGCAAGCCGTTCGCGCCTCCATCGCCTCCGGCCTGCCGGAGTGGATGCGGGCCTGACGCGGCCGTTCCAGCCTGCATTCTTACAGTCAGGCGAGGTGCCTGAGGGCCGAGACGCCCCTCAGGACAGCCGGTCTGGAGACCGGCGCTACGATTCTGGACCGCCAATCAATCGGGAATCTCCCACGTTGCGATGCTGTCGCCGAGGACCGTGAACGTTATAGTCGATGCAAGTATATGATTATAAATTAGTTATCAATTTAAACTTTGGTATCTAATGGGATGTGTACCTCCAGGAGGGGGGGTAGGGGGGTGCGGGTCGGAGTACAGACGGGTCACATACCTGACATTTTGATCCCGGGACCCACACTTGCATCTGAAGTTCTTCCTCCATGGTCCATTCTGCGCTGGACGATGCTTTAATTCTGCAAGAGTGCGGAGGGGCCGAATCGCCGGCTCAGGGAATCCTCGTCCAGACCTCGGTCCGGCCCAGCAGGGAGATGCCGATAAATCCGCGCATGTGGAGCTTGTCCGTCCCCTCGGCCCAGATCTTGCCCTTGTAGACCGATCCGCTCTCCGGGTCAACCACGGTCCCGCCCACCCAGTCGTCTCCGTCCGGATGGAAGTTGCGCATGAACACCATGCCTAGAATGAGCTGGTTCTTGTACTCGCCGGAGCACTTGTCGCACAGATCGCGCGGCGTGCGGCCGGGGCGCAATTCGGTAACGCGGCCAAACAGCTTGCCGTTTTCGAGGTAGGTCTCCGCTTTGCCTCCGGGCTTGCCATCGCTGCCGATAATCTGCCAGTGGCCAACGGCGTTCTGGAGCTTCGGTGAAAGCTGCTGCGCGCGGACACAGGCGACGGAAATCATCGCGAACAGGACGAGAGCAAAGACGTAAAGGCGTGTGTATCGGATCGATTGCAAGAGGTGTTCCCCTTGGTGCGAATTATAGAGCGAACTGCTGAGAACCGAATCACCGGAAGACGGGCGCGCGTTCTTCCCAGCGGGCGCACTTCATCGAAATCCTCGCCGGCCGATGGCTTGAATGAATCGAGATTTACGCGTCTGCAGCTTCTGTCTACGGAGGGTATTCAGGCACAACAGCCCTGTCCCCTGGGCGGGGGCCAGGAATTCTAGTGTGCACTTCAGAAATGCTCGTGCGAAACGCCTGCGGACCCGTCCGCATCAGCGTTGCCTGCATTCATTGTTGACAGTCTTTCAAACTGAGGTCGCGACGACGTTGGACTTGGTCCTGCCGCGCAAGGTCAAGCAGGGCGTCTGCGAGAAGGGGTTCGCAATGCCTGGCCGTGGAGGCGCAAACGTGCCGGTGTTCTTCAAGTTCGTTCCTTGCGCGCTCCAGTTCCACGCTCTCGTAGGCTGCGAACTTCCGGTTGACCCGATGATAGGCGGAGGCAAGAGCCTCGTTGTAGTCGCCCCTCTTGACTTGCAGTGCTCGTTCCAGTTCGTGGCAGCGTGGACATCTCATCTCGCCCTCCCGACCATTTCACGCAAACTGCGCAAGGGTTCATATCGTGATTCTGCACTGTGCCACAGGTCTGACTGGTCGAGCGGAGGACGCGATAGGAAACCGGGAGCGCGTGCAATTCCAGGCATCCTGCGGCACGTATACGGAAAAGACTGGACTACGTTTGCCTCTCGGAGGGGCGTCGAGAAGTGGAGGAGGATACCCCCGGAAAGGCGGAGATGCAACTACTGTAGGAATATCAGGGCGTCGAATCTGTGATATTCGACACATCGTAGCAAGAAATTTTCACGATCTCAAGGGTGAGGGGCGCGGAAATGCGCGCCAAGTGGCAGCATAACCCCTAAACCGTCCCCTATTGCTGCACGATGGCATTATAGCCGTCGTTAAGCAGTTTCTGCCTCCACCGATTGGCCTCGTCGCGACTGTTGAAGGGGCCTAGCCGCACGTGGATGAGGGCATCGGCGGGATCGCGGCGGGCCGTGACCACATAACCGCGCTTGCGCAGGGCGCTGACCAGCACGTCGGCGTCTTCCTGGTGGGTGACGGCGGCAATCTGGACCATCAGAGGCGAGGACGCTGCGCCGGCCGAAGTGGCTCTGTTTGCAGAGGCGGGAAATGCCGGAGCAGGCTGCGGCGGCGCGGGCTGGAACTGGTTGGGCTGCGGCGGCTTGACGGCCGGCTGCGAGGGGTTGGAACCGGCGGCAGCGGACGAATCCGCGGATTGCGCGCCGGCTGGCTGGGCGCCTGCTGCGTCTCCCGAGGGAGACAAGCTGACAACGGCGCGATCTGGCGATTGGGGAGCGGTTTGCGGAGCGGCCGAAGGCTTGGCCGGCGAAGCGGCTGCCGGCAAGGACGCATCGGCGCCCGCCTGCTGGACTGGAAGGTTGGCTTCGGTCGAGTGACGCCTGCCCGCCGAGTAGCCCAGCCCGAAGAACAGTCCGCAGAGCAGCACCAGGACAAAGAAGATGCCCAGCAGCATCAAGGGGCCAAGCGTCAGTTCCGTATCGCGCCGGTCCGTGTCCCGCCGGCGCTCGACCGGCCGTGACTCTTCGTCGTCAAAGACTCCGTGCATGGAGCGCCCTCAGAGACAATTTCAGAACATTCGCAGAAACCTTGAGAAGTGAAGGAAGCGGGCTTTGCCCGCCTGCTAAAGCCCGTTTGTTCGATCGGTTTTTTTGCCCCTGAGAATTGGCTCCGAAAAGCCCACCTCAGGGGCTAAAGCCCCGCGTTCGATCGACTGGATTTGATGTCTGGGCTAAAGCCCAGACCTACCAGCCCGGACCTACCACCTCGAGCAGCTCCAAACCTGCTTACTGCTTCTCCGCATCTGCCTTGGCCAGGGCCGTCGCGCCCAGCTTGTTGAACAGCGTCATCATCTCCAGCGGCAGCGGGAAGACAATGGTGGTGTTCTTTTCTACGCCGATCTCGGTGAGGGTCTGCAGGTAGCGCAACTGGAGCGTCATGGGCTCGGTGGCCAGCAGTGCGGCGGCGTCCACCAGCTTCTGCGCGGCGTCGAACTCGCCCGAGGCGTGAAGAATCTTCGCCCTTGCTTCGCGCGCGGCTTCGGCCTGCTTGGCCATGGCGCGCAGCATCTGCTCGGGCAGGTCCACCTGCTTCACTTCGACCGAGATGACCTTGACGCCGAACGGCTCTGTCCGCTGGTCGATGATGGTCTGAATCTTCAGGTTCAGCTTGTCGCGGTGGCTGAGCAGCTCATCCAGTTCCACCTCGCCCAAAACCGACCGCAGCGTGGTTTGCGCAAACTGCGAGGTCTGATAGACGTAATTGGCGACCTTGATGGCGGCGGCATTGGGATCCACCACGTAAAGCGTGACCACCGCGTTCACCTTCAAGGTGACGTTGTCGCGGGTAATCACGTCCTGGGGCGGAACTTCGAGCACGTCCTGGCGCAGGGAGATGCGGACCATCTGATCGAAAGGCCGGAAGACCAGGATGATGCCGGGGCCCTTGGGCGCGGGCAGGGCGCGTCCCAGACGGAAGATGACGCCGCGCTCATACTCGCGCAGGATTTTAATGGAGTTGAGCAGGTAGAGAACGACGATGGCAACAAAAATAAGAACAGGAATCGTTGAATCGGACATCGGGCTTACCTCACTTCAGGACGGATTGTACTCCAGGGGCGGCCACTTGTACTTGAGGAACAGCTATGCCGGAGACTGCGGCAGGCGGGCCGGCTGAACCGGTTCCACGTGCAGCAGATACTGTTCGCATCCCACCACCTGCACCGGCGCTCCGGCGGGCACCGGCTCGCTGGCCACGGCGCGCCAGATTTCGCCCTCGACAAGCACATGGCCTTCGGGCACGTGGCCCATGGGAGTCAGCGGCTCGATAGCCGAAGCGCGGCGGCCCACCAGAGCAGAGATGCCCAGGCGGGATTTCATGCGGCGGGCGCGGACGGCGAGTCGGACAAGGAAGACGGTAATCACCCCGAACGCGGAGCTGACCGCGAAGGCCACCCACGGGCTGATGGCCATCTCCGGCACCGGCGCGGCAACCAGGGTCAGCGTCCCGAAGGTGAGGCAGACGATACCGGCAATGGCCAGCGCGCCATGGCCGCCGAACTTTGCTTCGAGCAGCAGCAGCACCAGCGCCGCCACCAGCAGAAGAACTGCGGTATAGCGAATCGGCAGCAGGTTGAGGGCAAAGATCGCCAGCAGCACCATCAACGTGCCCAGGGCGCCGGGGACGATCGTGCCGGGGGTGTTGAATTCCAGATAGATGAGCAGCGCGCCGCCCACCAGGAACAGCAGGGCGATGTTGGGATTGACCAGCCACCCGAGCAGTTCTTCGCGCAGGGTGGGCTTGAGCACTTCAATGTGCGCGCCGGAGAAGTGGAGGGTCAGTTTGCTGCCGTCCATGCGGGTGATTTCGCGCCCTTCGAGCGAGCCGAGCAATTCCCAGTCGTTCGATGCGACCAGGTCGATCAAATGCTGGTCGAGCGCCTCCTGCGGAGTGTAGGAGTGGGAGGAGTGGACGGCGGCCTCGGCGGCTTCGGCGTTGCGGTTGCGCCTGGTCACATAGGAGCGCAGAAAGGCTTCGGCGTCGTTTTCGATCTTCTGGCTCATGGTCTCGTCGGGCTTGCCGCCGAACTCGAGCACCGGATGGGCCGCGCCGGCATTCGTGCCGGGAGCCATGGCGGCGATGTCCGCCGATTCGAGAATGAAGAAGCCGGCCGAACCGGCGCGAGCGCCTGCCGGACCTACATAGACGATGACCGGAACCCTGGAGCTGAGAATCGTTCCAACCATGGACCGGGTGGAGTCGAGCAGCCCGCCCGGCGTGTCGAGTTCGATCAGCAACGCGCGGGCGCCGTCGGAGTTGGCTTGGGCGATTGCGCGTTCGAGCTCACCCTGGGTCACCGGCTGAATGGTGTCGGAAAGGACAAACTTGTCCACTAGCGGGCTCTGCGGCTGCTGGGCGGAGCCTGGACCAGCCAATCCAACGGCGAACAGCCCCGCTGCCCAAACCATGGCGAACTGAGAGGCAAATCTGCGTGCGCGCTGAAGCTTGACTTCGTCCATTGGGGGCTTGCTCCTTGAGAGCCTGTTTTGAGGCCTCGTTCCTGCTGCCTTACCCTGAAAGCCCGGACTGCGGCGCGGCTTTTTCGCGCCTCAGGCGGGAGATCCGTTCACTTTGGCCCTTCCCTGGCCTCGATTTGCCGGCTCAACTCCTGCGCGGGCTTGCTCTTCGCGTCGATCTGAAGGGCTGCGGCGAGCGAGCGTTTTGCTTCGTCCAGGCGGTTGGCCGCAAGGTCCAGCCGGCCCAACACCAGATACGCATCCACCGACGGCATCTGTTCCAGCGATGTGACGGCTTCCTTGCGGGCCGCATCCGAATCGCCGGTGCGCTCGCGGACCTGGGCCAGGCCGGCATGGGCCTCGGCGACCGAGCTGTCGGCAGCCACGGCGGAGAGATAGAGCCGCTCGGCTTCCAGCAGCAGGCCGCGATCAAGGTAGTCCTTTGCCTGGCCGGAAAGCTTCCGCGCGCGCTCCGGCGGCGGCAGCGCGGCAAGGCCTGAAGCGTCCATCTGGTCCAGCATCAGGGCGGCCTGGCGGAATG
Organism: Occallatibacter sp.; assembly: GCA_049516495.1. Taxonomy (GTDB): domain Bacteria; phylum Acidobacteriota; class Terriglobia; order Terriglobales; family Acidobacteriaceae; genus Telmatobacter. The sequence continues at coordinate 16,175 of JBEKTB010000028.1, forward strand.
CGACGGCGTCAAAGTTGCGCTCGATGCGCTCCAGCGGATCGACCCGGACTTCTGTTTCCTGGTCCGCTCCGGCAGCTGGCGCCAGAGCAGGCTGCACAACCGGCCCTTTCCACGCTTTCTGGACTGCCTGGGCCTCGGTGTCGTTGGGGCGCATGTGCAGGCACTGGGCCAGTTCGTCCAGCGCTTCGGTGGCGTCCCCCTTGCGCTTCAGGCTGACGGCCAGGTTGAAATGGTAGTCGGCCGCATTGGGGTCGGCGGCCACGGCCCGGCGGAAAAGCGGAATTCCATCCTTGCCGCTGCGGGCCAGCGCGACACCTTCATTGTTAAGAACCTCCGCCAGGGGAAGAACCCGGGCCACTCCGGCAAAGGCTTCCTCGGCCCTGGGATAATTTCCTGAAAACAGCAGAGACAGCCCGCGGTAGAAGCCGGCTTCCAGCGCATCGGCGTCATTGCGGCCCACTTTGGCGAATGCGTCCGCCGCCTGCTCGTACTGCTGGCCGCTGTAGTCCTCGCGGCCCAGTGCCATCCAGGCCTGCGAAAATTCGGGGTTGAGCTTGACGGCCTGGTTCAGGTGGCGCAGGCGCTCCTGCTGGTCGGGCTCGGTGATACCGCGAATGTATTGCTCGAACGCGTCCAGGCGTAGGTTGGAGCCGGCGGCGACAAACGTTTCTTCTGAGACTTTGAAGCCGGGGTCGAGCTGCCGGGTGAGCTTCCAGGCCAGCGAGTCGAAAACCGCGACCATGTCGCGCATCTCGCCCCGCGCGGTCACCGCTTCGGTCATTTTCAGATGCGGCACGTCCACCAGGCGGGCTTCGGCCACGATGCCGGTGCCGTCGGTCAGGTAGCTGCCCACCACGATCGAATCGGCGTCCAGCGTCTGCGCCAGCTTGAGCGAACTGGCGCGGGAGGGCTGAAACCCCTGCGGCAGGCCCAGGTGGTCGAGGGCATACAACCGGTCCGCCCGGCTCATGGGCGCAAAGCCGGCCGAGGCAAAGCGGCTGCCAAGAATCTCCGGGGCGGCCTCGCGAATCCATTCCAGGCTGGGTTGCCCGGTGCGGTTGTCAAACGGCAACACCAGCAGGATGCCGCCGGCCGCGGCGGGGCCGGTCGCATCGGCCTTTTGTGCCGGGGAGCAAACCGCGATGGAAAGGGCCAGCGCAAAGGCCAGTCCCCAAAAGGCGGCCGACTGCCCGGCCTTGCGTAAACGAGCTGAAAAAGAGGTATGCACGACAGGGTGATTATAGGTCTTGGGTCGAACTGTCGTCGGCTATGGTTCTGGCTCCGGCATGCGGACCGCGGCCTCGAACTGCCGGTTGAAGCGAAGCAGCGCGATCCACTGGCCCTGGTCTTCCTTCTTCCAGGCGACGGTGCCGCCCAACTGGCGGGCGATGGCCTCCGGCGCCAGGTCGTGATGTAGGCCGAAGTAGCGCTCGTCCAGGGCTTGGCTTTTCGGCCCGAGACTCACGAGCGGGGGCGGGTCATACTTGGTGGAGAAAACCAGGGCCGTCGAGTACTTTCCCGGTTCCTGGGCTGCGCGACCTATCTGTTCGGCGGTGAAGTCCTCCAGCCGGTAGACTTCGTAGGGCTTCTTGAGATAGCCGAGTTCGGGACGGGTCAGCTCATCGGTGGCCGGCCAGGCGGAGAGCACCGTCGAGCCGGGATAAAGCCTGTTGAGCTGGGCGATGCCCGCCTCGTGCAACCGGACCACATGGGCGTAGGCCAGGTTGTCTTCCGGGGCAAATCCGTAGGGAGGATTGATGAACAGTCCCACGACAAATGCCGCAGCGGAGAAGACCGCCAGGCCTTGCCAAAAAGGAACCCTGCGGTAAAAGGTGGAGACGGCCACCAGCAGCACCAGCGGGTACATGGGCAGCAGGTAGCGGGTCAGCAGCGCGCCGCCAAGAACGCTGAACAGCAGGGCGTTCACCAGGAGCAGGAGAAAGATGCGCCGCAGCGCGGGAAGAGCGATGCCGGGGCGGTCGTGGCCGTCGGGGCCTGGCCGCGGATCGAGCATCAGGGCCGCGAAAGTCATCAGCACCGGCACAAACAGGTTCATGTGCGCGGTCAGGTGCAGCACGCGGTGGCCGAATGCAGCCAGAATGCGCAGGGGCTCGAGGTTGGCCTGGGCGTTGTAACGCAGGAACTCCGGGTTGCCGAAGAGGAAGCCGGTTTTGGCGTAGTGCCAGCCGTACCAGGCCGCCAGCGGTAGAACGCAACTGGCCAGCCAGGCCGCCTCGCGCCATGATCGCAAGCGCGCCGGCCGGGGAGCGCGAAAACCTTCCACGAGGTTGAAGGCGGCCAGCGTCAGCGGGATGGCGATGGCGGTTTCCTTTGACAACGCCGCGGCAGCAAACCACAAGGCGGCGACCCAGGACTTCCGGTCCCATTCGCGGTTCGGGCCGGGCAGGGCGTAGACCAGTCCCCACAATGTGCAGGCGGCGGCAAAAATGTCGGCGTGGGCCAGCGTGCTCTGCGCAAACCAGATGGGGTAAAGGGCGGTCAGCGTCACGGTCCAGAAAGCGACCATGGGCACGCCTACCAGGCGCATGGACAGGCGCCACACCGCAACCAGTCCAAAGGAGGCGACGATGAGCACCGCCTCGCGCGTGACTTCGGGGTAAAAGCCCGAGGTCTTCCACCACAGCGCCAGGTAGATGCTGGGCAGCGGCGGATGGGCATTGGTCACCGTGGTGATGGGAATCAGCGAGCCGGTGCGGAAAAAGTCCCACGCCGCGGGAATGTAATAGCCGGCCTCGTCCCAATAGTAGGGCAGGCGGAGCAGGGTAAAGTGGGTGGCATAAAGGGCCGCAAAGACCACCGGGAAGATCATCCAGGCGGGGAATGGCGCATCCTGCCGCGGCAGCAAAAATCTCGTCCAGCGCACGCAATCGCTCCTCAGCCTAGTTGACGGGCCCCTGCGGAAAGTTGTGGCTTTGCGGCTCCAGATTCAGCGTGCCGAAGGCTTGCTCATACTGGGAGAGGTTCTGGCCCAGCACGTTCCACAGGGCTTTGGCCTGCTGCGGACTGAGAAAGATCGCGCTGTGGTTGCTGATGGTCACCTGGTCGGGTGTGTCGCTGGATGCCAGGCCAAACACAAGCTGGAAATCCCAAACGCTGACCCGAACCTGGACGCTGTTGGCGTAGGATTCGCGGAAGTCGGGAGTCTGGACGACGTTCATTTGCGGCTGCTGCGCGTTAGGAGTCATGGTCTCACCAGATTACTCCGGCAGGGCTGCACAGGTCGCGGGCGCTTTGAGACGGGACAGAATGGATGGGATGTTGGTGCGAAAGGGGGGACTCGAACCCCCATGGATTGCTCCGCCAGATCCTAAGTCTGGTGCGTCTGCCAATTCCGCCACTTTCGCATTGCATTCAAGCCGGTCCTGATGAGTTCCCGGGCTGGAAGGGATCATCGCACGGCCACTTGAATCGTACTATGGCCGATGATCGCCGCGCCAGACGCATAGTTGCGCCAGGCTCAAGGAACGCTGGCTTCGGCTTCTTCACTCCGTGCGCAGCGCTGCCATCGGATCCACGCTTGCCGCGCGCCCGGCGGGCACGGCGCTCGCCACGAGAGCAACCACCGTTACTCCTGCCACCGCCAGCAAATAGCTCACCGCATCGAGCGGCTTGACGCCATAAAGCGACGCGGTCAACATGCGCCCCAGCAGCATGGCCAGCGGAACGCCCATCGCCACGCCCACGGCCGTCAGCAGCAGACTGTCTTTCAGGATCATCCACATCACCTGCTCGCGCCGTGCGCCCAATGCCATGCGCACGCCTATTTCCGCCGTGCGCGTGTTCACGCGATAAGCCAGGGTTCCATAGAGCCCCGTCGCCACCAGCACCACCGCCAGAAAGCCGAAGAACCCGGCCAGCCGCGCAAACAGGATTTGCCCGGAGATGGTTTGATCGAATTGCGCGCGCTGCGTCATGGGCTGGATCAGAGGCAGGTTCGGATCCATCTGCTGCACCGCTTTGCGCGCCGAGGGCAGAATCGCGAGCGGCTCGCCATGGACGCGCATTTCAACCTGCATCTCTCCGATGACCGGAATCTGGGCGTACATGTACCAGGCCATGGGAATCGGATCTTCATTGATGCTGCGGTATTTGTGATCTTTCACCACGCCGACGACCGTCATCTGGTAGCGCCCATCGTCGGTTCCAATGGTGTGGCCGAGCGGGTTCTGATGGGGCAGGAAGCGTTTCGCGAACTGCTCATTGATGATGCCGACATGCGGCGACGACGCGGTGTCGGAATCAGCGAAGTCGCGGCCCGCAAGCACAGGCACGCCCAGCGTGCGAAAGAAATCCGGACCCGCCAGGTTGCTGCGCACCGTTCTCGATGAGCCGCTCTCCACATCCGGCAAGCGGCCATCCACCCTCATGTCGTTGTTATCGGACCACCCCGATCCAATGCGCTCTTCCATGACGGTCACCGATTCCACGCCGGGCAGAACGCGCAGCTTGTTCATCAGGTTCACGTAAAAGGCAATGCCCTGCGGAACGGACGGAATGGTTGGCTTGACGCCAAAAACGACCAGGCCATCCACTCGCATTCCCAGGGGAGTGTTTTCAAGGTTGCGCAGGGTGCGGATCAGCAGCCCTCCGCCCACCAGCAGCACCAGGCACAGGGTCATTTGCAGCGCGACAATGATCCTCCCGGTACGCGACTTTCCCGCATCCGCATTCGATGTGGCCGCCGAAGTCTTGAGCGCCAACCCGGCCCCACCGGCCAGCGCCACGCGCATCGGCGCCAGGCCAAACAGCAGCGCCGCCAAAGCCAGAAGGACAAGCGTGAACAGTAGCACCGTCTTGTCCGGCGCAAGGCTTGACTCGATCTGCGCCCATCGGCCCAGGAGCCTTGTCGCCATCTCCGCAAAGCCCCAGGCCAGAGCGCCGCCCGCTGTTACCAGCAGGAAGCTCTCGGTCAGCAGTTGCCGCAGCAACTCGCCGCGCCCCGCACCCAGCGCCAGCCGCAGCGAAAACTCTCTCTGCCGGGTGGCATTGCGCGCCAGCAGCAGCATCACCACGTTGGTCAGCGCAATCAGCAGCACCAGCCCCACCATGGCCATCAGGATCCGCAGCGGCTTGCCGTATTCCTGGTCATACCCAGGAAAATTTTTCGCGTCAACAAAGCTCAGCACCGGCGGCTTCTCGCCCTCCATGGGAGAGCCCAGCCCCACATACGCCGCTGACTGAAACACGGGCTGCAGTTGCGCAACCGCCTGCGCTTTGGTCACTCCCGGTGCAAGGCGTCCAAGCAGCCGCAAGCACCACCACGTCGGGTTGGTGATGTAGATTTTGCCATCCTCGGTAGGATTGCCCCACGCATTCAGTTCCGGCCGGTTCTGCAAGGGAATCCAAAAGTCGGTGGACCGGCCTGCCTCCGCACCCTCAAATCCTGCCGCGGCCACTCCCACAATGGTGAAGGGATCGCCGTTCACATACAGCGTCTTTCCCAGCGCGTCCGGGCTGCGCGCGAATCGCCGCGTCCAGTAGTTGTAACTGATAACGGCAAGCGGCGCATGGCGCGTCTCGTCGTCTCCGCTGAAGCCGCGGCCGAGGGGCAGATTCACGCCCAGGCCGGAAAAGAAGACGCCGCTCACCATGTCGCCTTCCGCTTCTTCCGGCTCCGCTCCAACACGGACCGCAACCTTGCTGCCCGACAGGGGCACGTACGCAATCAGCGAAGACAGCCCGCCGGCTTGACGCCGGAGCGCATCGTAAACGGGGTAGGAAAACGTCTCATTGGTGTCGATCGTGCCCGTGCCGTGCGGCGGGCCGGAGGTGCGCAGATACACCACGCGCTCAGGATCGGCGACGGGCAGCGACTTGAGCAGCACGGCATTCATCACGCTGAAGACCGCGGTGTTGGCGCCGACTCCGAGTGCGAGCGTGAGGATCGCCGTCGCCGCAAAACCGGGGCTCTGTCGCAGCGACCGCAACCCGAAACGCAGGCCGCGAACGAACTTGTCCAACCCCACCCAGCGACCTCTCATATAGAAGCGCTCCTGGGCCAGGCGCACGTTGCCGAACTCGCGCCGCGCCTTCCGCCGCGCCTCCTCGTCGCTCAGGCCCTCGTGCCGCAGCTCGTCGGCTTCCAGTTCAAGATGCGCCTTGATCTCCTCGGCAAAATCTTCCGCACTCCGCTTGCGCCTGAACATGCCTATGCCTCCTCGCCGCGCGGCTCCATGCTGTTGTCCAGAATCAATCCCACCGCGTGCGCCAGCCGCCGCCATTCACCTGTCTTCTCCACCAGGTGCTCGCGGCCCTTGGGGGTCAACGCGTAGAAACGCGCCTTGCGGTTGTTTTCGCTTACACCCCACCTGGCGCTGATCCATTCCTTGTCTTCCAGCCGCTGCAGCGCCACGTAGAGCGACCCGTGGTCCACAAAGAACACTTCTTCCGACTGGCGTTGAATCAGGCGCGCGACGCCTTGTCCGTGGCACGGTCCCAAGGCAAGTGTTTTCAGGATCAGCAGGTCCAGCGTCCCCTGCAACAGGGCGATGCGGTCGTCGGTATTTTCTTGGGTAGCCATTCGACCCAAGTATCGGCGCGTTCGGGTCGAATGTCAACCCGAAGAATCTCCTTGACAGATGTGCGCGGCGACCGGCAAGCAATCACAGGATGCAGGGGCACGAAAGCTATGGTTCTTCTCTAGCTCACCCGCAGCATCATTTTGAGCGTGTCGCCGGGCGCGGTGGTCATCTTGTCGAAGGCCTGCTGACCGTCTTCGAGCGGCATCTCGACGGTCCACGGGCTCAGGTCGATTTCGCCGGCAGTGAGCAGCTTGAGCGCGCGCTCAAAGTCTCCCGGCGTGTAGGCGAACGACATGGCCACGCGGTGCTCCTTGCGGATGCTGCTGATGAAGTCGATCTCACTGCGCTCCTGGCCCATGCCCAGCAACACTACCAGGCCGCCGGGACGGCAAATGTCGAAGGCCGCCTGGCGCGCGGCGGTGATGCCGCTGGCGTCAAGCACCAGGTCGAGGCCGGGCCCGGCAAAGCGGCTTGCCTCTGCCCTGCCTTCCTCGGTCGCGGTATTCACGGCCAGGGTTGCGCCCATTTTGCGCACGGTTGCAAGCCGGATTTCGCTCACGTCCTGAACCAGCACCTCGCGTACGCCCAGGCGCAGGGCCGTCAGCAACGCGAGGGAGCCCATGGTTCCTCCGCCCACAATGCCCATGCGGAAGAAGGGCAGCGGGGCGGCGATGCGGAAGAGGTGAACGATATTGGCCAAGGGCTCGACGGCAATGGCGCGGGCGTCGCTCAGGTCGTCGGGAATTGCATAGATCTGCGTTTCGGGCAGGGAGACAAACTCCTGATAGCAACCTTCTGTCCGGTCCAGGCCGAGCAGCTTCCAACTGGAACAAAGGTTCTGCGCTCCGCTGAGGCAGGCCGTGCAGCGCCCGCAACTGACCAGCGGATTGGCCACCACGCGGCGGCCGTCGCCGGTGTGCCCCACCAGTTCGTGGCCCAGCACCAAGGGCGGAACGCGGCGGCGGCTGTGGCCCAGAAAACCGGAAATGTCGGAACCGCAGAGGCCCGCGGCCCGGACGGCGATTTCACACTCGCCCGGAGCCGGCAGCGGACGGGGACGATCTTCCAACGCCACCTGGCGCGGAGCAGTGTAGACCAAAGCGCGCATCGATTCTCCTTGGCATTCTTCCGGAACGCGGGCTTCGCACGGTACGCGCCGGGGGAACAACTTTTCCCCGCCAAGCGCGCCCGTCGTATCCCGCGCCCCATGACGGGACTTAATCCTGCGGACACGATAGCGCCGCAGCGCCACCGGCTGCAAATTGCACGTGCGCCGGCACAAAAGCCGCGCCGGACGCGGTTATAGTGTCCCTATGCGTTTGCGACTGTCTTCGATCACCCTGACCGCCCTGGTTTGTCTTTTGCCGGCGCTCTGTTCCGCTCAGTCCGCCAAGCCGGCCATTACCCTGGACGAATTTCTCAGCACGACCTCGATCACCGAGTCCCGCATTGCCCCCGACGGCTCGGCTGCGGTGATTGCCACCGAATCGCCGGACTGGAAGGCGAGCGCCTATCGCCACGACCTGTGGCTGTGGACCGCGCAGGCGGGTCTGCGTCCGCTCACCCACTCCGGTACCGAGGAGAATGCGCAGTGGAGCCCGGACGGCAAGTGGATCGCGTTCGTCACCGACCGCGCCCTGCCCGGCGAGGCGGCCAACGCCGACGGAACGCCGGAGAGCGATGGAGACAAGGCCGGCCGGCTATGGGTGATTCCTGTAGCGGGCGGCGAGGCGCTGCCGCTGTATCGGGAAAAGCTCGACGTGCACGCCTTTGCCTGGTCAGCCGACGGCGCTGCGCTTTACTACTCGGTGACCGTGCCGCTGACCCACGACCAGCAGGATGCGCAAAAAGACGCGTGGAAGGATGTAATCCGCTGGCGCGAGCAGCATCGCGGCGATTTGCTGCTGAAGCAAGGCCTTTTGCCGGCACTCGCCCGCGCCGTGGCCGTTGAGCCGCCAGCAAAGACTGCCGGCACAAAGGACTCGAAGAAAGAGGATGCGACTTCCCTGCCGCCTGGCGCAGAGACCATTGCCAGGAGCGATCTCTCCATCGCCGAAATCGCGCCCTCGCCCGAAGGCAAGATGCTGGCCTTTGTCACCGGGCCGGTTCATCACCGTATCGAGAGCCCTGCGGATTACGAGATCTACCTGGTTGCCGCGGCGGGCGGCGAGGTTCGACAGGCCACGCACAACGAGGCTGTCGAGTCGGAACTGCGCTGGTCCCCGGACTCGCGCTGGCTGCACTTTGCCGTGCAGGCCGCCGCGGGATCGCTCGAAGGCAAATACCGCGACGTCGAGGGCCGGCTTTATCGGCTCGACCCGGCCAATGGCAAAATCGAACGGCTGGGCGCAGGGTTCGACGGCTCTTTCGACCAGTTCACGCTGCTGGCCGACGGCCGGTTGCTGGCGCTGGGTTTGAAGGGAACCGAGCAACAGATTTATCTGGTTGAAGGCGACAAGGCGACCAAATTGCCCGGCCTGGCCGGAAGCTACGCATCGCTGGACGCCGCCCGCGCAGGAAATGCGCTGCTCGTCCGCCAATCAGCCATCGACAAGCCGACGCAGGTCTACCTCGCCGCCGACCCGCTGCACCCGGATCGGCTGACGGCGCTCACCAACTTCAACCCCATTTTTGCCGAACGCGCCCAGCCGGAGTGGCAGCCTTACACCTGGAAGGCTGACGACGGCCGCGCCGTGGAGGGCGTGCTCATCTTTCCACCGGGCAAGAAGGACGCGAAGCATCTGCGCATGTTGACGCTGATCCACGGCGGACCGGCCGATGCGGACGGCAACCGCTTCGGGGCAGACTGGTACGACTGGGCCACTTTAGCCGCGTCGAACGGCTGGCTGGTCTTCCGGCCAAACTACCGCGGCTCGGCCGGCTACGGCGACGAGTTCATGCTGGAGATCGAGCCTCACCTGGTCTCAAAGCCCGGCCGCGACATTTTGACCGGCGTGGACGCGCTTGTGAAGGACGGCTACGCGGCCCCCGATCACCTGGCCATCGGCGGCTACAGCTACGGCGGCTACATGACCAACTGGCTGATCACCCAGACCACGCGCTTCAAATCGGCCGTGACCGGCGCGGGGGCCGTGGAGCACGCCGCCAACTGGGGCAACGACGACGAAACCTGGGACGATGCCTGGTACCTGGGCGGCCAGCCGTGGGAGAACGCCGAGCTCTACCAGAGTGAAGCGGCCCTGTTCCGCTTCGACAAGGTGAAGACGCCCACTCACCTGGTACAGGGAGGGGCGGACATTCGCGTAAGCTATCTGGAGGGGGTCACGATGGAACGAGCGCTGCAGGCCCTGGGCGTTCCGCACAGCTTTCTCGTCTTTCCGGGCGAGGGGCACGGACTCCAAAAGAACCCCTGGCACGGCTACATCAAGCTGCGGGAAGAGCTGAAGTGGCTGGAAAAGTACGACGGGAAGTAACGAATTCCAGCCGCGGCGGCATGCGCGCCCGATGATTCAAGAAGCCGCAAGGCGCGCTCAAGCATCTTGTTGTTAAGGAACCCATGAACCAGACCGAACAGGCACGCCGTCGCGCTTTTCAGGAAACTCTGCTGAGCGCCCGCCGCACCATGGTGCTGAGCGAGATTCTCAAGCTGGCGATGGACAGTTTCCGCGCCAGCAAGCTGCGCTTCGCGCTGACGGCGCTGGGCATGGTCATCGGCACGGCCTCGGTGATCCTGGTAGTCACCATCGGCCTCACCGGCAAGCAATTCATCCTGAACGAGATTCAAAAGATCGGCACCAACGAGGTTGAGGTCGAGTACTCCGGCGGCGGCGCTACCGGTGCTGAGCGCATGATCTACAACGACTACCTCACCCGCGAGGATGAAAAGGCGGTGCTCGCCCAGCTTCCCAGCGTGCTCTACTCCTCGCCCATCCTTGAAACCCACGACCGCATCAGCTTTGGCGAGGGAGTGGTCAAGGACACCCTGGTGCTCGGCGTCAGCCCCCAATACCGCGATGTGCGCAACCTGGTGGTGTTGGCCGGGCGCTTCATGGACGACGAAGACGAAAACGCACACATCAAATGCGCCGTGGTCACCGTGCCCTTTGCCCGCGAAATGTTCGGCAGCTCCGACGCGGCCGTCGGCCGGACCTTCCAGATCTCCGGCATTCCTTTCACCATCGTCGGCACCTTCAAGGAGAGTGTCGACACCTTCGGCCAGTCGGAGATTACCGACAATACAATTCTGATTCCCTATTCCGTGGCCCGCTACTTCACCGGAACCGACAGCGTGAAGGTGATTTATTTCTCCATCCGCTCCATGGAAGAGGTGCCTGAAGCCAGCCGCGAGATTATCCGCATTATCAGCTCCCGTCACAAGCCGAACTCGGTTTACAAGGCGCAGGACCTGAAGGAACTGCTGACCACGGCCGCGGTGATTGCCAACGCGCTGACCGCGGTGCTGGTGCTGGTGGCCGCCGTCACCCTGGCAGTGGGCGGTGTGGGCATCATGAATATCATGCTGGCCACTGTGCGCTCGCGCATTCGCGAAATCGGTATCCGCAAGGCCATGGGCGCCACCTATCGCGAAATCAAGCTTCAGTTCCTGGCCGAGGCCGTTATCATCTCGCTGGTGGGCGGCATTGTGGGCACATTTGTGGGTCTGGCAGTGCCCCTGTCGATCCGCTTCTTCACCGACTACGCCCTGCCGGTCAATATCTGGTCGGTGGTGATCGCCTTGACCGCGGCGACGGTGGTAGGCGTGGTCTTCGGCACCGTTCCCGCCACGCGCGCCGCACAGTTGGACCCCGTGGAGTCCTTGAAATATGAGTAGCCAGGAGCGTCCGGCCGTGAGCCCCGATGCCGAGCCGCCTTCGCAGGGCCCGAGCCTGACCTTGCTCTATGGGCTGATCGCGCTGGCTCTCGCCGCGGCTATCGGCTTCGCCCTGATGATCGTGCTGCCGTTCTATCAGCGGCGGTGACAGTCGGTAACTCTCCTCAATGCCCATGAGAAAGTCATCACTCTATAGTTACACCCGAAAGTGAATAAACTCACCGGGACGGCCCGGTACATAGAAGCAACGCGATTTAGAATCGATCCATGCGAAAAACTGGGGTAGCGAAGCGCCCGTGCGTCGACGCGTCCGTGCACCTCGATGCCATACGGGGAATAGCGGCCGTCTGGGTGCTTCTGGCGCATGTCCGCGTGTTGTTTATGACCGAGGGGCTTACCGCCCTGATCGCCGGACACGCCGCCGCCGATCGCGCCGATTCGTCCCCCGAGCCGATCGCGATCAGCCATCTGCGAATCTCATCTTTGCTCGGCGGTCACGCCACCGGTTCCCGCATGGCTGTCATGGCTTTCTTTGTTCTAAGTGGATATCTGGTAGGCGGCAGCGCTCTCAATGCCTCGCGCAAGCATGTTTTTTCCTGGAGTCAATACTTGTTCCAGCGACTTACACGACTTTGGGTGGTTTTGATTCCTGCCTTGTTTCTCTGTGCAGTTTTCGACGCGTGTGGAATGTACCTGCTGAAGAGCCCGCTTTATCTGATCGCCGGACCGCACGGAGGGCTGCCGGTCAGCGGCCATTTCACCCTTGGCGCATTTCTAGGAAGCGCTTTGTTCCTGCAGGGCATTGTCACGTCGAGCTTCGGAAGCAATGGCCCCTTATGGAGCCTTTCCTATGAATTCTGGTACTACATCTTCTTCCCGCTGCTGATTGCAGTGCTATCGCGCTCCAGACGAACGTCGGTGCGAGTCAAAGCAGGCCTGCTCCTTGCGCTGCTTCTGGCCATGTCGGGATGGAAGATCGATGCCTATTTCCTGATCTGGCTTATGGGTGCAGGGGTCGCCTGTCTGCCCCTGCGGCTGCCGCGCAGGATGAGAAAAATGTCGATGGCGGCTGCGGGATTCATCCTGGTGGCCGCGATCACTCTCGCGCTCCGGTTTCCGATCAACCTTTTCTGCGCGGAATTTGCAGTCGGTGCAGTCTTCTCGCTGTTTCTCTGGGTTGTGCTGCATGCGCAGGATGTCAGCGTCCACCCGCTCTACCGGGCCTCGGCACAGACTCTCTCCGGCATGTCGTACACACTCTACCTGTCGCATTTCCCCATGCTTCTTCTTCTTTCCTGCGTGCTCTTGCCCACCAGGAAGCTTTGGGCGCTGTCGGCCTTTTCCCTGCTGAAGCTGCTTCCGGTCCTCGCGTTGGTGTTTGCCGCGTCCTGGCTGGTTTATTCCTGTTTTGAACGGAACACTCCCGCGATTCGTAACTGGCTGAGGATGCGATTTGAAGGAAAACGGGCCTACGCCCTTCGCTGATTGCCAGGGGTAAATTCGGAAGTCAGGGCAAAACCGGGGAAGAAGAAGCAGCCTGATCGCTGGTTTCCGCCCGCTCCGCAATCAGCACCGGGATCCCATCCACGACCGGGTAGGCGCGGCCACAGGCGACGCAGACCAGCGTGGCCTCATCCGCGCGCAGATCGCCCAGGCAGGCCGGGCAGGCCAGTTGGTCCACTGCGGACAGGTCGAACCCCGAAGGATGGTTCAGATCGGGAGGCATGATTACTGAATGGCCGCGTCGGACTTGGCGACCGGATCGGCGGGTTTGTCGGACGCGGCCGCGTGGTCCGCCCGCTTCGCACGACCGGCAAACTCGGCTTCGATGCGCTGGTTGGTCCCCGCCTTGGCAAACTCGTAGGCCACGCGAATGCCGTTGAAGATAGCCTTTTCGTTCGACGAGCCGTGGCCGATGATGCACACTCCGCGCACCCCGAGCAGCGGCGCGCCACCGTACTCGGTGTAGTCCAGGCGGCGGCGGAAGTCGTTGAACGCCCGTCGCGAGAGCAGCGCTCCCACCTGGGCGGTCACCGTCTGGTTGAGCGACTCGCGCAGCACGTCGCGCACAAAGCGGCCGATGCCCTCGCTGGTCTTCAGAGCCACGTTGCCCACAAAGCCGTCGCAGACAATCACGTCGGCATTGCCGTTGAAGATGTCGCGGCCCTCAACGTTGCCGATGAAGTGGATGGGCAGCGCCTTGAGCAGCGGGAAGGCCTCGCGCGTGAGGTCGTTGCCCTTGGTCTCTTCTTCACCGATGGAGAGCAGGCCGACGCGCGGCTTGTTGATCTTGAGCACGCTGCGGGCATACATCTCGCCCATCACGGCAAACTGCTCCAGATTGTGCGCCTTGCAGTCCACGTTGGCGCCCACGTCGAGCAGCACGCACGGGTTGCCTTTGGAGGTGGGCATGGGCGTGGCCAGCGCCGGCCGATCAACGCCGGGCATGGCGCCCAGCACCATCTTGGCCGTGGCCATGGCCGCCCCCGTGTTGCCGGCGGTCACAAAGCCAGCCGCCTGGCCCTCGCGCACCAGCTTCAGCCCCACGCGTATGGAGCTGTCGCGCTTGGTGCGGACAGCCTGGGCCGCTTTCTCGTCCATGCCGATGCGTTCAGAGGCATGGTGAATAACGATGGGCAGATCCTCGTTCTCCAGATGTTCGTCCAGAAGATCGCGCAGCTCCGCCTCGGGTCCAATCAGGTGGACCCGCACAGGCAGAGCTTTGCAGGCGAGGATCGCCCCCCGGATCTCCGGCTCTGGAGCTTTGTCGGAACCTACGGCGTCGAGCGCAATGTCAATGAGCATGGGCGCTGGAATTTACTTCGCAGCTTCCTTGACGTCCAGAACCGCACGGCCCTTGTAGGCGCCGCACTTGGCGCAGGCGCGATGGGGCAGCTTCTTTTCGTGGCAGTTGGGGCACTCGGAGAGTCCTACAGCCGTAAGAAAGTCGTGAGAGCGGCGGAGTGCGGTGCGGCGCGTTGAGTGGCGCCTTTTCGGATTAGGCATTGCAAAAATTCCTTTCGTGTCCCGACCCGTTTCAGATTCCTGCGGCAAGCCGCACGAAACCCTGGCCTTACGGCGCGGGGCAGAGCACCCTCAATTGATCCAGATCTTCTCTGGGGACTATGTTTCCTTGGACTCGATCCGGCCGCGGAGGCCGGCCAGCGCTTCCCAGCGGGGGTCGCTTGGACCCACATCGCATGAGCAGGGCTGGCTGTTGCGGTTTTCACCGCAGCGCGGGCAAAGTCCCTTGCAGTCGGGCTTGCACAGCGTCCTGACCGGCAGGGACAAAAGCACCTGCTCGCGCAGCACATCCTCAAGCGACAAACTGTCCTTTAATCGACCGTTCGGCGGCCTCGGCGTCGGCCTCGGCGGGGCGGAAGATCAGGTCGAAATCCGCCGCCAGGGGAATCTCGACCGGCTCCACGCAGCGGGCGCATGGAACCTGAAAATTGCCGGCAAACCGTCCCCGGAGCCGGATGTCCGCCACGATGTCCTTCGGTCCGCGATGTTCGTGGAGCACCTCGGCCTGGCCTGCGGCGGCCAGCGAACCCTGCTGCACAGCCTCCTCGCCCAAATCCACCGCGCCGGGAGCCAGTTCCAGGTCAAAATCGATCGGTTCCCGCTCCAGCTCGCTTACCTTGAATTCCATGCTATGAGCCTACGGCGTGAGTTTGGCGCCGTCAATGCAAACCGTCTGGGAGGCATCCGAAGGCTTTCCGGTGCTTGCCTTAAACTACGTATTGAGAGCAGCCGTCCTGCTCCGACAAGAAAATGCCAATAAACTCAAACGCAAGCTCCAGCTCTCCCGTCGGCGTTCGCCTGGCGACCGAAGCCGACCGGCCGCGCCTGATCTCGCTGATCAACTCCGCCTATTCGATCGAGACCTTCCTCGACGGCACCCGCACGGACGACGACCGGCTCGCGGCCACAATGCAAGAGGGCGAAATTCTGGTCGCCGAAACCCCATCCGGCGAAATCCTCGGTTGCGTCTATACCGAGGTGCGCGGAAATCGCGGCTATATCGGCCAACTCGCCGTCGACCCGGCGCACCAGGGCTCGGGCCTCGCGCGCCGCCTGGCCGAGGCCGCCGAAGACCGTTTCCGCGCCCTCGGCTGCCAGGCCGTGGACATCACCGTCCTCAGCCTTCGCCCCGAACTCCCCCGTATCTATCGCCGTTACGGCTACATCGAGACCGGCACCGAGCCGTTCCACATGACCCAGGCTCTCAAAGACCAGGCCGAGTGTCACTGCATCGTGATGTCGAAGCGACTGTAGGGTCTGCCGCTTCACGCGCGCGTGAGACGGGATTCAAGTCAGTCAGGGCTATCAAGAGCGCTCCGGCGATGCAAGCGCCTTTTCAACCGCAGCCTTGAGTGGGGGCAAGCCGGATTCAATCGTGTTCCAAATCGTCTCCGCATCCACGCCATCGTATTGGTGCG
Source organism: Occallatibacter sp. (assembly GCA_049516495.1). Taxonomy (GTDB): domain Bacteria; phylum Acidobacteriota; class Terriglobia; order Terriglobales; family Acidobacteriaceae; genus Telmatobacter. The sequence goes on from JBEKTB010000028.1 coordinate 31,951, forward strand.
GGAGCCAGTTGCCGGTCCCTCGAATGTCGCGCCACGGAATGCCTGGGCACAAGACCTCGGCCTCGTCCTTCAGCCGGATGGCCGCTTCACTGATGATCAGCATCTTGCGCTCCACAGCAGCTTGAGTCTTTTCGTCGTGGCTATAAGCCTCAAAGCTCATCCCGCTGACGAACTTCTCAATGAGGCGAATGCTGTCGAGAATGTCACTGAGATGCGACTTGGCATCTTCAAAAGGCATCGATTGCCTCTCGAATAGCCCGCGCTCGAACCCGTTCCTTCATCGAATCAAAGACAGCGAGATCAGCTTTCACGCCAAGCAGGTCGCTTAGCCGGTTCTCCAGATGCGCTAGGTTGAAAACGGTCAGGCGCTTCGATCGATCGAGGTCGGCCATGAGATCAATATCGGATTGGGCCGATTCGTCTCCGCGCGCCACTGAACCAAACAAACGCAGATGCACAATGCCGGCGGCCTTCAAATCCGGCTCGTGCAAACGCAGCATCTGGATGACGGAATCTTTGTCCATACTGGAACTCTGCCACAAGTGGCGATCCAAATTCAATCGATCGACGCCCGAGGAAGTAACCAGAGATGCGTTTACTGTCTGTGCGCGGCAACCGACGTCGCACGGCCTTCTCCTGGACTATGCAGATAGCGGCTGGCAAACTCCAGGAACGTCGGCCAGTTGGGCCCGGGCGTGTGCCCGCCGGAGTGCTGCCGGAAGGCGATGTCGCCGGCCGTAAGCGTGGTCTCGATGGGCGGGAACTCCGTGGTTCCGAGATCC
>JBEKTB010000029.1:0-29987 GCA_049516495.1 Occallatibacter sp.
CCGTCTGCTTCGGTAAAAAAGCGCCCGCTCTTCAGCTTGACCTGGAGCGTTTGAAACAGCCCCGCACTCACCTCGCGCTCATTCACCTCATTGTGGATTCCGTTGTAGGGCTTTCCCACAAAGCGCACCCAGTCCGTATCGCAATTGCAGCTCACCGGCAGCACGTTGGTGACGGCCGCCGACTGCACACCCGGAAGACTTCCGACCCTCTGCAACATCTGCCGCTCGAACTGAACCACCTGTTCATCCTTGGCAAATGCGGCCTGCGGCAATCCTATGTTGACGGTGGCCAGGTGATCCGCTCGGAATCCAAGGTCCTCATGTAAAAGTCTGTACAGGCTCTTGGCCAGCAGTCCGGCGCCCGCCAGCAACACCATAGCAGTGGCCAGCTCAATCACCACCAGGTTTGCGCCCATGCGTCGCCACAGCCTGCCCGCTGACCCGCGCGCGCCCTCCGACAAACCGTCGCGCATGTCAGAAAACCGGAAGTGCAGAATCGGCGTGATGGAGAATAGAGCTCCTGCAAGCAATGCCAGGCAGGCCGCGAAAATCTGCACGCGCGGATTGAGTCCCAGCCCGTGCAGAAACGGCATTCCGGCCATCCAGTCCTTCGAGATCAATCCGCTCAATCCCTTCATGCCGAGATAGGCAAGTCCGAGCCCGATTGCGCTGCCCGAAGCAACCACCGTCAGCGCCTCGGTGACAAACTGCCGGCTCAACCGCACGCGGGACGCGCCCAAAGCCCCGCGCACCGCAATCTCGCGCCGCCTGCTCTCCGCGCGCACCAGCAGCAGGCTCGAAACATTCACGCAGGCAATCAACAGCAGCAAGCCCACGCCGCCCAGCAGCACCAGCAGAATGGGCTTGATGTCTCCCACAATCGCCGCCGACAGGGGCATGACGCTTGCTCCCTGGCCGCGATTGGAATCCGGATACTGCTTCTCCAACTGGAGTGCGATCGCCTGCATCTGCGCCAGCGCGGCGCCCACCGTCACTCCGTCCTTCAGCCTTGCTACGCCATCCAGATCGTGGCAACTGCGCCGCTTCTCGCACTCCGAAATGGGGCGCAGCGGCGTAAAAATCTCCGCAATCTCCCGCGGCGCAAACTCAAAGTCCTGCGGGAGCACGCCAACAATGGTGTACGTCTCTCCGCTTAAATTGACCGTTTGCCCCACAACATCGGGCCTGCCGCCGAATCGCCTTTGCCACGCGCCATATCTCAGCATCACCACCGGAGCCGCGCCCGGCGCATCCTCGCCGGGGCGAAAATCCCGGCCCAGCATCGGCCGAATTCCCAGTGTTCCAAAAAAGCCCGCGCTCACCCGTTCCCCGTGCACCGACTCCATACCGGACGGAGTGCTGAGCCCAAAGCGGCCAGCGGTGTACACATCCATGGAGCTGAAAACCGTGTTCAGCCGTTTCCAGTCAACATAGTCGGCATAGGAAAGATCTCCGCGCGGAAACAGCGCCACACTTTCCGTCACATCCACCAGCCGCGTGGGATTCGGATAGGGCAAAGGCTTGATCAGCGCGGCATCCACAAACGCAAAAATAGCCACGCTGGCGCCCATGCCCAGCGCCAGCGTCAGAATCGCCGTCGCGGCGAATCCTGGATTCCTGCGCAGTTGGCGAAGCGCAAAGCGCAGGTCCTGGAACCCGGTCTCAAAGCTGAAACCAATGACCTCGTGGCTCCGTTCCTTGAGTCTCGTCGCATTGCCAAACTGCCGCATCGCCGCAAGCCGGGCGGCCTCGGACGACATGCCCGCGGCCTCGAACTCCCTGGCCGCCTGCTCGCGGTGGAAGGCCATCTCTTCGTCCAACTCGCCGTTGAATTGCCTGCGGCGAAAGAGAATGGAGAGCTTCTTCACGAACGAGAAGAGATTCATCTAGGCCTCCTGCGCATCCTGCAAGACGCGTCCGATGGCGGCAATCATCTGCTCGAACTGCGACAGTTCAATGCCCAGTTGCCTGCGTCCCGCCGTGGTGAGGGTGTAGTAGCGCGCCCTCCGGTTGGTCTCGGTCATCTTCCACTCCGCCTTGACCCAGCCCTGCAGTAGAAGCCGTTGCAGCGCCGGGTATAGCGATCCTTCTTCCACGGTAAGCACGTCGTCGGAAAGCCGCTTGATGGAGAGCGCAATGCCGTAGCCGTGCAGCGGGGCGCGGGCGAGCGTCTTCAGGATCAGCATGTCCAGCGTTCCAGGCAGCAGATCGGATTTCTTGGCCATGGACTTATATGTAGTTTATCTATGGGTAGAGAGTCAATGGAAATGCATGCGGCGCGTTTCCGGGCTTCAAATCAGTTCAAAAATCGGACGCTACAGAGTTTTTTCGAGATTGCAGAGAATTTCCCCGCTTGGATGCACACTGATGAGTGGCAGAACTATGGGCCGCGCCAGAGCAAGTGCCGGGACCAGCCCGTAACTCCTTCTGCTGGAGGATTTTGCGCGTAAGTCATTTGCTGAGAGGATTTTACGGCGCAACCCTGTCCGTAACCTAAAGAAAACAAGGATTTTAAGCTCCAAAAATACGGGTGGGGGGGGTATCCAGCCATTCAACACCCCGGTTGGTGTGACAGGCTGTTGAAAGGGGCACACCTGCCACATCAGCATTTGAGCTGTGATCTGGCAGTCGCGCCCCCTTTCAACGTGCCCTGTGCAACCGGCATGGCGCGGGCACAAAGGCCCTCAGTGCTTGCTGTACATCTCCATCACGTCCTTGCGCAGTTGCGCGCGGCTGGACGGGCGTGTGTAGAACATATGGCCCCCAGGATACTCCCGGACCGCAACGCGCGATGCGTCGCCCATGACCGGCATCTGGTCAACTGTGAGGACCGAGCCCATGAACGGGCAGGAGAGATCGTTCCAGCCGTGCACAATCAGCACGCGCAGCTTGGGATCGGCGGCTACGGCCTCGCGCAGATCGGGAACCGATCCCTTGCGCAAATCGTTGTCCCTGTCCCACAGCCGGTTAACCGTGTAGGAGAGAGCGTAGTACCTGGCATCCACCTTCCAGCCTACCGTGCGCGTTACAAAATCCACCATCGCCGTGGTCAGCGGGGCAATGATGCTGGCCAGGATCGGATCGTTCGCCCGCTGCTCCGGTGCAAACGGAAATGGATCGAACGAAGTCACATTCGAGTCGTAGACCGAGCCGAGTTTGCCCTGCTCCCGGAACACCTCGCGCAGGTATGCGCCGGTCTCCAGCCGCCCTCCGGAGTACTTCACAAACGCCGGGTCCAGCCCCGTCAACTCCGTCACATGCTGGATCATCTTCTTGGTCGCTTCCTCATCGGAGCGCCCCTTGAGCAGCGTGGTCGCGTACTCCCCTCGCGTATAGGCAATCACATCCGCCATCGCCTGCGGCGTCAGCTTGCTCTCGCCTTCCTTGCCTTCGCGTTCCAGGTGTGCGGCGGTAATCGAAGGCAGGGTCATCATCCAGGGCACTGGAGACAGATCGCCGTTGTCCTCGATGGTGGGGTTCAGATAGGGCGACACGAGCACGAGCCCGTTCATCGCCACACCCAGTTGCGACTGCAGAAAATGCGTCACGCGCGGGCCGCGAAACCCACCATAACTCTCGCCCACCAGGTATTTTCTCGAACCCAGGCGGTTGTTCTTGACCAGCCAGTCGTAGATGATCCGCGATAGATATTCAATATCGGGCGTCGTTGAGTAGAAAAGCTTCTTGGCATCGGCCTCGGGCACGGTCGCCCGGCTGAAACCCGTTCCCACCGGGTCGATAAACACCAGGTCAGTGAAATCCAGCCACGTGCCCGGATTGTCCGCCGGCACGGCCGGGTCCGACGGGCTGTCGCCCTCGTTGCCCACCTGCAGTTGCTTGGGCCCGATCGCGCCGAAATTCAGATAGACCGACGCAGCGCCCGGACCGCCGTTCAGCGCAAACGTTACCGGGCGGTTGTCGCCCTCCATCGTATACGCTGTCAGCACCACTTCGCCTGCTGTCTTGCCATCCTTGTCGCGTACGGGAAGCGCGCCAACCGTCACCGTATACTTGAGCGTCTTGCCGTCCAATTGCATGGTCTGCTGCACACGCGCGTCTGCCGGCAGCGGAGGCGCAGCGGACTTGCTCTCGGCAGCGGGCTTCTCCGCGGGCGCAGCCTTGTCCGTGGCAGGCGGCTCCTTGTCTGCCTGCGCCCAGGCACATTGAACTGAAAGGAAGCACAAAGCGCACACCACGGGCGCAAACAGTCTAAGGGCGGGTTGAGTCCGGCGAGTCTTCATGTGGTTACGATACAACCTGAACGGCTGGCTCTGGCACGCCCCCCGCCGCATGATTTACCCTCGAACACGGCATGAAACTCAAGTTTGCGCTTTTCGTTCCCGCTCTGGCCTTGGCCGTTGCCGCCTCTGCGGCGTTGCCCGGATTTGCCCAGCAGGGCACCAAACCGGCCGCACAACCGGCCGAGGACCTGCCCGACGCGCCCCAGGCAACCACGGCCGCGCTGACCCGCCCCAACGGCCCAACCGTGGTAATGGATACCTCCATGGGCCGCATTACCTGCCAGTTCTTTGAGAGACAGGCGCCCAAGGCGGTGGCCAACTTCATCGCCCTGGCCGAGGGCACGAAAGACTGGGTCGATCCCACCACCAAGAAAAAGCAGCACAACAAGCCGCTTTACGATGGCACAACCTTCCATCGCGTCATCCCCGAATTCATGATCCAGGGCGGCGACCCTACGGGCACCGGCATGGGCGACCCAGGCTATACCTTCGAGGATGAGCTCGATCCCGATTTGAACTTCGATCAGCCCGGAAGGCTGGCCATGGCCAACAGCGGGCCTAACACGAATGGAAGCCAATTCTTTATCACCGAGCAGGCCTACGACACGCTCAACCAGCACTACACGCTGTTTGGTCAGTGCGACGATTCCAGCGTGCTGGTGGTCAAGACCATTGCCCGCGTGCAGCGCGACAGCGACGACAAGCCGATAACGCCGGTGGTGCTGAAGAAAGTGACCATCGTGCGCGAGGGGCAGTCATTGCCGCCGCTGCCCGGCACAGAGCCTCCTGCCAAGAAGATCGCTGTCTCAGCCGAAGTCGCTCAAGGCATGTTATCGAAGAGAACGCCGCTTGCATATCCCGCCGAAGCAAAAGCACAAGGGATTTCCGGCACGGTGGAACTTAAGGCATTGATTGGAACGGATGGAAAGATAGTCAATCTTCAAGTGATGAGCGGCCCTCCGGCTCTTCAGGAAGCTGCATTGAATGCCGTGAAGGACTGGGAGTACAAACCTTATACCGTTAATGGCGAGCCCGTTCAAGTAATGACCACAATTCGTGCCATTTACATGATCACTGGTCGCAAATAGCGAGAGTACCAAGTCTCGCTAACCAACTTCACACGATTTCCCCGTACGAACACAGGAGCAATTCATGGCACTTGCAGCAGGAACCTACGCCGTCTTCACCACCACCGAAGGCAAGATCACCGTTCGTCTCTTCGAGGCCGACGCGCCCATCACCGTCAAGAACTTCATCGAACTGGCCGAGGGCAAAAAAGAATGGGTCCACCCCACGACCCACGCCAAATCCAGCGACAAGCTCTTCGACGGCACTATCTTTCACCGGGTAATTCCCGACTTCATGATCCAGGGCGGCGATCCCACGGGTACTGGCATGGGCGGACCCGGCTACCGCTTCCAGGACGAGACCAAGGGCTCGGCGCACAAGTTCGACAAGCCCGGCAAGCTGGCCATGGCCAACAGCGGCCCCGGCACCAACGGCTGCCAGTTCTTCATCACCGTGGCCGCCACGCCGTGGCTGACCGGCAACCACACCATCTTTGGCGAAGTGGTCGAGGGCCAGGAGATCGCAAACAAGATCTCGCTGGTGCCGCGCGGCGGCCAGGACAAGCCCAAGACTCCCGTCGTGCTGCAGTCCGTGGTCATCGAGCGCGTGGCGTAAGACCGCTCAGCCCCTGAAGCGCCAGAACCCCCAACCACGGTTGGGGGTTCGCATTTACTGAACTTTCTCTCTCAACACAGACAGTCCTTGAACACGACTCTGCTGGGAAGGGCATGGCCTTCTGCCGCAGCGGGAAGATCTACCTTGCAGCCTCGCACAGCCCCAGGATCGCCTCGCCGAATCGCTCCACTTTGGCCGGTCCCATTCCATTGATTTCCAGAAGCTGCCTTGGATTTGCCGGCCGCGCCTGTGCCACCGCAGCCAGCGTCCGATCATGCAATACCACGTAAGCCGGAACGCGCAGACGCTTGGCCTCTGACGCGCGCCACTCCCTGAGCCGCACAGCCAGCGCTTCCCCCTCGGCCGTCAGCTTGACCGGCTCTGCGTCCGCTGTCTTGCCGCCGGCAGCGCCCGCACCCGCCGGCTTCAGCAATCCACTTTTCCCCGCGGGTTTCTTTGTCCGCGACCGCGCCGGCGCCGGACCCCGCCGGCCAAATTCCTCCACCACTCCGTCGCTGATCAAGAGCTCTATTGGCGAGGCCGGCCGCAGTTCCAGACCGGCTTCAGTCAGACGCACTTTGCGGAATCGTATGACGTCGCCGTCCTTTTCGAACTCGGCTTCTTCGATCTCGATCAGACTGGCGCGCACCATTGCGTCCAGCAGCGCGTCAAACTCGTTCCGGCTCAGCCTGCCTGCGAGATCGAGATTGCGCTGCAGCGTTCCCGTCGCCTTGTACTCCACCGACCGCAACTCGTCGGCGATGGCCTGCACCAGTTCGCGCTCAAATGCCGTAGGCCGCCGGAAGAGCCTCAGCACCGCTCCGGCCGGATCGCACACGTCGCAAATTCCGCACGAACGGCTGGCGTCTTCCACGTCCCCGAAGTGCCGCACCAGGGCAGCCATCCGGCACTCGGACGAGGTGGTGAAGCGCAACACCTTCTCGAACTGCTCTGCCCGGTGCTGCGCCTGGACCGAGTAGGTCTTCTTCCAGCCAGGGCCGCCCACCGTCACGTTGCCGCCGAAGTCCACACGGGCTCCGCCGTGAATTTCGAGCTTTTCAAGCGCCTTGTCGAACTCCTCTTCGCCGAGTTTCGACGCTGCGCGCAGCTCTTCCACTGGTTGCGGCTGTTCGCCGAGCGCTCGGAACACCTGGGTCAGATGGTCCACCGGCGGATAGTCGCGGTTCAGGAAAAAGTCGTGCGTACGCTGATCGGCGTAGGAGTGCATCAGGTAAGTCCGGCTCAACGCCCCATCGCGACCGGCGCGGCCAATCTCCTGGTAGTAGCCTTCGAGCGTGGCCGGCAGCCCGGCGTGAATCACGGTGCGGATGTCGGCCTTGTCGATGCCCATGCCGAAGGCGATGGTGGCAACGACTACTTCCAATTCGCCAGCCTGGAAAGCAGTCTGCACCCGTTCCCGCGTCTCGGAATCGAGACCGGCGTGATAGGCCGCCGCGGGAACTCTGTGTGAAAGCTCTTCCGCCAGTGTTTCGGCGCTCTTGCGCGAAGTGGCATACACGATGGCAGGCCGTCGGTCAGCACTGGTCAACAGGCCGCAGATGGCCGCCGGACGCTCCGGCACTGGGACTTCAACGACTTCGATACCCAGGTTGTCGCGCCGGAAGCCGTGAATGAACCGGGCCGGCTTGACCATGCCCAGTTGTGTCACAATGTCCGCCTGCACCGTGGGCGTGGCCGTGGCCGTAAGCGCCAGCACGGGCGCGGGCCGCAGCGCGGGCAGATACTGGCCCAGCATCCGATAGTCGGGCCGGAAGTCGTGGCCCCATTGGGAGATGCAGTGTGCTTCGTCGATGGCAATCAGCGCGGGCTTGCGCTTGGCCAACATTTCGGGAAAGCCGGGCACGCGCAGCCGTTCCGGCGCAATGAACAGGAATTGCAGAGTCCCCTGCAAATAGTCCACGCAGGCCTGCCGCGCCACGCCGCGATCCAGACCGGAATGAATGCGCGCCACCTTGAGGCCCAGCGAAGCAAGTTTGGCGGCCTGGTCGTCCATCAGGGCGATCAGCGGCGAAATGACGAGCGCCGTTCCGCCCAGCGCAATCGCCGGCAACTGATAACAGAGCGACTTCCCCGCCCCGGTCGGCATCACCAGCAGCAGGTCACGCCCCTGAATGGCCGCCCGGCAAACCGCTTCCTGGTTGGCGCGGAAGCGTGAAAAACCGAAGACCGAACGCAGCAGATCGCTAAGTTCAGCCGGATTGGCGAGCGTTTCCGAATTGTCAGGAGTCGTCAAAAGAGTAGCGCCCGCTGCGTGAAGGACAGGCACTCTGTGCGATGTGCCTGCTTCAACTTTACAGGAGCGGCGCGCCGGAAATGAAGACTGAAGGGAGATGCACAGTTGGGCCAGGCCGCAAGCCGGAATCCACTGTCGGCCACAGAACGAAGCGCGGCTCCGTTAAAACGGGAGCCGCGCGCAGGTTCGATAAAGCACTCGCTTCAATTGTCTGCTTACGGATTCACCTTGGCTTGTTCCGGGGCGGGCTTCGGCTTCCAGAAATCCGGGTCGGCCGCGATCCACTCGTCGGAAACGTAGCTCATGCGGGGATTGATTTGGAATAGCTCATGCTGCGCTGATTCCACCGATTCGGCGATCAGTTCATCGAGATGCTTCAGGCCGTCGTCGCCCAGGGCTTCGGCAAACTTCTTGTCATTCAGGAAATCGCTATCGATCTCGGCAAGCGTTTTGTGCGATTGGAGAACCAGGTAGCGGCCACCCAGACCTCCATACGCCTCGTGAAACATGGCCCAATGATTGCCGGTTCCGGCCTTCTCGTATGCGCCCTTGACCATCTTGACCGCCTCCCTCCACTCGCGTGTGTGGCCAGGGCGGACCTGGTACAGGGAAACTTCCATGAAGCGCTGGTGCGAAAGATCCGTCATGGGGTGAAGGCTTGATTCTTCGCTGTAAACGAAGACCCCCTGGTCGACCTCATCCAGCAGCTCGCCATCGGCCACAAAGGCGCGTTCCAGTTCGCCTGCGAGAACGGTGTTCTTCTGGATGGCGGCGTAGTCTTTTTCCCAGGCTTCGAACGAAGCGTACGGAGTCAGGTACAAGGCCCTTGATTTGCCGGAGAGCGAAGTCATGCCGATGTAGTGCGTTGGCCACTTGGCCTTGGTGAAAGCCTCGACAAAGGCAGATTCGGTCTTGTCGTGGGCCGCGCCGCCTTTGTAGGGCTTGGTAAATTCGCGCGAGATCTGGAGAACCTTCGGAAAAGAAGGGGTTGCCGGTGAACTCTCCTGCGCCGCAGCCGTCAGGCTACAGGCAACTGCGACAGATAATCCCAACAGATAGGGACTGAGCTTATTCATGTGGAAGAACCTCCATGGTTGGCTCAGAGATCGAACGCGGGGGGTGGAGCGGGGAGACCGGGGAAACGCGCTGTCTCGAAGATTGCGCCATTATTAGGCTGGCTCGGCCAAGTTGTAAAGAAGTGTTTTCAGTAGGTATGAAACCAGGACGAGATTTTCAAAAGCAGGAAAGCCCGTGGAAGATCTTCAACCCAAAGGGAACAAGTAAAAATCGCACAGCTCCGACCTGGTTCGGGATAGCCCGATAACCAGGTCGAGGCTGCGCTTTCTGGCCTTCAACCGCTTGTTCTTGTACCGATTGTGGGTGCCCCAGGTCTCGATTCTGAGACCTGGGAACAACGCACTCAGCGTACGAAATCACGCGGTTCGAACCCTTGTACCTTGAGCTCCTACCCTCAAAGGTCAGGCCAAGTCGAAGCGGTCGAGGTTCATCACTTTGTTCCAGGCCGCCACAAAGTCACGCACGAATGCCTCCTTTGAGTCCTCGCACGCATAGAATTCGGCGAGGGCCCGGAGCTGAGAGTTTGAACCAAAGACAAGATCGACCACGGTGGCCGTCCACTTGTGCTCGCCTGTCTTCCGATCGTGCCCTTCCAGCAAGCCTAACGGTGAACTGGATTTCTGCCACTTGGTGTTCATGTCGAGCAGATTCACGAAGAAATCATTGGTCAACGCTCCGGGCCGTTTGGTGAAAACGCCATACTCGGACTGCCCGAAGTTTGTGTTCAGCGCGCGCAGACCGCCGATCAGAACCGTCATCTCGGGTGCGGTCAACCTCAACAAGTTCGCCCGATCCACCAGCAGCTCAGCGGCTGAATCAACGTGCTCCTTCCGGATATAGTTGCGGAATCCGTCCGCGACCGGCTCCAGTACGGCGAAGGAGGACACATCGGTCTGCTCCTGCGATGCATCGGTGCGCCCTGGCGAGAAGGGAACCTTCACGTCGTGGCCGGCCTTCCTTGCAGCCTCTTCAACGGCTGCCGAACCGCCCAGAACGATCAGGTCAGCCAGCGAAACCTTCTTGTCGCCGGACTGCGAGCCATTGAAGTCCTTCTGAATCGACTCCAGCGTCTCAAGAATCTTCGCCAGTTCGGCCGGCTGGTTGACTTCCCAGTCCTTTTGCGGCGCCAGGCGAATGCGGGCACCGTTGGCCCCGCCGCGCTTGTCGCTGCCGCGGAAGGTCGAAGCGGACGCCCAGGCCGTGGTCACCAGTTGGGACACTGTAAGCCCGGATGCCAGGATCTTCGCCTTCAGCGCCTCAATTTCCTTCTCCCCGATCAGCGGATGATCGACCGCGGGAATGGGATCCTGCCAGAGCAGCGGTTCCTTGGGAACCAGCGGACCAAGATACCGCGAGATGGGCCCCATGTCGCGATGGGTCAGCTTGAACCAGGCCTTGGAGAAGGCATCTGCCAACTCCTGCGGATGCTCGAGATAGCGCCTCGAAATCTTCTCATAGATCGGATCTATTCTCAGGGAGAGATCCGTCGTGAACATGATGGGAGCGTGCTTCTTCTTGGGATCGTGAGCATCGGGCACGGCGCCCGCCGCGGCTCCATTCTTGGGAGTCCATTGGTTGGCGCCCGCGGGACTCTTGGTGAGTTCCCACTCGTAGCCGAACAGGTTTTCGAGATAATTGTTGTCCCACTTCACCGGGTTGGTGGTCCATGCCCCTTCGAGGCCGCTGCTGATGGTATCCACTCCCTTGCCGCTGCCAAAACTGTTGCTCCAGCCCAGGCCCTGCTCTTCAATGCCGGCGCCCTCGGGTTCGCGACCGACATACTTGAGCGGATCGGCGGCGCCATGCGCCTTGCCGAACGTGTGTCCGCCGGCGATCAGGGCAACGGTCTCCTCGTCATTCATCGCCATGCGCGCAAAAGTCTCGCGAATATCCACTGCCGCCGCGACTGGATCCGGCTTGCCGTTGGGTCCTTCCGGATTCACATAAATCAGGCCCATTTGAACGGCGCCGAGAGGATTTTCAAGCTGGCGATCGCCCTTGTAACGCTCGTCTCCCAGCCACTTGGTCTCAGGTCCCCAGTAAACGTCCTCTTCCGGCTCCCAGACGTCCTCGCGCCCACCGCCGAAACCGAAGGTCTTCAATCCCATCGAATCCAGGGCTACATTACCAGCGAGAACAATCAGGTCGGCCCAGGAGAGTTTCCGGCCATACTTCTGCTTGATGGGCCAGATCAACCTGCGCGCCTTGTCGAGGCTCACATTGTCCGGCCAGCTGTTGAGGGGAGCAAAGCGCTGCGCTCCTGAGCCCGCGCCGCCGCGGCCATCGGCGATGCGATAGGTGCCCGCGCTATGCCACGCCATGCGGATGAAGAAAGGCCCGTAGTGACCGTAGTCTGCCGGCCACCACTCCTGCGAGGTGGTCATCAGGGCGTGCAGGTCCTTGATCACGGCTTTCAGGTCGAGGCTCTTGAACTCCTCGGCGTAGTTGAAGGCCTCGCCCAGCGGGTTCGACAGTTGCGGGTGCTGGCGGAGGATACTCAGATTCAATTGGTCGGGCCACCAGCTTGCGTTGGCTGGGGTCCCGGATAATGTGTGTTTGCGGGCGCCATTCGAAAACGGGCATTTTGCATCGCCTGACATGGCGTTTTGATCGTCGACTATGGGTGGTCCGGGGGTCTGTGTTTGGCTGTCAGACATGAGTGCATCTCCTTGGTTTCCGTGTAAATGATCCGTGTGAAGCCTGGTTTTGACGTAGGACTTCGCTAGCTGATTTGCGCGGTACATGAAAATTGCCCGGTGCAATCATACGCCCGCTTTCGTAAAGCTATCGCTCCCATAACGATAAGTAAAATCAATTGTTTCTACGATGACGATTGCTCCGCTCTATAATAAGAATGGACACCATCGCTCAGGAAGACACATGAATCTGCAGGAACTTCGTTATTTGGTAGCAGTGGCCGATCATCGCCATTTTGGACGTGCGGCTGAGGCTTGCAACGTAAGCCAGCCGACACTGAGCAGCCAGATCCGCAAGCTGGAAGAAGAACTGGGCGTAACGCTTCTGGAGCGAACCAACAAGCGCGTGGACGTCACGCCGGTAGGCAGCCAGATTCTGGCCCATGCCCAGCGCGCGCTGGCCGAGGCCGGGCAGATGGAAGCGGTGGCGCGGGCGGCGCGTGACCCGCTGGTAGGGCCGTTGAAGCTGGGCGTGATTCCAACGCTGGCGCCCTACCTGATGCCGCTGATTTTGAAGCCCTTGCGGGAAATGTATCCGGGGCTGGCCATCGAATTGTGGGAGGATCAGACCCGCTCGTTGATTGACGGCTTGCGCAACCACCGGTTGGACGCCGCGCTGATCGCCACCACCACCGACGCACCGGAGATTACCGAGATTGCATTGTTTGAGGAGCCCCTGCTGGCCGCATTGCCCCTCGATCACCGGCTGGCGACGGAAGAGTCGGTCACGGAAGAAGACCTGGCAGATGAGTTGCTGGTATTGGCCGACGGCCACTGCCTGGCCAACCACGCATTGGCCGCCTGCGGACCCAAGGGCGGAACGGCGCGGAGCGGACTGCAGGGTTCGATGCAGGCCGCGACCCTGGAAACGCTGGTGAACCTGGTTGCGGCCGGCTACGGAACCACCCTGATACCGGCCCTGGCGGCGGATTCCCTGGGACTCCGCGGCATTGCCTTGCGACCGCTGGCAGGCAAATCGTCGCGAACCATTCGGCTCGCCAGCCGGCCGGGGTTCCCGCGCCCGCAAGCGCTCAGGGCGATCGAGAAGGTAATCCGGCAAACGGTGGGCCCCGCAATGGCGTAACGAGAGCCAGCTACGTCCTCCGGCTGTGCAAAAAACGGGCTTAATTCCTTGGAAAATCCCAATTCAGAACTCGATTCTGAGGATTTTCCAAGAAGCGGAATTCCGGCCTCCCTTATCCACAAAAACCCCGCCTCCAGACGTTGACCCTGCCCCCAAGGCTCCGTAGAGTTTGTAATCGGAGGGCTAAATATTTCCTCTCACCGCCTGCGGCGATGGGGGTTGGCTCGCGTAAAGAAACGCACTTTCAAGCAAGGCCCTAACAATTCGGAGTGAACATGCTGAAATTAAAGAAGATCCGTATCCTCGGCTTCAAGAGCTTTTGCGACCGCACGGAGCTGTCCGTGCCGGGAACGGGCATTGCCGTGGTGGTGGGGCCAAACGGATGCGGGAAGTCGAACATCCTGGACGGGGTAAGCTGGGTACTCGGCGAGCAGAGCGCTAAAACCTTGCGCGGCACCAACATGCAGGACGTCATCTTCGCCGGAACGCGGGACCGCAAAGCGCTCGGCATGGCCGAGGTGACGGTGACCATGGTCGATCCCGAGGCCTACGAGGGGCCTGTTCCGGTTGAGCCTGAGGTGGTGGTCGAGCACGACGGTCCGCTGGACTGGGATGAAGAGGAAGCGCGGCGTCTGCGTGCCGCCGAGGCCGAAGAGATTATTGCCAGCGAGCAGCCCGGCCAGGTGTTGGACGAGGACTCTGCTGAAGGATCTGCCCCACCGCTGTCGGCCACAGCCGAGGGTCCGCAGGCCGTGGTGCTGAAGATTCGCCGGCGCAAGTTTCACCGCACACCGCAGAAGGGCGAAATCGTGATTACCCGGCGGCTGTTCCGCACCGGGGAGAGCGAATACCTGCTGAACGGCAAGCTGTGCCGGCTGCGCGACATTCAGGAAATCTTCATGGGCACGGGCCTGGGGCCGGAGAGTTACGCGATCATCGGGCAGGAGCGGATCGGGCAACTGCTCAGTTCCAAACCGCACGACCGGCGGGCGATTATCGAGGAAGCTGCGGGCATTACGCGCTTCAAGACCAAGAAGCGGCTGGCCGAGTTGCGCCTGGAGAGCGCCAAGCAGAACCTGGCGCGCGTGGACGACATCTTCGAAGAAGTGACGCGGCAGATGAACAGCCTCAAGCGGCAGGCGTCGAAGGCCGAGCGATTTGCGGCGGTGCGCGACGAACTGCGCGGGCGGCTGCGTGTGGTGCTGGCCAGCCGCATGGCCACGATGGACGCTGACCATGCCCGGCTGGAGAAGGAAATCGCCGGCCTGACGGAGCGGATCAACGGTGCGGCGGTGGAGATTGAGGCGCAGGAAGCCAGCCAGCATACGCTCACCGCGCGCGGTTATGAACTGGACCGCGAGGGCCAGGAGGCGCAGAATCAGGCCAACTCGGCGGCCGTGGAACTGGAGCGGGCTGCGGCGCGGGAGCGCTCCAATGTGGAGCGCGTAAATGAGCTGGAGACGCGGATTGCCGCGTCTGGCGCGGAACTGGAACAGACACGGACGCAGCTGAGCGGCATTGCCGAGGAGCGGACGCAACAGCATACGTTTCTTGAGAGCGCGGCCGGTGAGGCCAAGGCCTTTCGGCAGAAGGTCGAGGCGCGGCAGGTGGAGGCGCGCGCGGCCGCCGAAGAGGTTTTTGCGGCAGAGCGGGAGCTTGAGGCCAGCCGCCGCCACGTGATGCATTTGCTGACGCTGGCCGGCAACGCCCGTAATCAGACCGCGCAGGGCGAAGAGAGCCTTGCGGCTCTCGAACGCGAGTCTGAACGGCTGGA
This sequence comes from Occallatibacter sp., assembly GCA_049516495.1. Taxonomy (GTDB): domain Bacteria; phylum Acidobacteriota; class Terriglobia; order Terriglobales; family Acidobacteriaceae; genus Telmatobacter. The sequence continues at coordinate 14,810 of JBEKTB010000029.1, forward strand.
AGCGGAGATGGGGCAGTCGCGGAACGAGCTTGAAAACCTGGGTGTGCAGAGCGGACAGGCGCGGGCGAGCTTCGAGTCGGCGGCTGACGCGCTGAAGCGACTGGAGGGCGAGATCGCGGCCCTGCGCGAAGCATTGCAGGCCCGCCGCGCCGAGGAGAATGCCCTGCGCACGCGCGCCAACCAGTTGCGCAGCGAGCAGGCCACGGTGTCAGGACGGCGCAATGCGCTCGAAGCGTTGATCCGCAACCATAGCTATTCCACCGATACGGTTCGGCGGCTACTGAAGCCGGGAGCGCTCGGGCAGGACATGGCGCCCGTGGGCACGCTGGCTGACTTCCTGGAGGTAAGCGGCGCGCATGAAGGCGTAGTGGACGAATTTCTGCGCGAGGAACTGAACTACGTCGTCGTGGAAAGCTGGGTGGCTGCCGAGCAGGGCGTCAAGCTGCTCAAGTCCGGCGTGGATGGCCGCGCAACCTTCCTGATTCACCCGGTTGCTCCGGAGGGCGGACATTCGGCCCCCGGAAACGAATCGATCACCGCGCCGGGCCTGACTCCATTGAAAGATTCGATCCGGGTTTTGAATGGCTTTGGGAGATCGCTGGAAGCGATTTTGCCCAAGCTGAGGGATGGCTACCTGGTCGAAGATCCCGACGAGGCGCTGCGGCTGGCCGCGCAGTATGAACACGCCTATTTCCTGACTCCGGAGGGCGAGTGCTTTCACAATGCAACCGTGACCGGCGGCAAGCCGGCCAGCGAAGGCCCGCTGGCGATCAAGCGGGAGTTGCGCGAGGCGGAAGGCCGTCTGGCCAAGCTGGGAACGGGCCTGGCGCAGGCCGAGGCCGAGGGCGCGGCGCTGATCCAGTCCATTGAAGAGCTGTCGGCGCAACTGGAAGCACGCAGTGAAGAGCGGCGTCTGGCTGAACGCGACAGCGCCAATCAGGGCGCAGCGCTGAAGCAGATGGAGGTCGAGTCGCAGCGCGTCGAGCGTCGCCTGCAGGAGTGGACCGCGCAGGCCGCCCGCAACAAGGATGCTCGCGAATTGAAGCGTGCTTCCATCGACACGAAGCGCGAGGAAATGCTTCGCCTGGAAGCCGACCACCGGACGGCCGAAGGAACTTTGGACGAGTTGCAGGCGAAACTGGCCTTGCTGCGCCAGACGCGCGAGGGCTTGCAGCAGGAAGCGGCCCAGGTGACCGCGGAGTTGGCCGGCCTGGAAGAGCGGCGCAGGGGTGCAGAGGCGGCATTCCAGCGCATCGACCGGCTCCACGCCGACCTGGAGCGCCGCGTGCTGTCAATCGGGCAGCAGCGGGCCGCGGCCGAGGCGGAACGCGAGCAGCGCATTCGAGAGAGCGCCGAGTTGGCCCAGCGGGAGCAGCAGTTGGCAGCGGTGCGCGCGGAAGCACTGGCCCTGGCACAGACCGTGGTGGCACAGGCCCAGGCCCTGCGCCAGCAACTTGCCACCATGGAGACAGAACTCAAGACCGGGCGGGCCGCGCTTGACCAGTTGCGAGAAAACCGCGCCAGCCACTCCAGCGAAGTGGCCAAGCTGCGCGCAGACCTGGATCACCTGGAAGCAAGCTGCCTGGCCGAAGTGAACCTGGAGGCAGCGATCTTGCGCGCCGATGAGGAAATCGTTCACCTGGCAGGCGAAGAGCTGGCCAATGAAGAAGAGACCTGCCGCGCACTGCGCCAGCGCATCGAGCAGATGGGCCCGGTGAACATGATGGCTCTCGACGAGTACAAGGAGACCGCCGATCGTCACGGATTCCTGGACACGCAGCGCAAGGACCTCATGGAGTCGATCGAGAACACGCAGGACACGATCAAGGAAATCGACCAGATTTCGCGCACCAAGTTCGACGAGGCTTTTGCCCGAATCAACGAGAACTTTGCCATGGTCTTCTCCCGGCTCTTCCACGGCGGCCAGGCATTCCTGCGCCTCACGGACGCGGAAAACCAGGCCGAAAGCGGGCTTGAGATCGTGGCCTCGCCGCCGGGCAAGAAACTGCAGAACGTGCTTCTGCTCTCGGGCGGCGAAAAGGCGCTGACGGCGCTGGCCTTGCTGGTGGGCATCTTCCAGTTCCAGCCCAGTCCGTTCTGCGTGCTCGACGAAGTGGACGCGCCACTGGACGACACCAACGTAGGCCGCCTGGCCGATCTGCTGCGGACCCTGAGCAAGGGCACGCAGTTCCTGATCGTTACCCACTCCAAGCGCATGATGCAGGCCGCCGACATGATCTACGGCGTCACCATGCAGGAGCCCGGCGTATCGAAGGTGGTAAGCGTGCACCTGGGGGGACACGAGCAGCAGCGGGCCACGGCGTAGAGCAGCCCTTTTCCGTTTGAACCACGCTGGCTCAGACTCGCATACTCTGAGCCGGTGTCACGTTGACAATCTGCACCTCAAGACCCAGAGGCAACAGGATTCGTTCCATCAGCTTCCGCTGGCTGGCTTGCAGTTTGTCGCCCGGAGCCTTGACTTCGCAGAAGAACACTTCGTTGCCGCGCCACAACGTGAGGTCAGGCCAGCCTTTGCGGAGCGTGTAGGGATCTTCGGCGAACAGCGCCGCAATTTGGTGAAGTCGATGGTTGCCCAGTGCACGGTAAAGGCCTAGAAGCCTCTCCAGCGTGAGGTGCGGAAAAAACGAAAGCGTCGAACTGCCTGGCCCGGTCATGACCGCAAAATTGGCAACGAGCCGGTCTTCATCCGTGCTCAGCGTATTGCCCACCATGCCGGCGGCATCGAAGGGGTTGGCCAGGCTCGGCGGTGGTGGGCGATAGTCAGGAGCTGCGCGGTATTCGTCGGAGGCTATGTAGTAGAGCGCCTCAATGAAGTGCGAATGCATTCCGGCGGGCAACGTCGGAAAGGAGGCGGCCTTGATCAGCGAGAGGATGAGGCCGCCTTCCCCCGCATAGCCGGCCCAGCCCTCGGCCTCAAAGTGCCGCAGGGCCGCAACCTCGACGCGGGTCCACTCAGATTGCAATGTGCGCCGCCAGAGTTTGGCTGCGCCGGCCTCCAGTTCAATGGTGCGCGAAGCAATGCAGGTGAACAGTTTGGATGTTGTCATGTCTTGAGTGTGCGTCGGTGGCGGGAGGTGCGGCAAGGCCGAGGCAAAAAAATCGCCCCCGAAGGATAACTTCTCCTCGGAGGCGCTTGTTTACACAAGTTAGACGGGTACCAGTAGCCGGCACTGGAGGTCGGTAGCGCGCGGCTACTGGTGATCCCTGCACAAACGAAGATAGCTGCGGCTTCCCCTTTCCACGGCTACTTCGTGTCGCCCGGCTCTAAGAGGGCCTTCTAACGAGCCCTCCGAACCATGTTGACAAATGGAGTTTCTCCCATGCGGGAAACTCGTTCCGTGACGGCCGTCACAAGGGTGCATAAAAACCCTCCAAGCAAGAAGTCTGCGGCCATTTGGATCTCTCCCAGGCCGTCTCCGCTGGCAAGTTTGAACATTTTGAGCAAACGGACCGCACATTGCGCGCTGGAAGAGATTTCTCATGAGAGGCGCAGAAGGAAGATTGACAAAGCGCGCGCCTGCTTTGAGAATCGAAGCTTCAACTCCCTCCGAGGTAAGGCCTTCCAGTGACAGCTCTCCTGACAACGAATCTTGGCGCAACGCCTCTGCTGGGTAGGGGCAAAGTGCGTGACTTGTATGCGGTAGGCGACGCCCTTCTGCTGGTGGCCACCGATCGCATTTCGGCATTTGACCACGTACTGGGTACGGGAATTCCAGGCAAGGGCAAGATCCTGACCCAGATTTCCCTGTTCTGGTTCGACCTGTTGTCGAGTGTGGTTCCCAATCATCTGATTACGGCCGAGGTGAGCCAATTTCCGGCCGCGCTCAAACCCTATGCCGATCAGTTGGAAGGCCGTTCAATGCTGGTGAAACGTGCCAGCATGTTCCCCGTGGAGTGCGTGGCGCGCGGCTACCTGGCGGGTTCGGGATGGAAGGAATACCAGGCAAGTGGAACGGTGTGCGGAATTCCTTTGCCTTCTGGGTTGCTGGACGGGTCGCGGTTGCCGGAGCCGCTGTTTACGCCTGCGACCAAGAGCCAGGATGGCGCGCACGACGAGAACATCAGCTTTGAGGCAACCGAGGCCTTGCTGGGTGCGGCCGATGCCGCCGAGCTGCGCCGGTTGACTTTGGAGCTTTACGCGAAGGCCGCCCAGCACGCCCAGTCGCGCGGCCTGATCCTGGCCGACACAAAATTCGAGTTTGGCAGAACCTCGGAGGGGATTATTCTGGCCGATGAGGTTTTGACGCCGGATTCTTCGCGCTTCTGGGAAGGCGAGGCATGGAATCCCGGCGGCGCGCAGCCTTCATTCGACAAACAGTTCGTGCGCGATTATCTTGAAGCGATCCACTGGAACAAGCAGGCGCCCGCGCCGGGCTTGCCCGACGACGTGGTGGAGCGCACCCAGGCCAAGTATCTTGAAGCATTCCGTCGCCTGACAGGCCGGAAACTCAGTTTGTAGAACGAAAGCGGAGCAAGGCATGGAGCTGGTCGACTGGGCGATCGTGATGGTCATGGTGCTGGCTGTGCTGGGAGGATTTACGCAGGGATTCTTCCGCTCCGTTTTCTCGCTGGGCGGCCTGCTGCTGGGGCTGGTTCTGGCGGCTTGGAATTACGGCCGCGTCGCGGCGCTGCTTGTGCCCCTGGTGCGCATCGTGCCGGTGGCTGACGCGATCGGGTTTCTGCTGATTGCGATTGTTGTGATGGGGTTGGCCGGGGTGGCCGGCAAGATCCTGGCAAAGACCTTCCACCGTATGGGCCTGGGTTGCCTGGACAGTCTGGCGGGCGCGGCCTTCGGATTTTTGCAAGGCGTGGTGCTGGTCACGCTGGTGATTCTGGTGACGATTGCGTTCTTTCCCAAGGCTCACTGGCTGGCAGAAGCAAAGCTGCCCCGGTTGTTTTTTGGAGCCTGTCATGTGAGCACGCACATGAGCCCCGCGGAGTTGGCCGAGCGCGTTCGGCAGGGGCTCAAGACGCTTGAAGAGGAATCGCCCCGGTGGATGCACCCCAGCGTCGGCGAAGTGTAATTTGCGACAGAGCAATGCCCAACAGAATATGGCAAGCTAGTAAAGCAATTCAGAGGTGGAAGTGAGACGAGAGCTGGACAGCCTGGTGACGCAAATGCATTCCAGCGGCATCCGCTATGAGGACGCCGTGCGTGAGTTCAAGCGGCAATACCTGCGCGAAGTTTTGGTTGCACACCGGGGAAACCAGTGCAAGGCCGCCGAGGAGTTGGGGATGCACCGCAACACGCTGAGCCGCGCCATGGCGGAACTGGGGCTGGACCTTGCCGAAGTGCGGGCCGGTCTCAAGCGTCCGCCGCGCAGTGAGCGTCCTGTGTTTAGCGCGGAACGTCAGGGCTTCCGGCAGGGCTGACCGCGCTCCTCGAGGACATGCAGACCACTCTACCGACACACGAAGCGAAAGTGCACATCGATCCGGGCTTTGCCTGGGATGGGCAGGACGCGTATCTGTTCGATATCGACGGCACGCTGATGCGCAGCCGTGATCGCATTCATTTCAACTCGGTTGCCGACTCCGTTCAGCGCGTGACAGGCTTTGAGATCACGCTGGCGGGCGTCGCTATCCACGGCAGCACCGACACGGCGATCCTGCGCGAGGCGTGCAGTCAGGCGGGCATCTCCGCCGCGACTCTTGAGCTGCACATCCAGGCCATTCTGGACGCCATGGGGCGCACGGTCGAGGAGCGCCGGCACGAACTGGACCTGGTGCTGATGCCGGGCGTAAAAGACACTCTGAATCACCTGGCACAACGGGGCGCCCTTTTAGGAGTGGCTACCGGCAACCTGGAAACAATCGGATGGGTCAAGATCGAAGAGGCGGGGCTGCGCGAGTGGTTCCGGTTTGGCGGTTTCAGCGACCATTTCCCCCTGCGCGCCGAACTGATTGGCAACGCCGTTCGCAAGGCTAGAGAGTTGGCCGGCAAGGACGCGCGGGTCTGCGTGGTCGGCGATACTCCGCGCGACATCCATGCGGCGCGCGCCAATTCCCTGCCCGTGATTGCCGTCGCTACCGGAAATTACAGCTTCGATGCATTGCTGGAGCACCGGCCGGAAGTTTGCGCTTCGTCGCTGGCTGACCTGCTGGCGCAGACTCGGGTTACGCCGTGAAGACACGCTCATCGCAAGCTGGTCTTCGAAGATGCTCGACGTTCAGGCAATGGACGCGGCTGGGCACGGCCGGATTGCTGCTCATGGTCCTTCCAGGGGCTCTGCAGCCCCAGGCGCCGAGTCCGCCGGCACAGGCCCCAGGCACTGCGCAGACCCCGCCACAGGCGCCTCCACCCTCGGCAGCCCCATCCCAGAGCACCAAGCAGGGCCAGGACGCCAAACAGGCCAAACCAGCGCGCAACTCCGACCGGCGTCGAGCGGCCAAGCTCTATCTCGCATCCAGCAAGCTTTACGAGAAACAACAATTCGAAGAAGCCCTGCACGGATTCGAGCAGGCAGCCAAGCTCGATCCCACCAATGCCGACTACCCGCTTGCTATCGACGTGGCTCGCAGTCACGCCGTGACAGCGCTGATACAGCTTGCTGCCAAGGACCGGCTGCGTGGCGACCCTACTGCATCGCGCGCGGCCCTGGCCCAGGCGCTCCAACTGGACCCTGGAAATGCCCAGATCGCGGAGCACCTGAACCAGTTGGGAGACGATGCGCTTCTTGGGCAGCCACGACCGCTCTATGAGCAGAGTTCCGCCACGCTCGGGGAAACGCCGGAACTGGCGCCCGCCGGAACACTGCAGAGCTTTCATCTGCGCACCGACCAACGGCAGTTGATCCAGCAGGTCTTTAAGGCCTACGGACTTCAGGCCACTGTCGACGACAGTGTCCGCGCCACCCAGGTCCGGCTGGATCTGGACAACGTCGGCTTTGAAGCGGCGGCGCGCATCCTGGGACTGGTGACAACAACGTTTTACGTACCGCTGGATGCGCACCGTGCGCTGGTGGCCCACGATACCCGCGAGAACCGCGCGCAGTTTCTGCGCCAGGAACTGGAGACCGTCTATCTTTCAGGGTTGACCCCCACGGAGTTGACCGAAGTGGGCACCCTGACCAAGAACGTCTTCGATCCACAGCAGGCAGTGGTGGAACCCACGGCCGGGACAATCACCATTCGCGCCCCGGAGAAGACACTCCACGCTTTCAACACGATCATGGGCCAGTTGCTCGACGGCCGGAGCCAGGTGCTGCTGGATGTGCGGCTGATCCAGATTGCCCACACCAGCGAGCGCAATACGGGAGTCCAGCCGCCGCAGACCATGACCGCCTTCAACGTCTATGCCGAAGAGCAGTCCATTCTGAATGCCAACTCTTCCCTGGTGCAGCAGATCATCTCCTCGGGCCTGGCTGCTCCTGGCGACACCCTGGCGATTCTCGGCATTCTGCTGGCTTCCGGCCAGGTATCGAGTTCCCTGTTCTCCAATGGCATCGCCCTGTTTGGCGGAGGGATTACTCAATCCGCGCTGGCTCCGGGTACGGCCACAGCCAACCTCAACCTGAACTCCTCCGACTCGCGCGAGCTGGATCAGATCCAATTGCATCTGGGCGACGGCGAAGACGCGACCCTGCGCAGCGGCACGCGCTATCCCATCCAGACCTCTTCCTTTTCGAGCCTGTCGGCCAGCGTACCCAATATTCCCGGACTCACCGGCGCTGGGAGTTCGGGTAGCTTGTCTTCGCTGCTCGCTTCCTATGGCAGCAGCGTGCCGAATGTTCCGCAGGTGGAGTACCAGGACCTGGGCCTGACTCTCAAGGCCAAACCCAAGGTGCTGCGCAATGGCGACGTTGCGCTCACCATCGACATGAAGATCGACGCCCTCGCCGGTTCCTCTATCAACGGCAATCCCATCCTCAACAATCGCGCGTATGCCGGAGTGATCACACTCAGGGAGGGAGAAGCCGTGGTTGTGGCCAGCGAACTGGACAAGTCCGAGAGCCGCGCCATCAGCGGCACACCGGGAATCAGCGAGATTCCGGGCTTGAACAATCTGACCGGCATCGACACGCAGAAGAACTATGCGACACTGCTGATCATCATGACGCCCCACGTGATCCGCGGAACGCAGGCCGCCGGGCACTCGCCCATCCTGCGCATCGAACGCGGCCCATCAGGGCATTGAGCCTGGCCCCACACGATTTATTCAGCAACCGACAGAGCGAAGCCCCGTGGCTGGAGCGATCCGGTCGATCGGGGTCGCTTCAGCTACGGGGCTTCAATTGTCCATCGTCCTGGTTTGCCGGGCCAGTTTCACTGGGCGATGCCGTCCAGCTTGATCTGGTACTGAATGATCTGCTTGATGGTGTCGTAGGAGCCGTTGGCCGGAATCTGGCGGCCGTTGACCACCAGCGTCGGGGTCTGGTTGATGTTCACATCCTTGGCCAGCTTCACCGATGCATCCACATTGGCGACGGTGGCAGGGGTCGCGGCGCACGCGGCGATCTTCGCCGGGTCCAGTCCGGCCTTTGTGACGGCGCTGTTCAGCGTAAGAGTGGCGCCATCGGAGGTTGCCAGTCCGTCCTGACCTTCAAACACGGCCGACGCGAAGGTGAAGAACGCATCGCTTCCGCCCTGCTTGGCTACGCAAACACCATAGGCAGCAGCACCGGCCGCCGCGGGATGCTGCGGCAGAGGATAGTTCTCAAAGACGATGTGGGCCTTGGGAAAATCGACAGCCAGCTTCTCCATGTTGGCCTGCGCCTCCTTGCAGTGGGGGCACTGGAAATCGGCAAACTCGACTAGTTCCAGATCCTTCGAGGCGTTGCCGCGATAAGGGCCGTCGGCACGCTGCTGCAACTGGGCACGATACTCCGCGTAGGGGTGTTCGCCAAAGGGGATAATGTCTTCGCCGGCAATGATGTGCTTGCCGTCAGGGAGCGCGAAGAACTGAAGCGCTGCCGGCTTCTGCTTGCCCGTCTTGTCGCCCACGAAGACCACTACCTTGCTGATGCCTTCCACGGGCGTCTTGAGGATAGCCTGCACCTGCCAGATGCGGGAATCGTCATAGCCCCAACTGCTTTGCAAAAAGGCGTTGATGACTTCTTTTGTCGGTGCTGCAGCGGTGAAGTTCGCAGGGTCGGGCTTGGGAAACGCGGGCGCCGCGGCAGGGGCCGGCGCAGATGGCTCCTGCGCGGGCGCCGGGGGCACTTGCTGCTGGGCAGCAGCCTCGAACACGGGCAGGGACAGAGCAACCAGCGCGACAACGCTCGCTAGACGGGGGCTGGCAAAACGGGCAGACAGACGAATCAAGCTGTTTCTCCTTAAATGGCGGGAATGCTCCCGACTTCTAGCTTATACCTGAACTTTGACGGCAATGGGGAAACGGCGGCCCATGCCAAACGACTTGGAGGTCACCTTCAGCACCGGTGCGGCCTGCTGGCGTTTGTACTCGGAACGCTCGACCAGGCGGACCACCTGTTGGACGAGTTCCAGGGAAAATCCGTGGGCGTGGGCAATCTGCTCAGGGGTCTCGTAGCGCTCGACGTAGGCTTCGAGAATCGGATCGAGGACCTCATAAGGCGGCAGCGAGTCGGTGTCCTTCTGATCGGGGCGCAACTCGGCCGAGGGCGGCTTCTCGAGAATTGCCGGGGGTATCACTTCGCGCTCCCGGTTGAGCCAGCGGCACACGGCGTAGACGCGGGTCTTGACCAGGTCGCCGATCACAGCCAGGGCGCCGATCATGTCGCCGTAAAGAGTGCAGTACCCAACCGCCATCTCCGATTTGTTGCCGGTGGTAAGCACCAGCGAGGAGAACTTGTTGGATAGGGCCATCATCAGGTTGCCGCGAATCCGGGACTGGATGTTTTCCTCGGTGGTGTCCGGCCTTGTCCCCGCGAACAGAGGTTCCAAAGCGCGGGTGAACTCACCAAACAGGCCGCTAATGCCGATGACCTCAAAACGGATTCCCAGGTTGTCGGCCAATCGGCGGCTGTCGTCGATGGAGCCCGCGGAAGAATAAGGACTGGGCATGCCGATGGCGAGCACGTTTTCGGCGCCCAGCGCATCCTTGGCAACGGCCGCCACCAGCGCTGAATCGATGCCGCCGCTGAGCGCGATCAGGGCCTTTCGGAATCCGCACTTGCGCACATAATCGCGCGTGCCCAGCACCAGGGCGCGATAGGCGGCAGCCGTATCATCCTCTTCCGGCGCGGGAATCACCGGTGCATTGAACGGGTCCACCAGAACCAGGTCGTCTTCGAAAGAGGCTGCCTGAGCGATCAGTTCCCCGCGCGCATCGAGGGCCAGCGAGGAGCCATCGAAGATCAGGCTGTCGTTGCCGCCCACCTGGTTGCACAACAGCACCGGCACGCCGTCTCGCCGGGCGATCGCTGCCAGCATCTCGCGGCGAATGGCGCGCTTGCCGTGCCAGAAGGGCGACGAGGAAAGATTGATGTGCACGGCCGGCTGCTGGCGCATCAGCTCTTCCATGGGATCGATCGTGTACAGCCGCCGCGGCCAGAAATTCTTATCGTTCCATGCGTCTTCGCAGATGGTGATGGCCAGCCGGACACCGTCCAGTTCGACCACGCGCTGGCCTTTGGATGGGGCAAAGTAGCGCTGCTCGTCGAAGACATCGTAGAACGGCAGCAGACGCTTGTGCTGTTCGAGCACGACTTGGCCGCTGTCCAGCAAGACTGCTGCGTTCACGGCCGCTTTGCCGCTCTCTGCCTCGGTCGGCAAGGCCACGCCTGCCAGCACGGCGGTGGGCAGGTCGCGGGTGGCTGCGGCCAGCTCATCAACTGCAGTGCGGCAACGGGCCAGGAAGCTCGGTTTCTCAAGGAAGTCGGCCGGAGGATAACCGCAGATCGCCAGTTCGGAAAACACCGCGAGCCGCGCACCCTGGGCGGCAGCGCGACGGCTGACGTCGACAATCTTTTCGATATTCCCGGTGAAATCTCCGACAGTTGGATTGATCTGGGCGAGTGCGATCTTCACACTCCCAGTTTAATCCCCCGGAGACGGAGAGACAGCTTCCAGCCGCTAGCTGGTACCTGCGCGCCGAAAAGGCTAGTGGCTGGAAGCTAGCGGCTAGAAACTGTTTTTAGGAGCCGGTTCCGGCAAAGACGACGCCGATGGTGCGGGCGATGATCTTCAAATCCAGCCAGATGCTCCAGTTATCGATGTAGGTCACATCCAGAGAGATGTAACTGTCAAACGATGGATCCTGGCGCCCCTGCACCTGCCACAGGCCGGTGATGCCCGGCATGACGTCGAGGCGCCGCAGGTGGCTCAACTTGTACTCGCGCACTTCGCTGGCAATCGGCGGTCTGGGGCCCACAATGCTCATGTCGCCGCGCAAAACATTGACGAACTGTGGCAGCTCATCCAGGGAGTACTTGCGCAGGAATCGGCCCAGCTTTGTGATGCGAGGATCGTTGGTGATCTTGAACAGCACGCCATCGCGCTCGTTCATGTGCATCACGTCGGCGCGCCGCATATCCGCGTCGCGAACCATGGTGCGGAACTTGATACAGCGGAAGACCCGGCCCTTCTTGCCGATGCGCTCAGAGGAATAGAAGACGGGGCCAAACGAATCCAGCTTGACAGCGATGGCGATGGCCAGCAGCACCGGCGACAGCAGGATCAATGCCAGGCTGGAGAACACGATGTCGAGGGTGCGCTTGAACACCAGTCCTACCTCGGGCACATGGCCGCAGTGCAAGGGAATCGTTGGAAACTGACCGATGTACTCAACGGGACTTTTCCAGGTCAGGCCATCGTACATATCGGGGACCACGCGCAGGTCCACGCCGTGGATGCGAGCTTTTTCGAGGACATCCTGAACGACGCTGCGTTCACAAGGCGTGGTGAAGAATATCTCATCCACAAACTGCTTGCGTGCATTCTGGAAAAGCGTGTCGAGAGTGCCGACTACGTCGCCGGAGGTGGCCGTAACGCGGGAACCGGACCCGGCCATGTCAATGAACCCCTTGAACGTGTATCCAAGATGAGGAATGCTCTCCAGATGATGGCGCAGGGCGTGCGCCTCCGGGCCGGTGCCCACAATGAGCACGTTGCGCGTGCCCATCCCGCGCTCGAAACGGCGATAGAGAAAAAAGCGATAGATAAAGCGACGCAGGCTGATGGCAATCGTGACCAGGCCCAGGGTCATCAGGACGATGGTCCGGGAAATGTCCTCGGCATGGACCAGGTAGAGCGTGCCGGTGAGCAACAAGCCTGAAGTGAAGCATGCCTGCACGCTCAGCCGCTGCTCATGGAGGAAGCTGTTGAGCCGGGCGGGCGAATACAGATGCAGGCGCCGGCTGGTGGCGATAAGAGAGATGGTAAATCCGAACAACAGGGCCAGCAGGATCTCTATGGAACGGCCCCGGAACAGAGTGCCGTGCCAGAACCCCTTTACGCCCGCAACCGGGCCGGTGTGTCTTTGATAGAGCGTGGCAAGAGTGGCCGATCCGAGAATCGTGAGCGCGTCCAGAGCCATCCAAAGCCCAGCCGTGCCCCGCGGGCTGCGTACAGCCTCGCCCGCCGGTCCTCCTGCCCATTCCTGAGAAGAAGATATGGATGCCGACACTCTCTGCCAGAACTCAGAAGTAGCCATATGCGTTCCACAGACCTCTAACGATCAAAACGTCAGGGAAACAGCAGCATCATTCCTTGCCGCTAACAAGAGCACGCGATGATGAGAAGACTTGGTCCGACGACGGTACTGATTCAAAACCTGATTTGAAGCCCCGTTCCTGCCCGAGGTTGCAAAGTCGGTTGCAGACCGCCTCGCTCACGGTGAACCATGCTGGCCTGATGGTGCCCAGCCATGATCTTCATCTTGTTCCGTCCGTCGCCTTCGCCGGTCAATCGCAAAAAATAACTTGCACTTGAAGGGTGCCCGGAGAACTGACTTGAGGTGCTCGATTCAATGCAGGCAACTAAACTCCACATAGGCGCAGGAACTGCGCCGGGAAAAATGAGAGCAAATGAGGACATGCCGATTATACAGGACCTGCGTCCCGGGACATCGTCATGCCACGAGTTTCCAATGAGCGAACTACCCGTCTTGGGCTGCGGTCAGTTCCATCATGATCGCAGGGACGGGAAATGAACGGCAAGCTAATTTCTTAGACGTTGGATTACGGGCGGAGGATTACCTTACACCGAAGGTAACGCGTACGCATCCAGGGCCAGGAACTGTCGAATGTGCTCGTCCGGGGAGGCAAGAAAGTCCTTGAGCGGGCCGAAAAACTGGGCTTTGCCCTGGTGGAGGAAGAGCACCTGGTCGGCGAGCCGCTCGGCGAAGCGCATGTCATGGGTCACCACGATGCTGGTGAACCCAAGCTGACGCTTCAGCCGCTGGATGAGGTCGCCGAGGCGGCGGGCGATGATGGGGTCAACCATGGTTGTTGGCTCGTCGTAAAGAACAACTTCGGGTTGCGCAGCCAGAGCGCGGGCGATGGCGACCGCGCGACGCCTCCCTGTCGAGAGGCTGGCTGGAAGAGCGTCGGCCGCGTCATCGGCGCCCACCAGGCCGATCAGACGGTCCACGACCTGCTGGATCTGATCCTCGTCCAGGCCGCCGCGCTCGCGCAGTGGAAAGGCCACGTTTTCGCGCACGGTCAATGAATCGAAGAGAGCGCCGTTCTGGAAAACCATGGTGATGCGCTTGCGAATCGCGCGCATGCCCTCTTCCCCAAGGTCCGTGATCTCCTGGCCTTCGACACGTATGGAGCCTTCATCCGGAACAAGAAAGCCCATCAGCATCCGCAGGGCGACCGACTTGCCAACACCGCTGCGCCCAAGGATGCAGAGGGTTTGCCCGCGGTTTACATGGAAACTGACGTCCTCCAGAACTGCCCGGCCATCAAACGAAATGCTGACATGGCTGAAGACAATGATCGGGTCCGGGTTCTCCCCACCGGGTTCGGCGGCGCGCTCCAGCTCCCCGGCCTCTGCATCGGCCAGCACCTCAGACAGTTCCGAATTGAAAGGGGAATCGAGCATCTTCGTAGACTCAGCTTACCCGACCGGAGCCGCACAGAGGAGATTGGTGCGCCGCAATTCCCCTGGATCGTTCACGTTGAGGAACCATCGAACCGGCGGCAATCCGTCGGAATGGGCGACGTGGCCGGATTGGGACAGCAGTTCGACGGCAAGAGCATGAAGGGGCTGGCCCAGCCGGGTAGAGACGACTTGGAAAGCGGAAAAGCAGCCTCTTCTGCCGGATTCAAGCTCGCTTTGCAACATCGGCAGGGCTGTTCTGGAAACCACCGCTGGAAAGGTCTGCGTGAACCCGCTGACCGAGCACAGTGTGATGGCCGCGCCTGTTATGCGCGCATGATGCAGCATGAAGACGATCAGGGAAGCGGGCAGAAGCGGCAGATCGACAGGCACGAATACCGCTCGACAGGCTGAGGCTGACGCCAGCGCAGCACAGATACCGCTCAGCGGACCCAAGCCGGGCTGGCGGTCTTCAACCACGGGCGCGAAGTCTGCCAGCGGTGATCGCGCCCCGGCGATGAAGGCACTCAGACCCGCCTCGCGCAGAATGGCAAGGCCGTGGGCAATGAGGGGCCGGCCGGCAAGCAATTCCAATGCCTTGTCGGCGCCCATGCGGCTGGACATCCCCCCGGCCAGGACAAAGCCCACTGCGTCCGGACTCGCCGTGGGGTGGAGGGACGAGGTTTCCCAGGTCTCGGAATCGAGACCTCCACCCCACGGACGAAGACCTGTCCGTGGGGCCCCTGGGAGAGCTGGGGCACCCGGGATTTTTGGCGGGTGCGAAGTGGGGTCCACTGCTGGGGCACCCGGGATTTTTGGCGTGTGCAAAGTGGGACTCAATGCTGGCCGAACTCGCCGTGGCGAGTTGGGCCCGTCCGGATCTCTGCCTGCCGGCTTCAGTTTGCCGCTTCCTCGAGGAATCGCACGATCGATTCGATTCCCAGTTCGAAGTTCTTCAGATGGAACTTCTCATTGGGGGCGTGGATGTTGTCGTCGGGCAGGCCAAAGCCCATCATCACGCTGGGCACGTCCAGATGGCGGTCGAAATCGCCGACGATGGGGATGGACCCACCGGAACGGATAAAGACCGTGTCCTTGCCCCAAACCTCGTGCAGGGCGCGCGTGGCGGCCTGAATGTAGGGGTTGTCAACCCGGATCAGACAGGGATCGCCGGAGTGAATCAGCCGCACTT
>JBEKTB010000030.1:0-28968 GCA_049516495.1 Occallatibacter sp.
CTGCCCAAAACCCGCTCCGGCAAAATCATGCGCCGCCTGCTCCGGGAACTGGCCACCCATGGCGAAATCAAGGGCGACACTACCACCCTCGAAGACTTCACCGTCATCGCCAAACTGCGCGAGGCGGAGGAGGGCTAAGGTATCGGAGGTCGGAATGCATCGTCTGCGCTACGGCGCGGGCATGAGCTTGGTGGCTTCATCGCCGGACCCGCGTTGCGCCAAATTGGTCGCAAAACAGTCAAAGAGGCGGATGCAGAGCATCCGCCTCTTTGCCGCCTCAGGTTCTTTCGTTCCTTCAGAACTTGTACACCACGCCGATGGAGGCGCGTGAATTCCGCCGCTCGTTCGGAGAGTCTCCGGGGGCCGGATTGGTGACGGTAAACGACGACGCAATGTCGTCGCCCGAGGCGCGTATGGAAAAGTGCGGGCTCATTTTGTAGTCCATGCCGACGCCCACTCCTCCCGCGAACGAGATGTTCGGATTCTGGTTCGCGCCGCCGGTGTGCTCGCCGCCCAGCAGCACACGGAAAAACCCGTCGAAGCGCCCATAGAGGTTGGCGTGCAGCACCGGGCCAAACAGGATTGCATCGACGTTCGAGCTGACGGGGTTTCCCGAGGCCACCGCGACCGAGTAAAACGCCCCATCGGCCGTGATCCCGAAATACTTGCCCCAGTCGCGGGTCACTGCGACGTTCACGCCCTGCAGGCCATAGCGCGACTGGTTCACCTGGTTCAAGCTGGTGTAGCCGTAGCCGGCAAAAACCTCGTACTTGTAGGAGGGTTCACCCGACTCGGCGCGGGCGGGACGATCGGGGGCAATCTGGCAAGTGGCCGCCAGGGACATGAACGCGGCCGGAACCACGGCCAGAATTGAAAGCAGGAACTTCCTCTTCAATTTGGGACTCTCCTCAAAACCTTGCTGTGTCTACGCTGCCGCTTCCAGGGCCTCGCCCCGTCGAGCAGCCGCCGTAACTGTGTTGAGCTACCTTCATAGACTATCCTCTCCACCCCAGTTCAAAGAAGCCCCGTGAAGCCCGAAGAGGCCCGAAAAAGCCCTATGTGGCCTGAAGAAGTCGCATGAAGCCCGAAAATCCCGCTTAACGGCTTTGAACCGGGACCGGCTCGGACAGCCGCACCAGTTTCCCCTGCCGCTCTGTCACTGTGACGGCGATTCCCTGCGGAAGATAGCGCCCGATGACCTCCGGCCGAGCCCAATCCAGGTCCCACCCGTCCTCAATGGCCACCACGGTGTACTGGCCCGGCGCAACATCGTGCAGGGAAAAGCTGCCGTCGGAGTCCGACTGGTCGCGCCTCACCAGAGACCGGAAAGCCCCCGGCTCCTTTGGAACCAGCACCACCATCGCTCCGGCCTTCCCCCTGCCCACCTCCACCCCGGCACCGGCAGACCTGTCGCCGGGGGCTCGGACCTTGCGCGCAAACCCTTCCACCCGCGTCTCGCCCAGGCTCACCGTGGCCACCACCTGCACCGGCCGGTCCCGCACCGTCACTTGGTTCCCGGCATTGACCCGGTTGCCCACCGTCACGGAGCTGATCGGCAACGTTCTGCCGGGAGCGTCGGCCTCGAGTTCCCAAGCCCCCGGCGCAACCGCAGCAAAGTTGAATGCGCCCCGGATGCAATTGGCCTGCAGCAGTGACTGGCTGTGCGCGCCATCCAGGGAATTCAGCCTTACGCTCACGTCCTCAGGCAGAACAAAGCCGGGCGCAGCCCGCAGGGTTCCGGCCACGGCCACGGTCGCCGTACCCAGGCTGGGGTCCACCTGCTGGCTGGCGCTCGCGTCCAGGTCCGCAATCCGCGGCGGATCGCCCTGCGCCAGCTCATAATGGCCGGGTGCGACTCCTGTAAACTCCACGGTTCCCGTCCGCATGGCGTCCAGAAAGCCCGCGCTCTCGGAAGAAATCTCGATCCCGAAAATGGTTTGCCGCAGCTCCGCCCTGGCAATCGATCCATCCTGCCGGCGCGGCGTTTCCACCACCAGGTGCAGCGCCGGAACCGCGTGCAGATTGATGTCCGCCTCCTCGCGGCCGCCCCCGGCGAGCACGATGCGGGTTGCAGACCCCTCGTCGGTGGTCGAATCGAAAAAAGTCACCGGGTAAGCCACGTCCAGCGTCGCAGCGGCGTCGTTCTCGGTTCCTGGCCGTCCGGCAGTTCCGGCCCCCGCGGTACTGGAGCCGGCCCGGGAACGGGGCACCGCGTACCAGGGCTGCGCCGTCACCGCGACCAGGTACTCGCCCGCCGCCAGGTTGTCGAAGTCGTACGCCCCGGTGTCGTCGGTGGTAGTGGTGTTCGCCTGGGTGGTCCGCTCACCCGGCCCGGGCGCGCGTCCATGCGTCCGCGGACGCTCAAACAGCATCATTTTGGCCCCTTCTACCGGGTCGCCACCGTCGCCCGTCACCACCCCGTGCAGCGTCGCGCCGGGCGTGAGCCGGAAGACGAGCCCGGCAGTATCCTGGCCCTCACCGGTCACAATCGCCGTGCTGAACTCCTCGTGCTCGTCGTAGAAGGCGGTGCGGAAGCCGCGCTTCGACGCCGTCAACTGGTACTTGGCCGCGGCCAGCCCATCGAGCGCAAAATGTCCATCGCTGTCGCTCTCCACGGCTCCCACCGTATGGCTGTCCTCCTCGGACAGCACAGCCACCGTTGCCCGCCGAACCGGTTCTCCCGTGGCTGCGTTGACCACCGTTCCGGCAATCCGGTAACCCCCGGCGGCCTTGGCTATCGCCGCCCGTGGCCGCGCCGGAGGCGCATTCTGCGCCAGCGTGCCCATCGCCGCTATCGTCAACAGCGCAGGAGCGCAAACGTGACGGAGAGCCATCCGAACAGCAGAAATCGTCCTCATCGTCCCGGCGCCTCCAACACAAGATTGCTCGTGGCTCCCGCCGACAGCGTCACCGGCTGGCCCGGCGAAGGCAGCGCCGCCAACGCCGCCGGGTTCCGGTACTCAAGCCGTACCGGCCGGTCAAAGGTATACACGTGATAGTTCCCCGGCGTCAGCCCGTCGATGGTCAGAGTTGCGCCGGAAGAGGGGTGCACGGTCATGGGCGGAATATCGGCCGTGGTGTCGAAGTCCGGGACCACGTAGACGGTATAAAACGGCTCTTCTCCGGGCAGGAATGCCGCCAGCGCCTGCGGCAACTGGAGCGCGAGCTTGGCGCAATCGTCGCGCAGCGTCAGCTCCATCGGCGGCGGCGCGGCAGTGATGCCCACGTTGAGCTGCTCGCGGGCCAGGTTCACGCCCCCGGCGGTAAATGAGTCCACGCAGAGGCTCCTGTCATTCACCTGGGCGCTCACCCAAACGGGCCCCAAACCGCCGCTCGACAGTTGCAGCAGGTCCGGTCCCGCCTCTTCCGCAGTGAGATCGGTGCTTGTGCCATCCGGCGGCATTTCGACTCCGGTAGCAGTCACGGTGACCTCGGATTGCAGTCCGCGGTTCGCGCCTGCGCCAGGCTGCGCTGGTTGCGCCGCAGTCCGCAGCGCCCGCAGATGAATCTGCCAGCCAGGCGGGGTTGAAAGCGGAATGCGCAGGTTGGCCACCCCGTGGCCGTCAACGGAAAACTCCACGAAGCCTGTGGCAGGCACCGGCATTCGGAGCGTTCTTCCTGTGTTTCCCTCGCCGATTGTGCGCCACTCGCCGGACGCCGCTGCCACCATAAACATGTAGGTCCCATCCGGCAGGTTGGCCTGGAAGGTGTGCGTCGCTTGATCGAACTGTGCAGAGTAGGCCAGCTGCCGTCCCGCGGCATCTCGCACCGTGATTGCGCTGAACGACTCAGCGGAGGAGCTTTCCGAAGGTCCGGTACCCGAGAACGGCCGCCCATCGGGGAAGAAGGCCGTCGCCGTCACCGTATAAAACGGTTCGAGCGTGAGCGAAAGGTTGGCCTCCGCCTGGTCGCCGTTCGCCAGCCGGATGCGCCCCGCCGCGGAAAACTCCCGCGCCTCCGGATAGAACACGCTCGGAAAACCGTTGCGCGCAACGTTGGCCGCGCTGCCCGCCGCCACCACGGTCACCGCGGGCTCGCTCTCCAGCGCCGGCTGGGTTTGGAGCGTATAAACCCCCTCGGGAAGTCCGGCAAAGCGATATGCCCCATCGCCGTTGGTCCTGGTCGTGCCGTCCTGCGCCCACACAGACCGGCCATTGTGCACCACCTGTTTCAGCAGCGTTACGGTGATTCCATCCGCGGGGTCGCCGGTCGAAAGCTCCACGTGTCCGTGAATGGCCGAGGTCGGTGTCAGCGTGAATTCGAGTTCCGGCATTCCCGCCGCCACCAGCACACTGTGCGCGGGACCGTCAGCCTGGTAGCCCACTTCTTCCGTGGCATAGGGGCGATCCATAAACCCGGGCTTGCGCACGCGGATGGTCTGCGGTCCCACCGGTACGCCGGGAATCTCGAACCGGCCTTCCCCGTCGGTCAGAGTACCTGCGTTCGCTTCGCCCTCGATCCACACCAGCGCCCGGGGCAGTGGTTCTCCGTTGGCTGCGCTACGCACCACGCCTTGAATGGTCGCAACCGCGCTGGCTGGCGCCGCCTGGCCGCCGGCTTGCGGCTCCTGTGTGGGCTGCGCGGTCAGATCCTGTGTCGGCTGCGCCCATGCCAGCGCGGGAATCAGCAGAATCGCGGCAGGCAGAGCCCGCAGCCCTCGCTGCGGAGAAGTTCTCCCAGAGCCTTGCTTCTCGCTCATCCGCACATGGATTGTCTTCGGGTCCACTCACTATTGTGACGGTTTGCGGCCGGGAAGGGAATCGCGCTGGGAGAAAAACTCAGGACCAGAATCTGTCCGCCATGAAAGGGCAAAATGTCCATTGGACTGTCAGAAGTGTCAGGGCACGACTTCTGTCGTGCCGCAAACACAGTAAAACTGACGTGGACTTTAGCCCCTGAGGGAAGGCTCTTTCGGCAGTCTGCTTTCCATCGTCCGCTGCAACTTACTGCAGATACCAGGGAATGTTGATCACCACGATGCGCCGGTTCCCCTTGACCAGCAGGATGACTTTCAACAGGTCCGCGCGGCGGTTGTGGAGCAGATTCTCCCACCAGTGGCGCACCACCAGTTCCGGCACCAGCACACAAATCTTGCGGACTTTCGATTCCCGCTCCACTTTCAGAATGTAATCCACCACCGGCGCCAGCACATAGCGATACGGTGACGTCAAAACCTCCAGTTGGGGAACGCACTTGCCCGCCTGCCGCAATGGCCCGGCGATGTTCTGTTCGAAATCCCGGCAAATCGGGTCCGGCTCCTCAGCTGTTTGCACGTGCAGGCAACGAATGTCGTTGGAGATGGACAGCGCAAATGAAAGCGCCTTCTCCGTGATGCGGCTCCAGCGGTCGATGGGTAGCACCACGATCGGTTCGCTGACCTCGGCGGGGCTGATCGGCCGATCGAGCGTGGTCTCGCGGGCCACGCGGGCGTAATGCCGCTTGACGGCGCGCATCAGCAGGATCATGGTCGCAATCAGCAGCGCCGTAATCCAGGCGCCTTCGACAAACTTGGCCACCAGCACCACCACGGCGGTAATGCCCGTGGCCAAGGCGCCCAGCCCGTTGACGAACAAGCGCACCGGGGCGCCCCCCTTGCGCTTCCAGTGCATCACCATGCCTGCCTGCGAAAGCGTGAAGGCCAGGAACGCGCCGATAGCGTACAGCGGAATCAGCCGGTCGGTGATGCCGCCAAACACAATCAGCAGCAGCGCCGTCAGCGCCACCAGCACATAGATTCCCCAGGAGTAGAGCAGCCGCCGTCCGCGCAGCAGAAAAATCCGCGGCATGTATTCGTCCAGGGCAATAGCGCGCGTCAGGCGCGGAAAATCCGCGAACGCGGTGTTGGCCGATAGAGCCAGAACCAGCAGCACCGAACCGATGGTCACGTAATAAAACCAGCCGTGCCCCATCACCGCGCGCGTCAGCATCGAGAGCACGCTCTCATAGCCCGGCCCCTCGGGGTTGGTGGCGCCGATGCCGTAGGCGCGGCACAGCAGCGCAATGCCCGCCAGCAGTACAGCCAATAGAACAATGATGATGGTCAGCGTGATTTTTGCGTTCTTGCGCGTGTCGTCGCGGAAGGCCATCACGCCGTTGCTCACCGCCTCCACGCCGGTCATGGCCGTGCAGCCTGATGAAAATACCTTCAGCACCAGCCATAGGCTGATGGCGGTCGTTGCCGCGGGCAGCACCGGCAGCGGCGTGGCCGGATGCAGCGCGCCCCCTTGACTCGCGTGCCAGGCGCCCACGCCGATCACCGTCAGCAGCGTCCCGGTAAACAGGTAGGTGGGAATCATGAACACCACGCCCGTGTCATGCACGCCGCGCATGTTCACGATGGTCAGAATCGCCAGCACTGCCAGGCAGAGTTGCAAGGTGTAGGGCTGCAGTCCGGGCGCTGCGGAGATCAGCGCTCCCACGCCGGCCGAGATGCCCACAGCGGCGGTCAGAATGTAGTCGATCATCAGCGCGGCTGCGGCCAGCAGGCCCGCTCCTTCGCCCAGGTTCTCGGAGGCCACGGTGTAACTGCCGCCGCCATGCGGATAAGCCTCGATGGTCTGCCGGTAACTGAAGTAGACAATCGTCAGCAGCGCCACGATGGCCGCGCTCACCGGCACAATGTACTTCACGCCCATCAGGCCCAGCGGAAGCAGCAGGGTAAGCGCCGCTTCCGGCCCGTATGCAGCCGAACTCAAAGCGTCCAGCCCAAAGATGGGAATACCGGCCAACGGGCCGATGTGCTCGGCGCGCTCCTCGCTGGTAGCCAGCGGACGCCCAAAAAGCAGGTTCAGTGCGTTGGTGGATAAAGCCATGGGTCTCTATTCCTTGCAGCCGGGGATTGAAGGCGGGGAAGCCTGTCGAGGGCATTGTCTCACGGCGCGGGGCGCGGGACGCGCACCTGAACTCCTGCAGCCCAACCGGAAGATGCGTTCCTGAGCCGACGGGTTTACCCAGAGCAAAAAAGACCGGACATCAGCCCTTTGACTATGAGATATTCACGTATTGTGATTATTGTGATTGCTTCAACTTTCATACACAGTTTCTTTGATTCGCCAGTACCGTTGGCCGGTCAGCGGAGGGCCCATGAAAGAAAAGACCAGCCAGAACAATTCCTCTGATCGAGAACGACACCTGGATGTGGTTTCCCCCGCCAAGGCGCTCCACGATCGGGGCTTGAATACGTTTCAATTGGCTCAAGTTGAATGCATGGACGTTGCAGAGAACTAACCCCCGTTGCATTGAGCCGCTGAACCCCGTCATAGCCGATCGGCAAGGAATTGAACCGGCCTGCGGGGCATGTGCAGCCGCGACCCCTGTCTCCACTGGATTGCTGTCCAGTCGCGAGGTGGCCGACTGCTATCCAGCTAGTCCGGCAGAGCGCGCAGAACGAGCTCAGAGTACGCAGGAGCATCTCACCCAGGGCCAGAACTACCCGCGCAACTTGGGGCGAGTCCTACTCAACCCGTTGAGCGGCATCGATTGAAGTATTTGCGTTTCAGGCAAGGAAACGCGCCCACGCGGCTCTCGTCCCCATCAAAACGCCGCTTCCCTGGGGGTACGATCGTATGCCTTTGAGACTGGGCAAATACCGGGAGACCAGGAGTCGCAATAGGCAGATGCTCCTGAAGCGTCTGGCTTTCATTGCAGGCTTCGTGTTCATCCTGATCCTGTTGGCGGTCAACACTCTCATTCTGAGGCGTCAACTGGACGTCCAGATCGGCAATCAGGCTCGAGTCAACCTCTCAGGTCAGGTGTTGTTCCAGTTGGAGAGAACCGAGTCGCTTCTCAAAGACGCCGAAATTGGCCAGCGTGGCTTTCTGTACACCGGCGACCCAAAATATCTGACATCCTACAATCAATCCGTCGCCGCAATTGAGCCTGCCATCAACAACGTGGCGCGCTTGACTGCCGGCTATCCCCATCAACAGGCGCGGATTCCCGAATTGCGCGCCCTGAGCCATGCAAAGCTGGCCGAACTGGGCCAAACCATCTCTCTTTACAGCTCCAACCGCCAGAAAGAAGCTGAGGCGCTGGTTGAGTCCAATGCGGGTCTGGTCGCTATGAACAGGATCGTCAATCTCGTAGCCCAGATGGAGCAGGAGGAGACCTCGCTCGTGTCCGTCCGGACCACCGCGTTGCAAAAGAGCAACGGCATCATCGTCCTCGCACTTTATCTGACCGCTGTTCTCAAGGCCCTGTTTGTGTGCTCTCTCGCGGCTATCATCCTTCGGGAAGTGAAGCGTCGCGAAGAAGCGCTCAATGAGGTGCAAAGGCGCGAAGAGTGGTACAGCGTGACTCTGGATTCCATCGGCGATGCCGTAATCTGCACCGACGTCGAGGACAACATCACCTTCATCAATCACGTTGCGGAAAGATTGACCGGCTGGCCGGGAGCCCAGGCTGTTGGCCAGCCCATGGGCGAAGTCTTGCGGATTGTGGACGCCGAGACGCGCGGGGCACTCGACAGGTCAATTGAGAGAGTGGTCAGGGTCAAGAAAGACTGGACCCAGCCGCTACCGGCCAACTGTATCCTCATCCAACGCGACGGAAGGGAGATCTTCATCGAAGATTCCGCCGCCGCGCTTCACGATCGGGAAGGGCAAGTCACCGGGGCGGTGCTCGTTTTCCGTGACGTGAGCGACAAGCGGATCATGCAGGAGAAACTGGCCCATGCTGCCGAGCACGATCCCCTCACCGGCTTGCCCAATCGGGCCCTCCTCAACGATCGTGTGACCCAGGCGATCGTTCTTGCACGCCGGCAGAAAGGCCAGGCCGCGGTCCTGTTCATGGATTTGGACGGCTTCAAAAACGTCAATGACTCCCTCGGACATCTGGTAGGCGACAAACTCCTGCAATCGGTAGCCAGGCGCCTGCTCGATTGCGTCCGTGCCCCGGACACCGTGAGCCGCCAGGGAGGCGATGAATTCATCGTGCTCTTGCAGGAATTGAAGCGTCCTGAAGATGCCTCTTCGACCGCGGCAAGGTTGTTGAAGGCGGTGGCGGAGGTTCATTGCATCGACAGTCACCAGATCTACGTGACCGGAAGTCTTGGCGTCAGCGTCTATCCCGGCGACGGCCGGGATGCGGAGACTCTCATCAAGAACGCGGACGCGGCCATGTATCTTGCAAAGAGAAACGGCCGTCAAACCTACCAGTTCTTCAAGCCGGAGATGAATGTCATCGTCGATGCGCGCCACTCTGTCGAACAGGGTTTGCGGCACGCTCTGGAGCGGGGTGAAATCAAGCTGCAGTACCAGCCCAAGGTCGACCTCAAGACGGGAGCGATCATCGGCGCCGAGGCCCTGTTGCGCTGGACGCATCCCACGCTCGGTTCGGTGCCGCCGGCGCAGTTCATTCCCATTGCCGAGGAATCCGGCCTGATTCTTCCCCTCGGCGCATGGGTGCTCCATGAGGCCTGCAACCAGGCCAAAGCATGGGCCGACGCGGGTTTTTCCTCAAGGACGGTGGCCGTCAATATCTCTGAAGTCCAGTTGCGCAGCCCGGACTTTCTGGAGAGTCTGTTCGCCATCCTCGGCGCCACCGGCCTCGACCCATCCTCTCTGGAACTGGATGTAAGTGAGTGCGTTCTGGCCAAGGAACCTGCGCGCACGGCATCCATTCTGAAAACCCTGAAGGACTGGGGCGTCCAGGTGTCGGTCGATAACTTCGGCACTGGCGACTGCAACCTGAGAAACCTGCAAAAACTGGCCCTGGGCGCTCTCAAGATCGATCGCTCGTTTGTTCGCGGAATCACCAGGCGGGGCGATGAGATGGCCATGGTGAGGGCCATGATCGGCATGGGCCAACGCCTCAACCTGAGAGTGATCGCCGAAGGCGTCGAGACGGCTGAAGCTTTGGAATTCCTGTGGGCCAACAACTGCGACGAAGCGCAGGGATACTATTTCGGCGAACCGGGCCCACCCGAAAAAATGGGCAGCCAGTATCATCTGCATTAATTTGAAATGGCGTTTAAGAAGCGTCGGCCGCCGGCAGCGTGAATAGGAAGCGGCTGCCCCGGCCAGCCGTGCTTTCGGCCCAGATCCGCCCCCCATGCTGCTCCACGATGCTGCGGCACAAGGCCAGGCCCAGGCCTGTTCCTCCCAGCGCGCGGGAGTCCGAGGCGTCCCCCTGCTGGAATCGCTCAAAGATACGCTCCAGCTTCTCCGGGGCGATGCCGCGGCCCTGATCCTCGACCCCGAAGCAGACCTCGCCGTGGCCGTTGGAGTCCGCATCCGGGGCCTTCGCAGTCAGGCGGATGACCGTCTCGGAGGGCGAAAACTTGAGGGCGTTGGCCACCAGTTCATTGAGCACCTGCAGGATGCGCTCCTCGTCGGCCACAACCGGCGCCGGCGGCGCGTCGATGCGAAAATGGATCTTCGCCTGGCTGGCCGCTCCATGCGCCACGTCTGCCGCGCGCCGCAACAGGTCCACGGCTTCTACCTTCCGGCGATCGAGCGGCAGCTTGCCTCGTTCCACGCTGTCGAAATCCAGAATGTCGTTCACCAGCCGCACCAGCCGGTCGCAGTTGTCGATCGCCATTGCAACCATCTGCCGCTGCTTCTCCGGCCGCTTGTCCAGTGAGCCGGACGAAATCAGTCCCAGCGATGCGCGCAGCGAAGTCAACGGGGTCCGCAACTCATGGCTCACCGTGGAGATGAATTCATCCTTCATCTTTTCCAGGCGCCTGCGCTCCGACACATCCTGGAAAGCCACCACCATGCCGGATATCTGCCCGTCCTCGATCAGCGGGTTGGCGCTGTACTCCACCGGTATGCTGCCGCCGTCTTTGCACCAGAAAACCTCGTCCCGCATGCGGATGGTCTCCGCGCGGCGCATTCCCTCAAGAATCGGACTGTTCGCCTTTGCATAAGGTGTTCCGTCGGCGTGGCTGTGATGGATGATCTCGTGCAGATCCCGGCCCGTCAACTGTTCCGGCGTGTAGCCCAGCGTGCGCGCCGCGGCCTGGTTGATAAAGGTCAGCCGGCCTTCCAGGTCGATGCCATAAATCCCGTCGCCCACCGATTCCAGAATCAGTTCGCGCTGTCGCGTGGCCAGGTGCAGCGCCTCCTCCGCCTCATGTTGCTCGGTCACGTCCATGCCATGGTTCAGAATGAACGGCAGCTCGCCCGGCAGTTCCATCCGCCGGCTGCGGAGGGCGATACGCCGGTAGACGCCGTCGCTGCGCCGCAGCGCCAGGGAGCCTTGCCATTCTTCACTGGTTTTCAGGGTCTGAAGGCAATCCTGGAATGCGGCCGCGCCCGGCGAATCCAGCAGGTCGGCAATGGCGCGCCCGGCCAGGTTCTCGGTCCGATAGCCCAGTGTCTCGGCCGTGAAGGCGTTCAGCGAGGTAAGCCGGCCCTCCATCGAACACGTAAACACGAATCCCAGCGAGTTTTCCACCACCTGCCGGTAGCGCGTCTCGCTCGACAGCAGAGCCATCTCCACCTGCCGCTGGTCGGTTACGTCCTGCCCGCTCACAATCAGGTATTGGATCTCGCCATTGGGTCCCTGCAGCGGACGCAGCGTCCAACTGATGCGCCGCACCGATTTGGCGGGGTCGCCGGCGATCCGCCATGCCGTCTCGTGCGGTCCCGACACCTGGCCTGCCGCGGCCTCGCGAAGTTTGGCCGCCGCCCACGCCCGTTGTCCGGGCTCCAGAACCTCTTCCACAAACGGCCGCCCCACCGCGTCGGCCAGGCTCAGCCCGGTCAACTGTACGCAGGGGTAATTCAGCCGCACCATGCGCCCCGCCGTGTCCAGAACCGCCACCAGCGCCGGAATCGAGTCCAGCGTGGCGGCCACAAAGCAGCGCTCGATGGCCAGCGCGCGTTCCATCCGCTGCCGTGCCCGCTGCGCCTGCTCCTGCGCCTGGATGCGGCCATAGAGTTCGAGTCGCGTCACCACCTGGCGGCCCAGCACCTGCAAAAGAGACAGGTGCTCGCGGCTGAACTGATTCGGTCCTTCTGCCAGCACCGCCAGGGTGCCTACAATTCTCCGGGAACTGGCAATCAGCGGCGTTCCCGCATACGAGCGGCAGTGCCTGGCGTTGGCCAGCTCAATCCCTTCGGGTGGAAAACGCGGATCGTCGGCGGCGTCCCGGATCAGCAGCGGTTCGCCCTTCTCCAGCATCCACTGGCAGGCGGTCGTCGCTCGCGGCTGGTCCATCCCCTGGAACCCATACGTCGACTTGAACCACAGGCGGCTGAAGTCTGTCCAGCCAATATAGGCGTAGTCGGAACCGCTCAGCATTGCAGCCAGTTGGGTGAGTTCGTCCAGAGCCGGGTCTGGATTGCGGTCAAAGATGTCGAATTCCGATCGCGAAGACACTCTCTGGCGCTCCCCTCGATGTAAACCCTGAGCCAGGAACATAGGACACGTATACCTGTTCTCAAGTATCGGTCCAATTTCGGGAGCTGGCTGTGGCACAAACGGGGGAGTTCCCGACCGAAAGACGTACCACCTAAGTAACTGATTTTCTTGATTCAAGGCCAATGGGCAGTTACGAAAGGAACCTTACTCCTCGTCTCGTCCGCATTGCCAAGAGTTCGGTTCCCGTTCTCCGAGCCAGGCCTCCCACAACCCACAAAAAAATTCAATCGGGCTGCCGGCCGGGGTTGCTAGGACGGAGTTTCTGGGTCGACGCCGGCAGGCCGGGACCGATAGGC
This sequence comes from Occallatibacter sp., assembly GCA_049516495.1. GTDB lineage: Bacteria > Acidobacteriota > Terriglobia > Terriglobales > Acidobacteriaceae > Telmatobacter. The sequence continues at coordinate 12,666 of JBEKTB010000030.1, forward strand.
CGGGACTGGTAGGCCGGGACTTTAGTCCCGGCGCAAACCGCGCCAGTCGGGTTGGGCTTTAGCCACTATTGATCCGGCCCCCAGATAGAAGCACCGTGCCCCATCCATTTCGCAGGTTTTATCGCGAAATGGGTGGGAAGGCCCAACACTCTTTCAAGGGCCGGATCGATAAGGAGCTGCCGGCCAATCCAGTGCAAGGGATTAGGGTGCGCCCACCACTGCGGCATAAATCGCTGAAAAATCAAGCACTATATCGTCAGCGGCCCGGATCGCTCGCATCCGCACGCCACTCCCCCGCCGGAAAGCCCGGGCCGGCCTTTGCCTGTCAGTTCGTAGCGGGCAATTTGCAGCAATCCCCGGCGCCGGCCGGCTCATTGGCCCCTGCGTCCAGAACCACCTTCCAGTTCCCGTCGGGCTGTTTGCGCCAGATGGTGATGTAGCGCCCCGATGTCACCACGGGGTTCCCGTTCGCGTCTTTGCTGTGCCCCTCGAAATGGCCCCAGGTGTAGCCCACATCGCCCGATGGTCCCATCTGGGCCTCGGTCGGGGTCCAGGTCAGTTGATACACCTTGGGATCCCAGTTGGCGGATTTGGCAATCGCCACGCGGCCCACCAGCGGCGCCGCTCCGTTGCCCAGCGCCACGCCGTCTTCGGCAAACCAGTCGGCAAATGCGGCTCCGCCGCGCGCCAGCACGTCTTTCGCAAACCGCGCTTCCAGGTCGAACAACAACATCTTGCCCGGATTCACAGTGGAGTCGCTGAGCGGGTTAGGAGCCGCCTGCGAGCTGGGGTCCGGGAAACCCAACTGCCCCTGAACCGCCAGGGGAGCAGTCGCCGTCCCCGCCAGTACCACTAAACCCAGAATCATCTTCCAGTTTCCCGCCACGTTCACACTCCTCCGGCAACCTTGACGTTCCATGCGCCCATCGTACAACGATGGCTTGCGGGGACGCTTGCGAAGGTTCACCGCAAGCTGGAATTGCCCGGCTGCTTGCATCCGGCGTCCCGAACCATCGAAATGACCGTCTAATTTGAACAGTGCCCGAATCCGCGACGTTGCTATACTAGCGGTTGGCTAAGCTGGCTCGAATGGCCCCGGTGTCTAGGGGGCTTTTTTCTTGGATTCCCGGCGTTTTTCGGGAGAAGGAAACCATGGCAACACTGCTCGGGACCATCCACTCACCCGCCGACCTCAAGCGCTTGAACTTCACGCAAATGACCGAATTGGCGGAAGAAATTCGCGAATTCCTCATTCAGACGCTTTCCAAAACCGGCGGTCACCTTGGCCCCAACCTGGGCGTGGTCGAACTCACCCTGGCCCTGCACACGGTCTTCTCCACCCCCGAAGACAAGCTGCTCTTCGACGTCAGCCACCAGTCCTACATCCACAAGATCCTCACCGGCCGTGTCGACCGCCTCGACACCATTCGCCAGCCCGGCGGGCTCAACGGCTTCATGCTGCGCACCGAGAGCGAGCACGACTGCTACGGAGCCGGCCACGCCGGTACCGCGCTTTCAGCGGCTTTGGGAATGGCCGTGGCCCGCGACCTGGCCGGCGGCAAGGAACACGTCATTGCCGTGGCCGGCGACGCCGCCTTCACCAATGGCATTTCCTTCGAGGCCCTCAACAACATCGGCGAGCAGACCAAGCGCCTCATCGTCGTGCTCAACGACAACGAGTGGTCCATCGACCGCAACGTGGGCGCCATCGCCCGTTACTTCCACAGAATCGTCACCAACGAGCACTACAAAAACCTGCACGCCTCTGCCCACCGCATCATCGAGAAACTGGGCGGCAAGACGGCGATCGAAGTGGCCCGCCGCGCCGAAGAGGCGGCCAAGAGCATGCTCTGGCCCTCCATCCTTTTTGAGGAGTTCGGCCTGCAATACTACGGCCCCATCGACGGCCACAACATTCCCCTGCTGGTCGAGACTTTCAAGTTTCTCAAGGCTGAAAACCGCCCCGTGCTGCTGCACGTGCTCACGCAAAAAGGCCGCGGGTTCCAGCCCGCCCTTGACCTGCAGAAGAAGTTCCACGGCCTGGGGCCCTACGATCCTGAAACCGGCGAGACCAAGCCCGCCGGCCAGGCCACGTATGCCGAGGTCTTCGCCAACACCCTCGTCAAGCTGGCCAACGAGGACGAGCATATCGTGGCCATCACCGCAGCCATGCCCAACGGCACCGGCCTCGACCTGTTCCGCCCCCATCATCCCAAGCGCTACTTCGACGTGGGCATCGCCGAGGAGCACGCGGTCGTCTTTGCCGCCGGCATGGCAACCCGCGGCTTCCGTCCCGTCTGCGCCATCTACTCCACCTTCCTGCAGCGCGCCTTCGACCCCATCGTCCACGACGTCTGCCTGCAAAAGCTCCCGGTAGTCTTCTGCATGGACCGAGCGGGCCTGTCGGGCGACGATGGTCCCACCCATCACGGCCTCTTCGACATCGCCTACCTGCGCGGAGTGCCTGGGATTGTCCTCATGTCTCCCAAGGACGAAGACGAACTGGCCGACATGCTCAAGACCGCCCTCCAGCTTCCCGGTCCCAGCGCCATTCGCTATCCCCGCGGCGTGGGCTGCGGCGTGGAGCGCAAGTCCGAGCCGCAGGTGATTCCCGTCGGGAAAGCCGAAATCCTCAAGGACGGCTCCGATGTCGCAATCCTCGGCCTTGGCCCCATGATGTCCCTGGCAACCGAACTGGCCGCCCGCCTGGAGCGCGACGGCTACTCCGCCGCCCTGATCAATCCCCGCTTCATCAAACCCCTTGACCGGGAGATGCTCGAGCAGTACGCGCATCGCGTGGCCGCCTTCGTCACCTTTGAGGACCACGTCAAGATGGGTGGTTTCGGCTCAGCGGTCATTGAAGCGCTGGAGGAGATGGGCTGCCGGGTTCCGGTGGTCCGCATCGGCTGGCCCGACCAGTTCATCGAGCACGGCAAAATCGACGACCTGCGCGCCAAATACGGCCTCACCGTCGAAGACGCCCAAGCCCAGGTCCTGCCCCTTCTCGCCCGTCGCCGCCGCGCCGCGCTTGTTGCCAGCTAGGTCCCTAACCGCTCGTTGCTAACCGCTCGTTGTCGCACCATTGAGGGTGCCCCATCCTTTCCGCGGTTTTTGCGGAAAGGGTGGGAAACAACACAACTTCAGTCGAGCGCAAAAAGGGCCTCCCCCATCAGGGAGAGGCCCCGCAAAGCCGGCATCCAGTTGCAACTTACCGCCGGAAGCGGTCGTGATCCCGATCCCAGCCATGGCCCCGGTCAAAGTGCCGGTCATAGTCCCGCCCGTGGTCGAATCGCGCAAATGCTCCCCCTTCGCGAACGCCTCTGAACTCCCAGCGCCCCGGAATCCAATAGCCGTTGGCCTGGTAGCCGGCGACCCAGAAGTATCCAGCTCCGGGGCAGGGCGGAACGTAAGCCACCGGTCCGCGCGCATAAATCCCAAACTCGGCCGCCTGGGCCGTCGCTGCGCCCATGCCCAATCCGCCCGCTACCACCACCGCTGCACCCAGCATCCAGTTCCTCATAACCCCTCCGTCCCTGCCGGCCTGCTCTCAACCGTCCGGCCCGGCTTGCTTCCGATGGGGCTTGTCTGTTTCTGCCCCTCCGGCGTGCCGGTTATGTACAGGTTCAACAGCGGTTGCGGACAAAGGTTGCGCCCGCCAAGCGAAAATAAACCTCCGCAACTTTCTCGAAAATCAGGGGTTTATGGCGCCCGTCTTTGCCTCTGGGAAGAGTCCGCGGGTGCGAATGTTAGAGTGGAGTTTCGCCTTAGAGTGGAGTTTTGCCTTTAATGTTCGCCACCTCTCAGCACGCGCACTTCATCGGTATCGGCGGCATCGGCATGAGCGGCATCGCGGAGATCCTGCTGAACCTCGGTATGAAGGTTTCGGGCTCCGATCTGCGCCGTGGGCCGGTCACCGACCGCCTTGCCCAAATGGGCGCCACCGTCTACCAGGGGCATGAGGCCGGCCACATCGCCGGAGCCACGGTTGTGGTCACCAGTTCGGCCGTCTCGCCCGCCAATCCTGAAGTGCTCGAAGCCCACGCCCGCAAGATTCCCGTCATTCAGCGCGCGGAGATGCTGGCCGAACTGATGCGCCTCAAGTACGGCATCGCCATCGCCGGCATGCACGGCAAAACCACCACCACGTCGATGGTGGCCAGCGTGCTCGCCGCCGGCGGCCTTGACCCCACTGTCGTGGTTGGAGGCCGGGTCGACGCGCTGGGCTCGAACGCCAAGCTGGGCAGTTCGCAATACCTGGTTGCCGAGGCCGATGAGAGCGACCGCTCCTTTCTCAAGCTCTCGCCCATCCTGGCCGTGGTCACCAATCTCGACCGCGAACACATGGACTGCTACCGCGACATGGCCGACGTCGAGCAGGCCTTCCTCACCTTCATTGACAAGCTTCCGTTTTACGGCGCGGTCACCGCCTGCCTTGACAATCCACAGCTCGCGGCCATCCTGCCGCGCGCGCATCGCCGCGTCTTCACCTATGGCGTGGCCGCGGAGGCCAACTACCGGCTGGAGTTTCTTGAGGCAGGGAACGGGCCTTTCGCGCGCTTCCAGGTCGTCACCGCCGCCGGACCGCTGGGGCCATTTGAACTGCATGTGCCCGGCCGCCACAACGTGCTCAACGCCACGGCTGCCGTGGCCATCGCCCATCAGCTTGGAGTTTCCGCGGACAACATCGCCGAGGGCCTCAATCATTTTCGCGGTGTGGACCGGCGCTTCCAGTTGCGCGGCAAGGCGCGCGGCGTCACCGTGGTGGACGATTACGGCCACCATCCCACGGAAATCAGCGCCACCCTCGCCGCCGCCCGCGAGTGCGGCTTCAAGAAGATTCACGTCGTCTTCCAGCCCCACCGCTACTCCCGCACCCTCGACCTTCTGGACCGTTTCCGCAACGCCTTCCTTGACGCCGACACGCTCACTGTACTGCCCATCTACGCCGCCAGCGAGGAGCCCATCCCCGGTGTAACGGCAGAACTGCTGGCAGCGCGCATCGAGGGCCCGCAAGTCCAGTTCACCCCGGATTTCCCCTCGGCCGTTGCCGCCGTCGTCGCCCAGGCAAAGGAAGGCGACCTGGTCCTCACCCTCGGCGCAGGCAACGTCAGCCAACTGGCTCCTCAGATCCTGGCGGCGCTGGAAGCAGTTTCAGAGTCCGTCTAAGACGCCGCCTTAGTCGAAAGAGGCATACGTCCTGCATCCAGGCCACAGACAATTGCGGGATTTGCCGACTGCGAAAGAACTCATCCTGTGCTGCGAAAAGTGTCAGCGCACGACTTTAGTCGTGCCGCAAAGTCAAAAAACGAACGGGCTTACAGGCTGCGGAAAAACTCGATTCGGGCGGCAGATCGGGACTGGTAGGCCGGGACTTTAGTCCCGGCATAAAGGCAACAAAATCAACGCGGGCTTCAGCCCCTGAGGCGTGTTCTTCGAGCATCCCACTCGCGAAGCACCCTTTTTCCGCGGTCTGTTTAGCCCCTGAGGGAGTGTTGGCATGGCTAAGGGTTCACCCAAATATTCCTTGCGGAGGTCGGCAGAGTGACGTTAAGCGTTCAAGAGCAGTTCGGCCAGATCGATATCTATATCTTCGACCAGATTCTGCGCGGGAACATTGAGCCCGGCATGCGGGTTCTGGATGCCGGATGCGGTTATGGGCGCAACCTCGTACATCTGCTGCGCACCGGGTGCGAAGTCTTTGCGCTCGATGAGGATGGCGAGGGTGTGGAGCACGTCCGTCAACTGTCCGCGGCGCTTCAGACCGGCTTGCCCGCGGAGAACTTCCAGGTAGGATCGATCGAGCACATGCCGTTTCCTGACGGCTTTGCGGACGTGGTGCTGTGCAATGCCGTGCTTCACTTTGCGCGCGACGACCGCCACTTCCGAACCATGCTGGCGGAACTGTGGCGAGCGGTCAAGCCCGGCGGAATGCTGTTTTGCCGCCTGGGTTCGCGGATTGGTATGGACTTCAAACGGCTGCGGGGCAACATTTTTCTGATTCCCGACGGTTCAGAGTGGTTCCTGGTCGACCAACCCCTGCTTCTCAGCCTGACGGAGCAAATGAACGCCGTCCTGGTGGATCCGCTGAAGACCACCATCGTCCAGGACTACCGCTGCATGACGACCTGGGTGCTGAGAAAGCGAAGAGGCTGAAACTGCATGCTCTTGCCGCGATGCCGGGCAGCGCGATCGATTCCACCCGAATGCCGCCTATCGCCGATTGGAGCAATGCAGTGCCTGGCGCAAGGTATCGCTCCATCAGGCGCCCCCGTAACGGCGCGGATTCCCCCCGCATTCTTGCCGGAAAAACCCGCCTCGCCCCACGCTATAGTTGAACCTGGCGATTCTCACGACCTTGCTCAGGCGTGATCAGACAGAGCAGCGACACAACCCGTTCCCTGGAGTGGGAAGATGAAGCGCCCGCGGAGCCTCGCGTCCGGCGCGTGCAGCAGGGTGTGCCCCCGACGGGTCGCACATTGCCCGGCATGCCGCTGGATATGAACGACGCGGATCGCGACGCATCTTCTTACGCCAACGGTGGCCGCTTCGGCGGGCAGCGTCCGGACGGTCCGCGCCAGGACTGGTCTGGCAGGGATCAACTCCGCGGGCCATGGTGGCGCCCCACCAGCACGGCGGGGCGTGTGTTCCTGGGCTTGTGCGCATTGATCGTCCTCGGCGGCCTGGCCACGGGCACCTTCTTTCTGAAAACTTATCTGGAGCGCGACGGCCGTTTTCGAATCGCCGGCGCAAGCAACATCGAGGCCTCGGGGCTCACCCAGGTCAGCCGCGCGGAGATGCTGCCGGTCTTCGGGGAAGATATCGGGCGCAACATCTTCTTCGTTCCCCTCCGGGAGCGGCGCAAACAGTTGGAGCAGATTCCCTGGATCGAAAAGGCCACGGTGATGCGCCTGTTCCCTGACCAGATTCGCGTCTCCGTGGTGGAGCGCCAGCCGGTGGCCTTCGCGCGCCAGGGCCAGCAATTCGGCTTGGTAGACGCCAACGGTGTCCTGCTCACCATGCCGGCAGCCACCATGGCCCAGCACCACTACTCGTTCCCCACGCTCACCGGCATCGATCCCCGCGACCCGCTGCCGGCCCGTCAGGCGCGCATGGCGGTGTATGGACGCCTGCTTCAGGAGCTGGACTCGAGCGGCCAGAAGCTGTCGACCCAAATTTCCGAGGTTGATCTGACCGATCCCGAGGATGCCCGCGTCACCATGCAGGACGACACCACCCTGCTCCATTTCGGCGAGGACCACTTTCTGGAGCGCTACCAGCACTACAAGGCGCATATCGCCGAGTGGCGTCAGCAATATCCGAAATTGACGGCGGTGGATCTCCGCTATGACCAGCAGGTGGTGCTGGAGATGGCTCCCGGCTCCAACGTCGCGCAAAGCACCGCCGACGAGCAGTCAGCGGCTGGCGCAAAAGCAACAGAAGACAAGGCGCCTGGAACGGTGTCCGCCAACAAGGCGGGAGGGAAGCCGTCTCCGTCGAATGTTGCGGCGAGCAAGTCCGGGTCTTCCAAGTTGGCGACCGGCAAGCCGGCAACCAAGGCCAAATCCGGAAAGTCGACAGGCAAGTCTCCCGCAAAGACGAAGACGCCTTCCAGGTCCGCCCAGAGGACGGCCCTGAACAAGGCAAACGAGAAAAAACGCGCGGAGGCCAGACGCGCCGCGCTCAACCTGAGCAAGCAGAAGACCACCCCAACCGCCCGTCCGGCTGCGACTGCCGGAGAAGGCCAGTGAGCGCGATGAGCCAGAAGCAGGACAACCTGATCGTGGTGCTGGACATCGGCAGCGCCTGGACGCGCGTGCTGGCGGCGGACCTGAACGAAGGATCGCTGCGCTATCGCGGCCACGGCATCGTGGAGTCGGCCGGCATGCGCAAGGGGTTGATCGCCGAGCTTGCCCCAGCCGCCAAGGTGGTCAAGGCCGCCAACGAACTGGCCGAGCGAGTTGCGCGCGCCAACATTGACGAGTGTGTCGTGGGCGTGGGCGGCCCGCACATCCGCGGCCTCAACACCAACGGCGGCATCGAACTGGGCAGCCGCATGCGCGAGATCGGCAAAGAGGACGTGCGCAGCGCCGTCGAGCGTGCCCGGGCCGTCGAAAGACCGCCGGACCGCGAGATTCTGCACCTGCTGCCCCGCCAGTTCATTCTCGACGACCAGCCGGGCATCTTTGACCCCGTAGGCATGGTGGGGGCGCGACTGGAAGTCGATCTGCACATCGCCACCTGCTCGGGCTCGGCACTGCAAAGCACGGTGACCTGCGCCAATCGGGCCGGTCTTGAGGTCACCGAGGCGGTTTTGGAGTCGATTGCCGCCGCCGAAGCGACGCTTTCGGCCGACGAGCGGGAACTGGGCGTATGCCTGCTCAACATCGGCGCCCAATCCAGTGACCTGGTGGTGTTTTTTGAGGGCGCCGTGGCCCACACAGGCTCTGTGCCGGTGGGAGGGCAGCACTTTACCAATGACCTGGCGATCGGCCTGCAGATGCCCGTGGCCCAGGCCGAAGAGCTGAAACGCCACTACGGAAACGCCGTGGTGACGGCTGTTCCCCAGGACGCGGAAATCGAGATCGCCAACCCCAATCCGCAACGGCTGCGCCTGCGCATGATTGCCGAGATTCTTGAGCCCCGGGCGCGCGAGCTGCTCTACTTTGTGAAGGAGAGCCTGCGCCAGGGAGGCGTTGTCGAGGCCCTCGGCGCCGGTTGCGTCCTCACCGGCGGCGGAGCCATGCTGCCCGGAATGCTCGACGTTACCGAGAGCCAGTTGCGGGTGCCGGCGCGCACCGGCATGCCGGTGCGCCTTTCGAATATGCCCGGTGAGCTGGTGCACCCCGGCTTTTCCACCGCGATCGGCATGCTTTTGTATGCCCACCGCACGCGGGTCAACCGTGCGGCGGAGAACAACAATTTGCGATCCAAGCTGCGCGCCATTTTCGCAGCCAGTTTTTAACCGTAGACGCTTATCAGCCATGAATCAGGAGGCTTGAACCCAAATGGAACAGTTCAGCAATGAAGCCGGAGAGATGCGCATTCAGTATCACGACGAAGGTTTGCGCGGAGCCCGCATCAAGGTCATCGGCGTGGGCGGAGGCGGCGGCAATGCCGTCAATCGCATGATCCAGGCCCGCATGGAGGGCGTGGAGTTCATCGCCGCCAACACCGACGTGCAGGCGCTCAAGCTTTCGCAGGCCCCGGTAAAGCTCCAGCTTGGGGTGCGCCTCACCTCCGGCCTCGGCGCCGGAGCCAACCCCGACGTGGGCCGCCGCGCCGCTCTCGAAGATTCGGAGAAGATCATCGAAGCCCTCGAAGGCGCAGACATGGTCTTTGTCACCGCCGGCCTGGGCGGAGGCACGGGCACCGGAGCCGCGCCGGTCATCGCCTCGCTGGCCAGCGAAATGGGCATTCTCACCGTCGCCGTCATCACCTGCCCCTTTGGCTTTGAAGGCAAGCGCCGCCTGCAGCAGGCCGAGCGCGGCCTGAAGGAGCTCCTGGAGAGCGTCGACACCATGATCGTCATCCCCAACGAGAAACTGCTCGCCGTAGCCAAGGACGCCGGCTTCTTTGAGAGTTTCCGCATCGCCGACGACGTGCTGCGCCAGGGCGTGCAGGGCATCAGCGACATCATCACCATCCCCGGCATCATCAACCGCGACTTTGCCGACGTGAAGACCACCATGGCAGGCATGGGCCACGCGGTCATGGGCACGGCCATCCGCTCGGGCGAAAATCGCGCCGTCGAAGCCGCCCAGGCGGCCATGGCCTCGCCGCTGCTCGAAGCCGGCGCCATCGACGGCGCGCGCGGCATCCTGATCAACATCACCGGCTCCAGCACTCTTCGACTTTCCGAGGTCAACGAGGCTTCGTCCCTCATCCAGTCCGCCGCCCACGAAGACGCCAATATCATCTTCGGCGCGGTGCTGGACGAGAAGATGGGCGACGAGGTCAAGATCACCGTCATCGCCACCGGCTTTCGCGACCAGATGCCGGAGCGTCGCGCCCGTATGTTGAGCGTGGAAGAGACGCCGGTGGTTTCGGTGCCCATGGTCCAGATGCCCTCGGTCACGGTGCCCCTGGTGGCCACTGACAACTGGTTCGACGAGCCCGAGTTGTCCTCCAAACCCGCCCCCCCGCCGGCGCGCTTCCTCTCGCAGGACGAGGAAGACGAGGAACACGACGTGCAGGCGGACGAGATGGACGAGCGGGCCTTCTTCTCGGCTTCGTCTCCCGTCGCCGCCGATGCTCCCCTTGTTGACGCGGCCGCGCCTTTTGATGCGGAGCAGATGAATGGCCCCGCCCGGCCCCAGTTCGACGAAATGTCCGAAGAGCCGATCTATACGCCGCTGCCCAGGGATTACGCTCCGGAATTCGGCGGTGGACGCAGCCCGGTGACCCTGGACGAGCATCGCGCCGACCCGGCGGTCACGCTCTTTACCGAGTCCCCTGAAGAAGCTCAGCGCGATCTGGATACCCCGGCCTTCATGCGCCGGATTCAGTTTTAAGCGTTCGAACACGCAAGGAGAGGGTGTGCCAATTCGGGTTACGGGGCTGTATAGTCGTAAGCAGCCCCGAAAAAATGCGATTGGTTCGAAAAAAGACAGCGATCGCGCCGAAGTTTCCGGTATTGTGTGAAGAATCAACGGTTGGTTTGCACAGTGACTTGGATCACTCCGGGGCCGAAGCTTCTGAAATAGAGTTAGCCTCATCCGCGACGAGAGCCGAAGCCGGCTTGCGAATGGGCCGATAAGAGAGAAGTGCGCCGCCCCTGGGCAGACGTACGGCAGAAGATCCATTGCTGAGAGGATGCTGACTGGATGAAGTTGTCTTGGGTTTGCGCACTGGGGATGTTTCTCGTTGGTTCCGGCGCTGGCGCCGGGGTCGCGTCGGCGTTGAACGCGCCGCACACGCTGCATCATGCAAAGGCGTCCGAATCCCATCTGACTGAGACGCACCGCGCCGCTGGCCATCGCGCCGCAGCCCATGCGGCCGCTCCGGCAGGCAAATCCGCGTCTGCGCGCAGCGGGGCAACCCATGCAGCGGGCAAGGCTGCTCGCACCGGCCAGCAAGCCCACCTGACCGCCAGAGGCGCCGCCCGAGCCACTGCGCGCCGCGCGTCCCTCACCACTCGCCGCCATCGCTTCTCTGAGCGCTTCACCGCTAGTTCCTTTGCCAGCGGAGACATTTTTTCTGAAGATGTGACCGCCGGAGAAGACCCGTTGGTTCGCCAGGCGGCCATCGATGCGCTGGCCGGCATGAACGGCACTGCGGTGGTCATCGACCCGGCCAATGGGCGCATTCTGGCCATGGTCAACCAGAAGCTTGCGCTTTCGCCGGGCGCCGAGCCCTGCTCCACCATCAAGATCACCGTGGCCATGGCCGCGCTTTCTGAAGGTCTGGTCACCCGCGACACGCCGGTGCAGTTGGCCGGTTTCCGCATGAACATGACCGAGGCTCTGGCCCACAGCAACAACCTCTATTTCGAGGAACTGGGCAGGGAACTGGGCTTTGAGCGCGTGCGCCACTACGCCAACCAGTTCGGGCTGGGCGAACTGGCCGGCTACAACATTCCGGGCGAGCAGTTGGGTGTCTATCCCGACCATGAACTGCCCGCCTCCGAGGGCGGCGTGGGCCGCATGTGCAGCTTCGGCCAGGGCGTTTCGCTCACCCCCCTGCAACTGGGCGCCTATGTGGCCGCCATCGCCAATGGCGGAACTCTCTATTACCTGCAGCACCCCACCACCCCTCAGGAGGCTGCGGCTCTGCAGCCCAAGATCAAGCGGACGCTGGACATCGCCCGGTACGTTCCCGACCTGCAGGACGGCATGGCCGGCGCGGTCGAATACGGCACCGCCCGCCGCCTGCGCGCCAGCTTCACGGAACTCCCAGTTTTTGGCAAGACCGGAACCTGTTCCGACAAGGGAACCCGCTTCGGCTGGTTCGCTTCCTACTCCGACTCGCCCCAGGGCAGCCTGGTCACGGTCTTCTTCCTCGAAGGCGGCCGCCCCACCTTCGGCCCCCGCGCCGCCGAACTGACCGGCGCCTTCTACAAGAACCTCTGGGACCGCAATTACTTCGTCCCCAAGGGCCAGAACGCCCAGGTCATGCCGCCCACCCCGGTTACCGTGTCCCAGCCGTAAAGATTCTTCGCTCGATCCAGTGAAGAGCCGCCCCCGGGCGGCTTTTCTGGCATTTGGAACGGGATCCTCGGCTGGATTTGCTCAGATTCAACTGACGAGGCACAACCCACAAGGATTGCAGGCAGGTTGATCCGAGACAAAACAACTTATACCGTAATGCGAATTCAGTTGACTCTTCGCAGCGAAAAGGCGCAATTTAATAGGTGTGTACGGCAATTCTCCGTACAAGTTCGGAGACTGATATCATGCCACTTACCCTGCGCACGAAACGCACGGAGGCCCGTCTGCTTCCTGAACAGAAAAGGCGGATCGAGCGAGCTGCCGCCCTCAAGGGGCTGTCTCTGTCCGACTTCATCGTGCAACATGCGGATGAGGCGGCCATCAGGACCATTCAATTGCACACAACTTGGACTCTCGAAGACCGGGATCGCGATGTTTTCGTGCAGGCTCTACTCAATCCGCCTGAACCCAGTCCTCGCATGAAGGCTGCGGCCAAACGGTACAAGGAACGAATGGACAAGTAGTGGCGAGCAAGATCGGTTTAGCCGAATTCAAAGTCGAGCCGCTCGGACCGAATCACGACCGGGCGGCCTTCTTCTGCGGAGTTCCTGCGTTGGATGTCTATCTTAAGCGGCAGGCGGGACAGGATCAGACGCGTAACCTTGCAGCCGTATTTGTTCTCACTTTGGACAGCAAAGTCGTTTCTGGCTTTTACACACTTTCCGCGCATTCGATCCAAGCCGCTGAATTGCCACCGGGCGCGGCGAAGAATCTGCCCAGGTTCCCTCTTCCAGTTACGCTGCTGGGGCGTATGGCCGTGTCTCAATCCTTGCAAGGCCAAGGATTAGGAGAATTTCTCCTGTTTCACGCCCTGGAACGGGCATGGCAAGCGGCTATTCAGGTTGCTTCCTGGGCAGTTGTCGTTGACGCCAAGGCCGGTGCTCGAAGCTTCTATCTCAAACACGACTTCCTGCCGCTGCCTGCTCAGCCCGACCGGCTCTTTCTGCCGATCAGGACGATTGAGAAAATGTTTGAGGTGTGAGTGCCCGCTGGCTTCGAATTCCAGTCAATCTGTGCAAACTGAAGCTCATTTCCTCTGGACCCGACGGTGCGCTTCCCCGCAAGCCTCTGATCGATCTTTGCCTGAAGCCATTTCAGTCCGAAATTCATCACATGAAGCGAGGCCACCCGCGTTCTCACCTGCGCCTGACTCGCAGCCCGGAGCGGGCGGTCTCAATCCCATCAATCGAAGGCAGGGCCCTCCCCCATGGCGTTACCGACTCACATTCTCCTCCTCTACGGGTACCTGCTGCTCTTCGCCTGGGTTCTGGTGGAGCAGTTTGGCATCCCCCTGCCGGCCACGCCGGTCCTGTTGGCCGCCGGAGCCCTCACCGCCGAACACGAACTCAGCTTCCCACTCGCCTTGCTGTCCGGCCTTGCCGCCGTGCTCATTGCGGACACAGCATGGTTCCACGCCGGCCGCCGCTATGGGCATCATGTGCTGCGCCTCCTGTGCAAGCTGTCGCTGGAGCCGACCATCTGTGTTCGCCGCACCCAGGACTCCTTTGGCCGCCGCCGCGAAATCACCCTCCTGATCGCCAAGTTCGTGCCCGGGCTGGCCATGCTGGCCCCGCCCGTGGCCGGGGAGAACGGAATGCCGTACGGCAGGTTCCTGTTCTTTGACGGCCTCGGCGCCCTGGCCTGGCTGAGCGCCCTGCTGGCCGCCGGCCGCTTCTTCGGCGACCTGCTCAAGCGCGACACCAGCGTGCTGGACTGGGCGGGCAGATTTTCCGGAGCCCTGCTGGTGCTGGGCATCGCCGGCTTCCTCTTGGGTCGCGTCGTTCGCCGCCGCATGGTGATCAAAAACCTGGTTGCCGCGCGCCTGGAGCCCGTGGAACTAAAGCGTCGTCTCGATGCCGGCGAGTCAATCTACATCGTGGACCTGCGCCACCCGCTGGAACTGCTGCCGGACCCCTTCACCCTGCCCGGCGCGCTGCATGTCTCGCCCGAAGCCCTGGCCGCGCGTCACTCTGAGATTCCCCGCGACCGCGACATCGTGCTTTACTGCACCTGCCCCAGCGAGGCCACGGCCGCCAAAACAGCCATGACCCTGCATAAGCTGGGCATCGACCGCGTCCGCCCCCTCCGCGGCGGATTCGACGAGTGGAAGCGGCTGGGATTTCCGCTGCAGGCGGTCCCGGCCACTTCACCCTTTGCCATACTGTCCCCGCAGGTTGCAGCCGGGAAGTGATCCTCAGGTGGTCGATACAAAAAGGGCCGCAATGCTGGTTCCGATCGGCGATCCGATTCCGCTGCAGGGGTCGGGGCCGATCGCGGCGTCATAGAACCCATTGTTGCCCACCGTGATGTCGTTGAATGCGCTCTGATTCCCCCACAGCGTGGGCGTAACAAATCCCAGCTTGGTCCCGAACGAGGCAAACAGTCCCGCGAACAGGGGCGCGTCCGCGCTGGTGCCGCCCACCACGGCCTGCGCACCGTGGACAACGATTTCGTAACCAGTATTCGGGTCCGCATCCGCCGCCACGTCCGGCACCATGCGCCCGGATCCATACTGCGTGTCGGCTGGCGCCAGCGGAGCGCCGATCTGGAAAGATTGCACCGGGAAGATGGTCGAATAGCCGCCGCCCGTCCCCTCGCCGTCAGTCTGGCCGGGGTTGTCGTTCCAGACGGTCTCCTCGGTCGCTGTCTTGTAGGTTCCTCCGCAGCCCACCACGTGTGGGCAGGAGGATGGGCAATCCACGTTGGCCGGTGTCTGCCCGCCGTCGCTGGAATCGTTGTCGCCGGCTGCGGCAAACACGATCATTCCCGCGGCAGTGGCAGTCTGCGCGGCCGATTCCATCTGTTCCGCAGCCGTGTTGCCCCAGTTGGCTTCGTCCGAGCCCCAGGAGATGGTGCACACATCGCACCCGTCGGAGCTCGCCATCTGCACGGCGGAAGCAATGTCCTGCGACCAGTAAACGCGAATGGTGGCTGCCTGGCCGGTAGCCACGTAGTAGGCCGCCCCGGACACCTGGATGTCGAGAGCGACCTCATAGTCCGGGTCGTCCGCCGAGCCGACGCTCTGGTTGGGGCTGTTCTGGGTGCCGTCTACGGAAACGTCGGTAATCTCGGGCGATGGCTGCCCGATGGACTGGAAAAATGCGTCCATGTCGGACTGCACCCAGCCGCCACCCAACTCGACAATGGCGATGACCCCGCCTCCGGCCAGGCCCGTCGGCCAGTTATAGGCCGCGCAGAGGGCGGGAACGGTCCAGGGCTCGGCGGCTGGGGCTGCTGCTGCGACTCCGCTGGGGGTTGGCTTGCGCAACTTGAAGTAGGGTACGGATTTGTACGTGGTGGTATAACTCGACGGGGAATGGCTCATGAATCTCCTTTGGGTCGATACGAGCGTCGTGCGCGCAGTATGCCACACGTCCCCTCGCCGACGCAAAGCCCTGAAATCCCTTGTAAGCCGTTACTATGAATGGGGGAAGAACCGATTTCCCAGGAGCTTGCACCCTTGGCCTACGACGACTTGCGCGAATGGATCAAAGCCCTCGAAAAGCACGGCGAACTGAAACGCATCCGCGAAGAAGTCTCGCCGGAGCTTGAAATCACCGAGATTACCGACCGCGTTTCCAAAATCGGCGCAAAAGCACAGGGCGCAACGGCGGGCGCGCAGAGCAGTGCAGGGAATTACCCGCCCGGCGGCCCGGCGCTCCTGTTTGAGAACGTCAAAGGACACCCCGGCCACAAGGTTCTTATCAACCAGTTCGGCAGCGAGCGGCGCATGGCCCTGGCTCTTGGTGTCGACCGGCTCGATGAAATCGCTGAGCGGATCAAAGGGCTGATGAACATGAAGGCCCCGGAGGGCCTGTTCGACAAGCTCAAGATGCTGCCGCAGTTGGGCGCGCTCACCGCGGCCTTCCCCAAGACCGTCAGCGCCAAAGATGCTCCGTGCAAGGAAGTGATTCTGCGCGACAACTTCGACCTCAACCAGTTCCCGATCCTCAAGTGCTGGCCCCACGACGGCGACCGGTTCATCACCCTGCCCTGCGTGCACACGCGGGACCCCCGCACCGGCAAGCGCAACATCGGCATGTACCGCATGCAGGTCTACGACGGCCAGACCACCGGCATGCACTGGCAGCGGCAAA
>JBEKTB010000031.1:0-28755 GCA_049516495.1 Occallatibacter sp.
TGAGCGCACGCCATGGTTTTGCCATGGACTGGGTGGAATATGCCCCCGGCGACGGCTTCTATCCGGCGGTGGCGCATCCGGGCCCTCCCCAGCCAGGCAAGGCCCCCGAAACCCCCATCGGCAGCTATGACGCCATCCGGGTCTACCTGTGGGCGGGCATGATGGACGGCTCCAGGGCGCGTTCTGAAGTTCTCAATGCAGTTCCGGCCATGAGCGCCTACCTTGCCAATCATGATGCCCCCCCCGAAAAGGTCAGTGACCAGGGGATTCCGTTGGAGCAAGATGGACCTGTGGGATTTTCCGCGGCCGTTTTGCCTTACCTGAGGGCTTTCCCCCACATGGAAAGGCCGAGCGCGCAGCAGACGATCCGCATGAGCCGGCAAAAGGACGCAGCCACCGGTCTGTATGGAAGAGATTTGGCTTATTACGATCAGAACCTTGCCCTGTTCGCCACTGGCTTTGTGGATGGCCGGTTCCGGTTTGGACCAGGCGGGGAATTGAAAGTGGAATGGACATACGCATGAGGGTTGACTTGAGGGCTAGTAAGTTGGGCTGGGTGGTCGCGGCTTGCCTGGCGATTGCGCTTCAGCCGGGCCTTGCTCAAAAAAAGCCCGCTACCGGCACGCCCGATGAAACCCGCAGGATTCTGGTTGAGAAGGCGCACGCTCTCGAAGCGCGCGGCCGCCCCGACATGGCTATCCAGCTCTGGCAGCAGATTCTGCTTTCCGATCCCAGGAGCGTGGATGCCCTCGCCGGCCTGGCGAAGGACTACAAACTCATCGGCTCCGCCGACCAGTCAAGCGCGGCGCTGGCCCGTCTGCGTGCCGTGAATCCCAACGACCCGAACATCGCCAAAATCGAGGGCCTGACCAGCACCCGGCTGCAAAGCGACCGGCTTCGCCAGGCCGGAGAACTTGCGCGCCAGGGCAAGCCGGAAGAAGCCATGCGTATCTATCGCGACCTCTACGGCGATCGTCCGCCGGACGGGGACATCGCGCTGGCTTATTACCAGACCCTCTATGGCACCCCCAGCGGCAAGGAAACCGCCATCACCGCCATGCGCGCCCTGGCTCAGCGCAATCCAGGCGACACCCGCTTTATCGTGGAACTCGGCGTCATGCTGACCTACGACGCCAAGACCCGCGCCGAAGGCATTCGCATCCTCGAAGCTCATCCCAAGGACTCGAACGCGCAGACCGCCCTGCGCCAGGCGCTCATCTGGGACTCCGCCAATCCCGCTTCCGCAGCGGAACTGCGCGAATACCTGAAGGAACACCCGCAGGACACGGAACTCGCCGGCCACTTGAAAGAGAACGAATCCAAGCTGGCGCAGATGAACTCCGGCATTGCGCGCACCCCCGCCGAACGCGCTGCCTTTGCGGCCCTCAACGCGCACAAACTGGACGAGGCGCAGGCGCGCTTCACCGAGATTCTTGAACAGGAACCGACCAACGGCCGGGCAGCCGCGGGCATGGGCTTTCTGCGCATGCAGCAGAACAACTTCGGCGGCGCCATCAGCTACCTCACCCAGGCCGAGCAGAACGGCTACAAGGATCGCGCGGTCGCCGATGCGCTGGTCACATCGCGCTTCTGGTACACCATGGGCGAAGCCTCGCAGGCCTTCGACGAAAGCCAGTTCGAAGTGGCAGCGGCTAAATACAAGGCCGCCTTGGCCATGCGCCCGAACAGCCAGGAAGCCCTCAACGGCCTCGCCGGCCTCTACGTCAAAGAGCAGCAATTCACCGCCGCCGCCGACATCTACGAGCAGCTCATCAAGGTTCAGCCCAACTCCACGCCCGCCTGGCGCGGCCTCTTCCTGGCCTACGCTCGCGACGGCCAGAACCAGAAGGCGCTGGCCCTCACCAGTCGCTTTCCGGCGCCGGTCCGGGCCGCCGTTGCCAGGGATCCCGAGTACCTGCGCACATTGGCCACGATTTATCACGCGGAAAATCGCTCTCCCGAGGCCCAGCGCACCCTCGCCCAGGCGTTGGCGCTGCCTTTTCCCGACAACGGGACCAACCTCAAGGCGGACACCC
Source organism: Occallatibacter sp. (assembly GCA_049516495.1). Taxonomy (GTDB): domain Bacteria; phylum Acidobacteriota; class Terriglobia; order Terriglobales; family Acidobacteriaceae; genus Telmatobacter. The sequence goes on from JBEKTB010000031.1 coordinate 2,037, forward strand.
GCCTGCAATACGCGGGCATCCTGATGGAGGCTCACCGCTTCGACCAGGCGGCCGCGCTCTACACGCAAATCCTCACCGAGGACGCGGCCAACCTGTCCGCCTGGATGGGCCTGGTGAGCGCCCATCACGAACTCGGCCAGGATGCCGAAGCCATCGCCGACGTGCAAAAGATGCCGCCCTCCACCTACGACACGGCGCTTGCCGACCCCGGCTTCCTGTCCATGCTCGGCGCCATTTATCAGCAGGCCAACCAGTTCGACGTGGCCCAGGGGCTGCTGGAGCGCTCCGTCAAGCTGCAGATCGCCGCCGGCGGCCAGCCCTCCATTCCGCTCCAGTTGCAACTGGCGGCCATTTATCTGTTGCGCAACGACTCTGGCCAAGCCTACGCAATCTACCGCCAGGTGCTCGAGGCGCATCCTGAGCGCGTCGACGCCTGGAAGGGGCTGATCGCCACCCTGCAGGCTACCAATCGCAACACCGAGGCGCTGCAGGAGATCGCCCTCATTCCGCCGCCCGTGCGCAAGGAGTTGGAAGCGGACATCGAGTTCCTGCAGGGCGAAGCCAGCCTTTACGCGGCCAGCGGCGACATCGCCCACGCCACCGAGTACATGAACCGCGTGCAGGTCCATTACCGCGACCTCAAGACTGCGCCGCCCGCCAACGTGGAAGTCCAGAATGCATGGCTCTTGTTCAACACCGGCAACGATCGCGCCCTCTACCCCGCGCTGATGCGCCTGGGAGGCCGTCAGGACCTGACCAACGCGCAACGCGAGGCGATCCAGGACATCTGGGCCAACTGGAGCGTGCGCCGCGCCGGAACCGCGATGGACAACGGCAACATCCAGCGGGCGGTCGACATTCTGGATGCCGCGTCGCAGGCCTTCCCTGACAATCTGGCCGTGCGCAAGGCCGTAGCCGGTGGCTATGTGCGGGTCGGCCGGGCCAAGGAATCATTGGCCCTCTTCAAAACCATCCCCATGCAGGACGCAACCGCGGGCGACTTCCAGGCCGCCATCGGTGCTGCCCTGTCGGCCAACGACAAGGCGCAGGCCGAGATCTGGCTCCGCCAGGCGCTGGAACGTTTCGGCAAGAACCCTGCGATTCTGGCGCTTGCCGCTCGCTACGAACAGGCGCGCGGCGACAACCAGCGCGCCGCCGACTACTGGCGCGCCTCGTTGGCCGCCATGCCCCAGGCTTCGCCCGCGGACAAGCTGGCCCACACCCTGGTCTATCCGGATCAGGACATGAAGGCCCGCCGCGCCGTCACCGCTGCCGATCTGCAGCACCTGCTCGATCCCAATTACGAGCCGTTTCAAAAGACCACCAAGGTCCCGCCCCTGCCGGCCTATGGCGCCGATCCCTACGGCGGAAGGGCCCCGGTGGATTTGAGCCAGCCGGCGCCGCAGCAGAATCAGGCGCCTCAGCAGAATCAATGGAACGATGGGCCGTCGAACGCCGATGTTCCAAACTCCAATCCGCAAGCCGCCAATTCGGCAGCAACGTCCTTCCCCGTGGCGCAATCCGCCGTCCGTCAGAGCGCGACACAGGCCGCCGTTCGCGAGCTAGCCAATGGGGCGCTCAAGACTTCAGGGTCAGCGCAATCCAGAGCCGTCCAATCCGCTGACCTTTCGAAGTACATGGGCAGCATGCACCTGCCTCCCTCGGAACAGAGGGTCCGTTCTCCTCGCCCAGCCATCGCCGACCCGGGGACGCAGTTCCAGCAGCAAAACTCAACTCCTCAGCAGCAGTCCCCGACCCCGCAGTCCAGCCTGGAGCAGATTCTCTCTCCGCACCAGCCCAACAAAGATTCTGCCGTGATTTTGTCGCCTGCCCAGCCCACTCTGGCCGGCGACTCCTGGAAGGGGTTGATTTTCTCGCTCCTGGCCGGCAATCGTATCGCCGAGGCATTGCAGCAGATCGCCCTCATTCCTCCGGACGAGCGCCGGCAGCTTGAAGCCGACGTCGAATTCGTGCAGGGCGAGGCCAGCCTTTACGCAGCCAGCGGCGATATTCCACACGCAACGGAATACATGCGCCGCGTGGAGAGTTATTACCTGCTGCAGCGGACCGCTGCCCCCGCCGGCGTCGAAGTCCAGAACGCCTGGCTGCTCTACAACACCAGGAACGACCATGAACTTTATCCCGTCTTGCGCGCACTGGACGCCCGCCAGGATTTGACCGCGGCCCAGCGCCAGGAAGTTCAGACCATCTGGACCAACTGGAGCCTGCGCCGCGCCACGGCCAGGATGGACGCGGGCGACCCGCAGCAGGCAGTGGACATTCTGGAGGCCGCCGAGCGCAATTCTCCTGACAATCTGAGCGTCCGCCGTGCTGTGGCCGGTGGTTATCTGCGCGTCGGCCGGGTGGGCGAATCGCTGGAACTCTTCAAGACCACGCCCATGCAGGACGCAAGCGCAGGCGACTACCAGGGAGCCATCGGCGCAGCCCTCACGGCCCAGGATCTGCCTCAGGCCGAGGCCTGGCTCCGACTGGCGCTCGCCCGCTACCCCAACGATGCCGGCGTCCTGGCCTCAGCCGCCCGTTTTGAAAAAGCTCGCGGCGACAATCAGCGCGCCAGCGAGTATTGGCGCGCGTCTCTCGCGGCCATGCCCGCCGGTTCGCGCCCACGGAAATTCGACACGGCGTCGCCCTATCCGACAACCGAGACCGGTGTCCGCCGCGCGACGCCTCCCGGAGACCTGAAAGATCTGCTCGATCCCGGCGCGCAGCCCGGACAGGAGCCGGCGAAATCGTCAGCCCTGCCCGGCCCCGACTCCATGAATGTGACCGGGGTACCTTCGCTCGCCACTTCGCAGAACTCCAACCTGGCCGCCTCCGGCCGGCAGGGAAGCGCGCTCACCAACGCCCCCATCTTCATCCCCCGTCCCGCCATGCCCGCAAATGGCCAGCCGGTGTTTATCCAGCAGAAGGCCACTCACACCGCCGTCTTCCGGCTGGCGTCCAGCCAGGCGCAATCCGGCAAGCCCGCGCCTGCCGGGTCGAACTCCCAGGACTCCACTGGTTCGCCCAGTTACTCCGGCCAGGTGCAACTGCCTCCTTCTGAAGAAAACATCGACTCCACCGACCCTGTTCCCGCCGTCAATCCCGCGCAGAAGCCGCAGCAGGCCCCGGCCCGGAAGTCCCAAAGCAACCCCGTTCCCCATAAGGCCAGGCCGGTTGCAGGCTTGCGCATCACCTCGCGGCCCATGGGCGAACTGGCTGCGCAGGTGCAGGCCCTGTTTGCCGAACAAACCGACAGCCAGCTGACGCAGGGGTCGGCAGCGAATATCCGCGCCTTCGACACTCCTCCGGTGAAGCCCGCTCCCAGCCCCAAAGCTGTTCCCGCTGCCCCCATGCGGTACTCGGTCGCGCAATACACGCCGTCCGCCCAGGAAGCAGCTACCGGCGCGTATTCCGCGCCCAAGCAGCAGACGACTCAGCAGCCTGCGCAGCCCCAGGCCCAGCCCACTGCTCCTACGGCCGCCAATCCGCCCGCCGCCAAGCCCGCAAAGAAGCCCAAAAAGCAGAAGCCGGCCTTGCCCGCAGCCGAAACCCGGCAGCCTGCTCAGACGTTGGGTAACCTCCCGGCTCCGGCTCCTCAACAACAGGGTCAGCTTCCCGAAGCGCCGGCCACGCAAGCACCCGCCAATACGACGACGGGCCTGACCGACGAGGAACTCCAGCAGCGCAACCTGCCTCCTCTGCGCGGCCCGTGGGTGCGCGTCCAGCGCGAGCAGCGCACGCCCAGCCCGCGCGACGAGGCGGAATTGCAGTTGCGCTCCATCGAGAGCAGCTACAGCCCCTGGGCGGGCGGCGCTGGCGTTCTCAACTATCGTTCCGGCGATCTTGGCTACGACCATCTTTCCGCCCTTGAAGCGCCGTTCGAGGCATCGGTCGCCATGGGCTATAACGCCCGCCTCACTGTTGTCGCCAAGCCCGTCTTCCTTGACTCCGGACAGGCCGACGGGAGCAGCGTCATCACCGTCCTGATCGGCAACACGTCGGGGAGCCAGTTGAAGCCGATTCCGCAGCCTTTGGGAACGGACACCAACACCGGTGCAACTTCCACGGGGACCGGCGGCGGAATTCCCCCGCAGCAGAACGCGGTCGGTATCGGCGGAGAGGTGCAGTTGGCCTTCCCGCATCTGGCTCTCGCGGGAGGCTATACGCCAACCGGATTCCTGGTGGCCACCTTCACCGGCCGCGCCTATTTCAAGCCGGGCAACGGCCCGTTCACCTTCAATTTCTCCCGCGACTCGGTCAAGGACACGCAGCTCTCCTACTCCGGCCTGCGCGATCCCGGCTCAGCCTCCCTCAGCTTCCCCGGCAACATCTGGGGCGGCGTGGTGGCCAACCAGGGTACCGCCCAGTATTCAAAAGGCGATGCGGAGTCGGGCTTCTACATCGGGGCGGGCGGGCAATACCTCACCGGCTACAACGTCGTCACCAACACCCGCGTCGACGGTTCCGGCGGCGCGTACTGGCGTCTCAAGACCGTGCCGGAATACGGCAACCTGAGCATCGGCGTCAATTTCTTCGGCATGCACTACGCTCAAAACGAGGATGTATTTACCTGGGAGAATGGCGGCTACTTCAGTCCCCAGGCCTACTTCCTGGCCAATGTTCCCTTCACCTGGGCCGCCCACTCCGGAACCAAATGGCACTACAACGTCCTCGGCAGCCTCGGCGTGCAGGCCTTCCAGGAGGACCAGACGCCGCTGTTCCCCGGTACCGCGATCACCGAGTATCTGCCGGCCAAGACCAGCGTGGGCCCGAACTACGACCTGCGCTCTCAGGCGGCTTACCAGATCGGTCCGCACTGGTTTGCCGGCGGGTTCTTCTCGGCCAACAACTCCCGCAACTACTCCGCGGTCTCGGCCGGTTTCTACGTCCGCTTCCTGTTCCGCGAGCAGCCATCCACCGTGACCGCGCCCACGGGAATCTTTCCCACCGAAGGCCTGCGCCCGTTCTCGGTTCCATAATCTTCGAATCCGTTTCAAGACAGGGGGAGGAGATGCTTGCATCTTCTCCCCTTTTCGCGTCTGGGACAGAGGAAAGGCTCGACCCGGAGGGAGGCGGGGTTTTTTGACCCCCGCATAAAGCCAGTCGAATTAGCGGGACTTTCAGCCCCGGAGAAACGTTCTCCGCGGTCTTGGCCCGGAATACCCAGCTTTTTCCGAAGATGGCGATTCCGACTCGACCGAAGACGACAATTAAAAATATCAATATTTATGCTTGCAAAACTTAATAAACTGTATTATTGTCCTCCTTATAGTCAAGAAACGAGGACGAGTGACGATGACCCCTGGTTCCAAACCCGCTTCCGACTGGCAGGAGCTTCTGCGCATGGCCCAGGGCAGCTCGCTGGTAGTCGAGCGTGTCCGGCTGCCGGAGAAGCAGATTTCGATTGAAGGCCAGTTCGTCCTCCCGGAGTTGGCCCGCCTCAGTCTCGAAGACCAGGTCTTCATCACCGCCTTTCTGCGCTCCCACGGTTCCATCAAGGAGATGGAGCAGGTCTTCGGCGTCAGCTACCCGACCATCAAGGCGCGGCTCAACCGCATTGCCGGGCAGTTGGAGTTTGTCGACACCAACCCGTCTCCCTCGCGCGCGGAGGTGCTGGAGCGGCTCAAGAATGGGGAGATCGACGCCCAGGAGGCGATCCGCGCACTGGAGGCTCTCAAGTGATTCCGAGCATCGCCGTCATACAAATTCAAAACCCGCACTGGAGGGGCCACCGGCTCTGGGTTCCCTTGTTCCTGCTGTGGATTCCCACCCTTCTGCTCTCGCCGCTGATCTTCACCGCCCTGTTCGCAGTGTGCATGGCCGGCGGCGTCAGTCCCTGGCGCGCCACTTCGGTCTTCTGGGCCATTCTGTGCGGCCTGCCGGGGACAGACGTTCGCGTGACCAGCGAAGGCAATCGCGTCCTGGTTCGCATCCTGTAGAGGCCGCCATGGAAACCGATCGCCGCACCATTCTTCACCTGGTTGCTGTGGGCCGCATTACGCCCGCCGAGGCGGAACGCCTCCTGATCGCCTGGAACAACGGGCGGGAAGTTCGCTTGGCGCTCGCTGCCTGCATTGCTTTCTCCATCCTCGCGCAGCCGCACTTCCGCGAGTTGCTGCCGTGGCTGGCAAATGCCGCCTATGCGGTGCTTGGGGGATGTCCCGACTTCCTGCAACACGTTCCATCGCTGATCAACCATATTTCGAGAGGAATGATATGAACGAAAATCGACGTCAAATTCTGGAATTGCTGGCTGCGGGCAAGATCACAGCGGATGAGGCCGAGCGGCTGATCGACGCTCTTGAGCCGGATTCTTCCGCAGCCCCGGGAGAGGGCAACGGCGGCAAGGCTGCGGCCGTAAAAAGCCGCGCCAAATACCTGCGCGTGCTGGTCGAGGCCGACGAAGCAATGACCGGCATGAAGGGTCCCACCACCGTCAACGTGCGCGTCCCCATGCAGTTGCTGCGCGCCGGCGTGCGCCTGGCCAGCCTGATTCCGGTCCAGGCGCACGACCAGCTGGATGCGGCGCTAAACAGGCATGGAATTCCCCTCACCCTGTCGCAGATCAAACCCGAGAACCTCGAGGAGCTGGTCGATCACCTGGAGGATCTGACGGTGGAAGTCGACGGCAAGGAGGGGAATGGGACCAAGGTGCGGGTGTTCTGCGAGTAGGCAGGAATCGCTCTGACTAAACCCGGCGCAGCGGCCTTTGCATGGGGACCACCTGCACGGTGACATCGCGGACTTCGGAGAGGAAGCGGTTGAGTACCGACCCGCGCAGCAGAATGTCCCAGCGTGAGCGGGCCGACTGCCCGAAGACCACGTGGGAGATGCTCTCCTGCTGGGCAAAGCGGATGAGGGCGTCGGAGACATTGCGGTCCGTGAGTGAGATGACCTGTGCGCCCAGATCGCGAGCCATGCGCCGGTACTCCTCCAGCCGATGGAAAGCCTCCGGGTCGCCGTGGCCTTTGTCGTCTTCGGGCCGGGTGACGTAGACGGCGTACCAGTTGCTGGCCAGGCGGCCGGCGATGCGGGCGCCGACGCGCAGCAGGCGCTCGGTGCCGGGCCGGGTGCTGAGGCACACCATCACCTTTTCCGGGATGGGCGCCTGTTCCAGGCCCTGGGTGCGGCGGTATTCCGAGGCCTGGTTGCCCACCTGTTCGGCGGTGGTGCGCAAGGCCAGTTCGCGCAGCATGCTCAGGTTGCCCTTGCGGAAGAAGTTGGCCAGCGACTGCTCCACCTTTTCTGCGGCGTAGATCTTGCCCTGGCGCAGGCGAGAGCGCAACTCATCCACAGTTACGTCGACGTTGACCACTTCATTGGCGCGCTTGAGGAAGTTGTCAGGGACGGTCTCGCGGATGATGGTGTTGGCCGAGCGGTTGACGGCGTCGTTGAGAGTTTCAAGGTGCTGTATGTTGACCGCGGCCATGACGTTGATGCCGGCGTCGAGCAGTTCCAGCACATCTTCGTAGCGTTTGCGGTTTTTGCTGCCGGGGACGTTGGTGTGGGCCAGTTCGTCCACGATCACCGTGTTCGGATGGCGGGCCAGGATGGCGTCCACATCCATCTCTTTCAGGTTGACTCCGCGATAGGGAATCACGCGCTGGGGCACGATCTCCAGATCGCGTATCCGCGCTTCGGTATCTTTGCGTCCATGGGACTCGACCAGGCCGATCACCACATCCACGCCCTGCTGGTGTTTCATCAGGTAAGCGTCGTTCAGCATGTGGTAGGTTTTGCCCACGCCTGGAGCCGCCCCGATGTAGATGCGGAGCTTGGCGGGTTCCTGCAGCTTTTCAAGAACAATCTCGGCCATGGCTCAGCCCACCTCCACGGGATGGCGAACAGCTTCCACAGCCGCAACGGGAATGGTGAAGCGGAAAGTGGTTCCATTGCCCAGCCGGCTTTCAACGGCAATCTGGCCGCCCAGCGACTCGACCAGCCGGCGAACCAGCGCCAGCCCCAGGCCGGTTCCGCTGTCTGAGAATGCGTTGAAGCGGTCGAAGATGGTGCTGAGCCGCTCGGCCTCAATGCCACGCCCGGTGTCGCGCACGGTGAACTGGACAAAGTCCTTGATTTCTTCGGCGGCAAGCAGAATTTCGCCGTCCTGGGGGGTGTAGCGGATGGCATTGGACAGCAGGTTGTCCAGAATGGAGCGCATCGCCCGCCGGTCGGCCTGCACAAAAGACAGGTCGGCGAAAGCGCTGACCTGCACGCGAATGTGTTTCTGGACGGCTTCGTCGCAGAAGCGGTCGCGCGCCTCCGCCAGCGTCTGGAACGGGCGCAGCTTCTCGAGGTGGAGTTCGCGCTTGCCGGTGTCGAGTTCAGCCACTTCGATCAGGTCGCCCATCAGCTCGTCCAGCTTCTCACTCTCGTTGCTCGCGGCAGCCACCAGTTCCGCCTGCAGGGGGCGCAACTCTCCGCCAAATCCCTGGCCAAGCGCGTACAGGCCGCGGCGCAGCTGCAGCAGCGGGTCGCGCAGTTTGCGGCTGGCCACGGCAATGAACTGCGTCTTGAAGCGGTCGGTGTCCTGCAGGCTGGTCACGTCCTCAAGGGTGGTCACGGTGCCCAGCAGCCTGCCTTCGGAGTCGCGCATGGGGGTGGTGCGCAAACGGTAGCTGCGCTCCTTCTTCCCGATGCGCATGGGCAGCATGGAGGCCTCGTCCTCTGCGGCGACGGCTTTCTGCATGGAGACGGCGTCGCGAATGGCGCTGAGAATCTTGTCGCCGCCGGGGGTATTGGTGAGCGCCATGCGGTCCGTGGCGGCTTCGCCCAGCAGTTCGGCCGCGGCCTGGTTCACCTTGAGGACGTGCCCCTTGCCGTCGGTCACGATGATGGGCTCGAAGATGGACTGCAAGACAGCGTCGGAGAGCTGAAACTCCATTTGCCGGCGTCCGGCTTCCGAGTCGCGCAACTCACGCAGTCGAACCGCGATGCGATTCAACTCGCTGGCGATGACGCCAAAGCTGTCGCGGCTGCTCCAGTCCACCCGGTGCTCCAGGTTGCCCTGGGCGATCTTGTGGGCGTCGCGCGCCAACATGCGGATCGGCCGCAGCACGGAGTAGATGATTCCCATCTCGATCAGCACCGCGCCGGCAACAAAGGCCAACGCCAGTTTCGACTGGCCCGCCGCTGCCAGGGCCTTGTGCGTCGCCATGACGAGACCTGCCGTCAGGCCCGCAAGCAGCACGCAGCCGAGAATCAGTCGTTGGGATAGGTTGAGCATGGCGCCGCCTCCTGGCCGGCAAACCACTTCAATGTCACATTAACCTGTCTATCCTCTAAGAATAGGCTCTTCGATGCAAGGTGTTGAAACAAAACACGCCAGATGCCGGAGGGTTTTCGGTTTGCGGCTGGTTATTCCGCTCCAGGACTGAAAGGAAGATCGACGCCATGATCAGGCCTGGCTGCTCTTTCGATCTGTCCCCGCCACGGCGGCATCTTCGCTGTCGCAGCGGTCTGCTTCATCGTGTACAGGGCCGCGGCAACCAGTTTACACAGGCTGAAGGACAGCCATGATATGGGAATGCAATACACCTGTCAGGCCCGCCAAGGCCGGCTTGCTTCTTCAACTCAACTGGAAGGCACGCGGCACACCGCATAGCCTCCCTGTTGATAAGGGCAGGCCATGCCCGCGGGCGCAGAGCCGTGAATGACCGTCCAGGTAACTTCGGGATACTCTTCTTTCAGCGTCCGAAACCGATCGGCGGAAAACTGATTGAGCCCATAGGTTGCATTGCTCATCTGCTTCCACTCGTCGGCCAGGCCGGGGAAAAGGGAAACTACCCCGCTGTCTTTGAAGTAGTCTGCCAGGGCCGACCGCTCCGAGACGGCGCGAAATCCGTGCACGTCGGCTACCTCGTCCTTGAAATAGCGGGAGTCCACGGCGAAGACCGCGTCGGTGGGGGTATTCTGCCGCACCCAAAGAAGCGCATTGACCCACGGATTGCAACTGGTCGCCGCCGGGAACTCGACCTGGGGGCTGGCGGGGTAGGTCTGCCGGCTTACCAGGAACATTCCCGCGGCCAGCGGCAGGGAGACGGCGGCAATCACCCAGGAACGGCCTCTGGCCAGGTATTCGCCCATGACGCCGGCCAGGAGCAGCACGAAAATCAAGGTGATCACGTGGAAGGCGCGCAAGGGCTGGAGACGAATGAACATCTCCAGACTCGTGCTGGTGCACAGCAACCCTGCGGCCGCGATCGCCAGCAGGCCGAACGGAATGAGCGCCAGGCTGATGCGGCGGAAACCGGGCAGGGTTCCGCGCAGGTTCGCCCTTGAGAACCAGCCCAGAATTGCCAACGGCGCCAGCATACCCAGCCAGTGATACCACGACCAGTTGGAGAGGAAGTAATAGTCTCTTGAGTACAGCGCCTCGCGATAAGCGCCGGTGGCCGGGGAAAGCTGAAATCCCGTCGGCAGAAAGGCCGCAAACGAGGCCAGGACCGGGATCTGTTTCTGGCTTGCGGTCTTGCGGCGGTCCAGCAGCCAGATCACCGCGATCAGAAACAGCAGGTATGCGCTCATCTGCACATGGATTGCCGCCGTCAGCAGGACGGCTGCGCAGGCTTGCATCGGGCGACGGCCAAGAAAGCTTGCCAATGCGAAAATGGTGAGCGGCGTCGAAAACGACCGAGCGGTCAGGTAGGGGTCCATCAGGAGCAGGCCGGTGTTGGTGGCCGGCATGGTCAGAACCGCGGTGGTTACCAGAATCGCGCTCCAGCGGGCTCGCGGCGAGGTGAAGCATTCCGCCGCCAGCAGCCAGCAGGAAAGGATGGTCGCAAAGAGGCTGGCTACGTACCAGACCAGCAACGTCCAGTCCATGGGCATATGCGTCAGTCTCGATGTCCACGCCAGGATCGAGCTGAAAAGCGACAGGCGGCCGTGCGAGAGAAAGAATTCCGGAGCGAACGGATAAAGACTTGGATGAAGAAGCTTCTTGGCGGCGGGGATGTATATTTCGCCGTCCTCGACTCCCAGGTGGTAGCCGTGCAGCACCAGAGCCGCAACGGTAAGGGCGGCCAGTCGTAAAATCGGCAAACGCCCGTTTGGGTAAACCTTCACAAATACTCCTGATGTCTCGGTACGATCGTACATTCCAGCCGCGTTCCTGGTGGCTTCCCAAGCGGGTATTTTACGGAGCGCCTACGGGAGCGATTTGGGAAAAAGTCCGTCGATCCACGGCATGTCGATGAAAAGCAAGGCCGCGAAGACTGCGATGCACAGCACCAGCACCAGCATCAGACGTGGCTCGCGATAGAGCTTTTCCGGGTTTTGGACCGCGCTCTCGGGACGAAACGACAGTCCGAAATAGATCGCCATCAACCAGGCAACCAGCGGAAAAGAAAGAATCAGCTCCATCCGATAGCGCATGATGAACGCGCCGAAAAAAAGCATGGACGCGGCTGCATAAAAGACCACGGAGTTGAGCAGCGATTCCTGCCGGTAATACTGAAACGACTTGCGATAGCTTGCTGCCACTGCGGAGTCGGCGATTTGCCGGTACTCGCTGAACCGCTTGAGGGCCATGAAGTAAGCGCCCAGCATCCAGTAGGACAGCAGCAGCGAAAGCGGCGGCAGCAGGGCGGCCGTCACCATGTACCAGCCCAGGCAGAAACGCAGCGGGTTGTTGACCGACTCGCTCAATACGTCGATATAGGGCAGATCTTTGCTGCGCACCGGCGGGATGTTATAGACGCAGCCCATGATCCACAGTGCCAGGGCGCTCAGGAAGAACCCGCGCGAAAGCGTCTGGGCCAGCGCCAGGCCGGCCAGCATCATCGCGATCCATTGGACATAGCCCCAGCCCATGTGAACCAGCCCGCAGGCCGATGGACGGTTCTTCTTGGTCGGATGCAACCGGTCAAACGGCGCATCCAGCATCTCGTTGATGACGTAATTGCTGCTGGCGATCAAGGTGGCGGAAAGCAGGCCAATGCAGACGCTTACAGCCAGCCTTCCATCCATGTGCCGGCCGTCCAGCGCCATCGCCAACAGGATCCCCGGCAGGATGAATGCCTGCTTGATGCTGTGATCGAGTCGCGTGATCCGGACGTGCGCCAGGAGCCGCTGGCGCAGCGAAACGGGCGCTTTCGCTACGGCAGCGAATTCGGGTTGATCAACAACAACATTCACCGGCATGGAAGGCGCGTGAACACTCCGGAACGGCATGAGAACCTGTCTTTTATTGTAATGCACGACTAGTTTGGACAGAATTTTGCGCCCAGTCGCTGCCATTGGTGATGGAGGCGTTAAAGACGTCTCCACCGCATTTCCCATTCACCCGGTCCCCAAATAGAAGCACCGTGCCCCATCCATTTCGCAGGTTTTTTCGCGAAATGGGTGGGAAGACGCAACACTCTTTAAGGGCCGGGTCAATAAGGGTGCTGCGCTGCACCGCGCAGAGTGTTCTAGAGAGCGGGCAAGAGCATCCGCAGCAGAAGAAATCCAGCTACCCCGGCAAAGAACACCAGCGCCATGCGGATTCCCGGCTCGCGGTTCACCTCGGGCACCAGGTCGGTGGCTGCCACGTAGAGCGCTACGCCCGCCGAGACGGGCAGCCCATAGGCCAGCCAACTTGGAATCAGCTCAATGACCAGCACGCCCGCCAAGGTGGCCCCCGCCAAGGCCACCGCAGACCAGAAGGCCGCAGTGCGGCTTCGTCCACTGGCCAGCATCACCGACGCCATGGTGAAACCCTCCGGCGCCTTGTGCAGGAAAATGGCCATGAAGATCAGCCAGCCCAGCCAGTTTGAGACCAGGAATCCCGAGCCGATGGCCACGCCGTCGAACAGGGCATGAAGGCTCAGGCCCGCCATCACTGAGTTGCCGGTGTGTCGCGAGACAAACTCCCCGTGGTGCGTCTCCTCGCCAAAGTGAAAGTGGGCGTTGATGGTGTGTTCCAGCAGGTGGACGACGCAATAGCCGGCCATGATGAGAACCGGCCCCAGGCCTGGACTCCGCTTCAGGCTCTCGGGCACCATCTCGATGATCGCCGTGGCCATCAGGAAACCGGCGCCCAGGGCCACAAAGTAGCGCAGGTAGCGCTCCACGCCCTTGGCGCGCACCAGCACCAGCCCGCCGGCAACGTCAGCCAGCGCGGCAATGGCGCCCAGCAGCAATGAAATCTTGAGCATTCGCGCTTACCCGCTGTGCCGGATGTGCATCACGTCCCCATCCTGCACCACGTATTCCTTGCCTTCCAGGCGCAGAGTGCCCTTGGCCCGCGCCGCTGCCTCGGAGCCGGCGGCCAGCAGGTTGTCCCAGCGGATGGTTTCGGCGCGAATGAAGTGGTGTTCCAGGTCCGAGTGGATGGCCCCGGCGCCCTGCGGCGCTTTCGAGCCCACCGGGATGGTCCAGGCCCTGCACTCGTCCTCGCCCGCGGTGAAGAAGCTGATCAGCCCCTGCAACTCATAGCTCTTGCGAATCAGCCGCACCAGACCGCTTTCCCGCAGTCCGTAGCTACCCAGAAACTCCGCAGCTTCCTCGTCGTCCATCTCCGCCAGCTCGGCCTCGACCTTGCCGCAGATGGCCGTGGCCCCGGCATTCGGCCGCTGCGCAATCTCATCCAGCTTGAAGCGGCCGACGGCCGCCTCCAGATCGTCGCCCAGCGTGGTGCTTTCGCCGATGTTCAGTGCATACAAGATAGGTTTTTGCGACAGAAACATGAAGCCGCGGATGAGCTTTTTCTCCTCGGCTGTCATCTCCAGTTCACGCAGCGGCTTCTCGATCTCCAACGCCTCTTTCGAGCGCAGCAGCAGGGCCTGTTCGCGTTCCAGTTCGCCGGTGCGGCCCTTCTTCAGGTCCTTTTCCAGACGTTCCAGCCGCTTTTCAACCTGGGTCAGATCGCTGATCATCAGGTCGAATTCGACGTTCTTGATATCGCGCAGGGGATCGATAGGGCCTACGTGGGGAATCGAGTCGTCCTCGAAAGCGCGCAGGACGTGAATCAGCGCGTCCACCTGGCGCAAACTGGCGAGGAACGCGGTCTCCTTCAGCGCCTCCTGCCCGATGGCCGCCACGTCCACGAATTCAACCGTGGCGTAGGTGGTTTTCTTCGGCGAATAAAGCTCCGAAAGCTTGTCCAGCCGTTCGTCGGGAACCCGGGCCACGCCGATGTGTTCCTGGCGCGAATGGCCGCGCTCCTCGAGCTTGGCCTTGGTCAGAATCTTGAACAGTGATGTCTTGCCCACCTGTGGCAGGCCGATGATGCCAGTCTTCATGTATTTCCTATGGGTGCCCCGGCAGGATGAAATGCGCGCGCGAGGGCCTCTTCGATGATACAGGAACGGGGAACAAGGACTAGGGACTAGGGAACAGGGAACATGGACTAGGTCTTTGACCGCTTGTTCTTGTACCAATAGCGGGTGCCCCAGGTCTCGATTTTGAGACCTGGGAAATCACGGACTCAATGTACGAAATCATGCGGTCAGAGCCGACCAGGGAACAGAATGCCGAAGCTAGCGGCCAGGCCCCCGTGCCCCATCCATTTCGCGCTCCTTGCGAAATGGGTGGGACCGTACAAATCCAGACACCGAACTAACCCCTAACCCCTAGTTTCTCTCCGTCTCTGCCCGGGCTACGAAAACCACGGTCGCGAGCCCCAGCAGCAGGATTGCGCCCTCGAGCCGCTCGCTCCAGTTGTGGAGCTTGTTGAAGTCGACTGTGGTCGGGTTGGCGGCATCGGTCACATCGATGGCTCCGCCGGCGGCGACACGGTCGCGCTCCATGGCGGGAATGATGCCGAATTGCGCGTAGACGGTGAGGCCGATCATCACCACCACCAGGCCCATGGGCGCGAGCACCGTGCGCGGCTTGTAGAGGCCCCAGGCCGGGGCCAGCGCCAGCAAAGCCAGCGCCACCATCCCCGAAACCAGCCCCATGCCGTGCAGAATTCTGAGCAACTGACCCACGATCGTGCCGGCCAGATGGGTGTTCGGCTGCAGCGTTCCAAAGGTGATGGCGGCCACGACCGGAAAGAAAATCTCCGCTCCCAGCCAGACGATGAGCGCGAGATAAAGCAGGGTGCGGAGCAGAGTCTTCATAAGGTGAGTCCTCGGCTTTCGGGGGGACAGTTGTCAGTGAACAGTGAACAGTGGTCAGTGGTCAGTGAGCAGTGGACAGGAAACAGAGGACAGGGATCAGCTTGTCCGTGATCAGTTGGTCGAGCATGTGTCAAAAATCGGCTTTGTGTCAGGGCACGACTTCAGTCGTGCCGAAAATCGCCAGAAAAACGATGGGGCTTTAACCCCTGCGGGCCAGTGCAGCCCATTCAAATCCGGCACAAAACTGACCACTGACCACTGACCACTGTTCACTGACCACTGACCACTGACCACTGACCACTGACCACCGCCTACTGAAGATTTCCATACACCGACGGTCTTCCGATCAGCCGCTCGATGCGCTTCTGCACCGGCGGATGGGTCGAGAACAGGCTGGCCCAGCTCTGGCCGGACAGCAGCGGCGCGATGATGAACAAGTGCGCCGAATTGGGCGAGGCAAGCAGGGGAACCTGTTTGCTGTAGCCGGAGATCTTTTCGAGAGCCGTGGCCAGCGCGTATGGATTGCCTGTGAGGTGGGCGCCCGAGGCGTCGGCTTCGTACTCGCGCGTGCGGGAGACCCAAAGCTGAATCAGGGTGGCCGCGAGAGGCGCCAGAATCAGCATGACCAGCATCCCGATCAGGCCGCCGTTGCGCCGCCGTCCGCCGCCGAACCAGAAAGCCATGCGGCCGAGGATGGTAATCGCTCCAGCCAGCGTCGCGGCAATCGAGCTGGTGAGGATGTCGCGATTGCGCACGTGGCCCAATTCATGAGCCAGCACGCCTTCCAGTTCGTCGTCGGTCAGCAGTCCCAGGATGCCGTGGGTTACGGCAACCGACGCATGGTTGGGATTGCGCCCGGTGGCGAAGGCGTTGGGCGATTCGGTAGGAATCACATAAATCTTCGGCATGGGAATGCCCGCGCGGCCGGTCAGCCGCTCCACCACGGCGTAAACCCGCGGCAATTCCTCGCGCGTCACCGGCTGCGCGTTGTACATGCGCAGCGCAATTTTGTCGGAGTAGAAGTAGCTGAAGAAGTTCATGGCCGCGGCCACGGCAAAGGCGAGCAGCGCACCGTCGGTCCCGCCGAAATACTCCCCGGCCAGGACCAGGATGAGGGTAAGTCCGGTAAGAAGAACAGTGGTCTTGAAGAGGTTCATGACGTTCGCTCCCAACTGTCTATTGTCGCACCGGGAGCAAGTGGTCAGTGGTCAGTGGTCAGTGGTCAGTGGTCAGTGGTCAGTGGTCAGTGGTCAGTGGTCAGATGAAAGGATTCTGAGACCCGATGATTTGTCAATAGCTCTTCGGGAACCCAGTGTACCCCTTGGAAACTGCTGACCCAGCGAAGCGAGTACAGGAAACTGACAACTGACCACTGACAACTGAAAACTATCTCCTGTTCAGCGCGCGTTTCAGCACTGTCTCCAGTGCGGCCTTGGCCTCCGCGTACTCCTGCGGCGAGAGCGTGCCGGCAATTTTCTCACTTTCGAGTGCGAAAAGTTCTTCCTTCAGAGCACTCAGCAGCGCGCTGCTTCTGGCTGAAGGTGAAGCAAAAGTCTGTGCAGTTGCGGCACCGGCATCGAACGGAGCGCCCGCGGCAATAGCTGCCCCCGCGGTGAGTGGGGTTGGCGGCTTGCGGAGCAGGAAGGCCGCCGCTGCTGCCAGCAACAACGCCAGTCCGCCCAGAATCCACCACTTGTACTTCGACAGCGGGTCAGGCGTGTTGATGGGGGTGCCGATGCCGCCGCCGGGCTGTCCGCCGGGAGCGCTCGCATCCTGCGATTGCCCGCCAGCGGTCGCCCCGGGCTGCTGACCTGCCGGTGCGCCCTGGGCCTCGCGCGGAATCGAGCCGGTGCCCGAGACAGTAAACTCGAGCGGTTTGCCGGGAATCGCGTTGCGCGCCACGAAGGTCTGGATGGACGGGTCTTCGGGCACGGACTGGAACGTCGATCCAGCGCCCGCGGTGAAGGTCATGCTCTTGGGCACCAGCACGCCCACGCTCTGGGTCGGCAGCGTGACCTGTGCCTTGAAGGTGAACTTGCCGGAGCTGTAGGGCACGTCATAGCTGAGCTGGAAAAGCGTGCTCTTGTCGCCGTCGTCGGGCTGGATGGGAAAGTTGAAGGAATAGTGGCCCTTGGGGCCGTCGGGGTCCAGCTTGAGCGAGGTGGGCAGCCCCCCGGGCCGTTGCGCGGCTACGCCTTCCACCACGGCTTCGTCGGGCAGTACCAGTTGAAAGGAGTGCGCGCTCCATTGGGCCACGGGCGGCGTGCTGGTGTTGTGCACAAAGTAGCGCTCGGTCACGCGAAGCTGGCCGTTGACCGTCTCCAACTCCAGTACGTCGGCTTCGATAAAGACTCCGGGGACCTTGGCGGCCACGTCGTAAACGGAGATGTCGCCGGAAGCGCCGCCCTCGGGTGCGCCGATGAAATAAGTCGCGCCCTGGTGCGTGGCCCGTACCAGGTAGTTGCTGCTGCCGGGCTTGGTGAGCGAGTAGTGCCCATGGGAGTCGGTGGTTGCGTGGGCCACTTCGCCCATGCCGGCCTGCACGTCCACCAGCACCACGGTGTCGCCCACGGCGGGTTTGCCGGTGGTCTTGTTGGTCACCGTGCCGGTGACTTGCGCTGCCTGCGCCAGTGCGCCCGTGAACAGCAGGCTCAAGGCAACGGTGCGGAAAACAAACAGGATTGGTTTCATGGTCGTGATTGGATCCTTAAATGGTGAGCGGTCAGCGCTGCGTTCCGTTTCATGCCTGCCCGGGAAACCGTGCGCGTTGAGGGGGCCCGGTCCTGCAGGTTCTGGAGACATTGCATCTGGTGATTGGTGCGGGCTTTTGAGGCTGTGAAGAAACTGGATTCGGGCGGTAGGCCGGGACTGAAGGCCGGGACTTTAGTCCCGGCATAAGCCAACAAGTTCAACGCGGGCTTTAGCCCCTGAGGTGTGTTTTTCGAGCATTCCAATCGCGAAGCCCCTTTTTCCGAACCCTGTTAAGTCGCAATCCTTTCCAGCTGTTGAAGTCCGTGCTAAAGCCCGTACCCCTCGTTCTGTGCCGAATTCTGGAACTGGCCTCAGCCCTGCTCTAGCAGTTCAATCTCCGTCAGCAACTGCGCCGTCTCGTTTTCAAGCTGAGCCCGCTGGGCCCGGAAGTCCTCTTCAGGATACTTGCCGGCGCGGTACTCGAAGTTCAGGTCGCGGAGGTTTTCGTAGAGCTGTTCCTTGCGCTCCAGCAGGTAGTCCAGGCGAGTCTTCTCGCGCTGGCTGGCGAATACATTCTCCGGCCAGAACGTGTAAACGAACAGCACAAACAACAGCAGCAGCCCGGCAATCAGACCCTGAGTCGGCGTCATGGTTCAAAATCCTCCGTCGTTGCCGGAGTCGGTTTCCCGGCGAATCTTTTCCCTGAGCACGTCCATAGCCGGGTCGGAGACCTGGGGCGTTTCCGTCGTCTTGCCGATCGACCAGCGGCGAACCAGCAGAATCGTGCCCAGCAGCGCCGCTGCGAAGACCGCAAAGGGAGCGATCCAGGCCACCAGGTCGAATCCCTGCGTGGTGGGCGCGGCCAGTACGATCGCTCCGTACTTGCCCACGAACGAATCCAGAATCTCCTTGTCGCTCTTGCCGTCGGCGATTCCCGTTCGCAATTCGTTTAGCTCCCCCGTAGAGTTCGGGCAGCCCACATGGTTGCATTCGCCCAGGATCTCGGCGCAGCCGCAGGTGCACATCAGCCGGTGGTTCAGGTTATTGAAGCGGGACCCGGCGTCGGTGGCGCCCAGCGTGAAGCAGACGGCCACGGCCAGCGCCAAAGCCTGCATCGATTTCATCCAAAACGTGAAACGCTGCGGAGCCGCCATCAGTCGCCACCTTTCAGCACCGGTTCGGTGGGAACGGCTCGGGCGGGAACGCGAAGAGCGGCTGTGGCCGGGCTGAGACTGGGAACCAGCGCCACCACCGTGCCGAAGAAGATGAACACCACCCCGAACCAGATCCAGCCCACCAGCGGGTTCAGGAACGCCTTGATGATCGGCTGGTTGGTGTCGGGATTCGTGCCTTCATACACCACGTACAGGTCCCATCCGGGAACCGAGTGAATGGCCACCATGGTTTGCGGCTGTTCGCTGGCCAGGTAGACGCGCTTTTCCGGAGACATCTGGAAGAGCTTCTTTCCGCCCTTGTACACATCCAGCAGGGCGTACTCGGAGTTGTAGTTGAGGTTCGAGTCCTGCGTAAAGCCGACGCACTCCAGCGTGTAGGGGCCGATGGCGAGCTTGTCATGCAGCGCCAGTTCGCTCTCCACGTTGCGGTTGAAGGCCGAACCGGCCAGGCCGATGACCGCGATCACCACGCCGATGTGGATGATATAGCCGCCGTAGCGCCGGGTGTTGCGGCGAACCAGCAGAACCAGGGCGGCAAAGATGTTACGCCCGCTCTGTCTTGCAATGACGCCCGCCCCGCGCAGGAATTCGGAGAGGATGGCGGTGATTACCGCGGCCGCCATGGCAAAGTCCACCAGCGCATAGAAGTTGCCGGTGTCCAGTGCGCCATTCTTCCACGGCTGCACGCCCACAGCCAGACAAACAATCACCGTAACCCAGAATGCGATAACCGGCAGCACGAAGTTGCGCTTGATGCTCTTCAACGAGGTGGCGCGCCAGGGCAGCAGCGGTCCCACGCCGGTGAGAAACACGAGGAACAGGCCGATGGGGATGGCCACCTGGTTGTACCAGGGAGCGCCCACCGTGACCTTGTTGCCCACCACATATTCCGAGAGGATGGGGAACAGCGTCCCCCAGAGAATGACGAAGCAGGCGGCCAGCAGGACCAGATTGTTGAACAGAAAGCTGGACTCGCGGCTGACCAGCGACTCGATGGCGTGGTCGCTCTTCAGGTGGCTGCGCTGCAGGATGTAGGTAAAGAGGCAGACCGCCAGCACGATTCCCATGAAGACCGTGAACCAGGTGCCGATGGACGACTGCGCGAAGGCGTGCACCGAACTGACCAGTCCGGCGCGAGTGAGCAGCGTCCCCAGCAGGGTGAGCAGGAAGGTGGAGAAGATCAGCCACACGTTCCAGCTCTTCATCATGCCTTTCTTCTCCTGCATCATCACGGAGTGCAGAAAGGCGGTTCCTGTCAGCCAGGGCATGAAGCTGGCGTTTTCCACCGGATCCCATCCCCAGTAGCCGCCCCAGCCGAGTACGGCGTAGGCCCAGTGCATGCCCAGGAAGATGCCGCAGGTCAAGAACAGCCAG
This sequence comes from Occallatibacter sp., assembly GCA_049516495.1. Taxonomy (GTDB): domain Bacteria; phylum Acidobacteriota; class Terriglobia; order Terriglobales; family Acidobacteriaceae; genus Telmatobacter. The sequence goes on from JBEKTB010000031.1 coordinate 22,324, forward strand.
GTCACCATGGTCCAGCCGCGGGTGATCTTGATCCATTTCTCTCCCGGGTAGCGCATCATCAGCGCACCCAGGGCAAACGCGAAGGGAACCGAGAAGCCCACGTAGCCCAGGTAAAGCATGGGCGGATGAATCACCATCTCCGGGTACTGGAGCAGGGGATTCAACCCGTTGCCGTCGTCGGGAATTGCGCCCCGGAGCAATGCGAACGGCGGCGCGGCAAAACACAGGACCGCCAGAAAGAAGACCTGAATTCCGGCCAGAATGGCGCCCGCGTAGGCGTAAAGCTTGACGTCCTTCTTGTGCGTCAGGCGCAGGACGAAGCCATACATTCCCAACAGCCAGGCCCACAACAGCAGCGAGCCTTCCTGGCCGCTCCACAGCGCCGAGAACTTGTAGGCGGCGGGCAGGGCGCGGTTGGAGTGCTCCATGATGTAAGTGATTGAAAAATCGTCGGTAAAGACCGACCAGACCAGGGCAAAAGCCGCCGCTGTGATGGCCACGAAGCCGGCGATTCCGGCCCGCCGCGCCGTGTCGGCCAGCCGTTCGGGCGAAATGCGCGCCTGGCGCCCCGAGGCGATCAGCCAAAGGGCCGCCGCTCCAGCCAGCAGATTGTAGGCGGCCAGCGCCAATGCGATGAGAAGTGCAAAACTACCAAAGGCTGCCATGAAAACTCCACGATGATTCTCGCACGCAGGCGGGGAGCCATATGGCACCCAACGAGAGGTATTCTCATCCCATCATAGACTTTTCAGGTGTGATTTGCCTCACACTCAGGATTGAGTGCGGGACCGGGGTGAGGAAGGGCCCGTCCGCTCTTCAGGCGGGTGCCGGTACATCCTGCCCCAGCATCTGGCTGGCCAGGGTAAGCATCTCGTCGCTGGTGTTGGGGCGAGCGAGAAATCGGACACCGTCTCCGACGTAGTCGCCCGCTGCTTCGCTGGCTCCGCCCAGCACCAGCACCGGAAGCCTGGGCATCCGTTCACGCAACTCGGTCACAAAGGCCGGTCCGCCAAACCCCGGCAGGTGTACGCCGCAGATCACCAGACCGAGATTTCCGGCGAATTGAGGCTGTTCCACAAGGCAAAGAGCTTCCGTGGCGTCCGCGACACGTTCGACTTCGGGAAATCGCCGCTCCAGGATGGACTTGCGTAGGAATCCCTGGAGGGGGTCGTTCTCTACCAATAGGATTTTTGCCATATGCCCCTGCAGCTGGTCGCCGCCCGGAAGTGAGCGGCGTGGAGTCTATTTACCAACTGAATACCTCGGATGGTTACCTGGTGGGCAAGGTTGCCTGAGTGGCCCAATTTCCCCTGCGCGCCAGGCTCAGCCGAAAAGGAACTCCTTATCGCGCAGTTCCTTGATGGCGTCGCGCAGCCGGGCGGCCTTTTCGAACTCGAATTTCTTCGCAGCCTCGCGCATCTCCGTCTCCAGTTTGGCGATGTGGGCGTCGAGGTCGGCCTGCGAAGTCAACTCCGGCAGCGCGGCCACTTCCTCTTCCGCCACCTCGCCGTATTCCGCCTTCAAAATCTGCGCCAAACCCATGTCCACGTGGCTGATAATCGACTGCGGCGTAATGCCGTGCTCCTCGTTGTAGGCGCGCTGAATCGTCCGTCGCCGGCTGGTCTCGTCCATCGCGCGTTTCATGGAGTCGGTGATGCGGTCGGCATAGAGAATGGCCCGGCCCTCCAGATGCCGCGCCGCGCGTCCCATGGTCTGGATGAGCGAACCGGCCGAGCGCAGAAACCCTTCCTTGTCCGCGTCCAGAATGGCCACCAGCGAGACTTCGGGCAGATCCAGCCCCTCGCGCAGCAGGTTGATGCCGATCAGTGCGTCGTACTCGCCCTTGCGCAGGCCGGCCAGCAGCCGCACGCGTTCCAGCGTTTCAATCTCCGAGTGCATGTAGCGGCAGCGCACGCCCACCTCGGTGTAATAGCCGGCCAAATCCTCTGACATGCGCTTGGTCAGGGTGGTCACCAGCACGCGCTCGTTGCGCTTGGCGCGATCGCGAATCTCCGCCAGCAGGTCGTCGATCTGGCCTTTTACGGGGCGAATCTCCACCTCAGGATCGACCAGGCCCGTTGGCCGGATCACCTGCTCCACCACCACTCCGGCCGAGCGCGTCAGCTCATAGGGGCCGGGCGTGGCGGAGACGTAAATCGTCTGATGAATGCGGTTCTCGAACTCCTCGAACTTCAGCGGCCGGTTGTCCATGGCCGAGGGCAGACGGAATCCGTAGTCCACGAGATTCTGTTTGCGGCTGCGGTCGCCGAACCACATTCCGTGCACCTGCGGAATCGTCGCGTGGCTCTCGTCGATGAAGAGCAGAAAATCGCGCGGAAAGTAATCGAGCAGCGTCGGCGGAGCTTCGCCCGGCAGCCGCCCGCTGAAATGCCGCGAATAGTTCTCAATCCCGTGGCAGTAGCCCATCGACTTGATCATCTCCAAGTCAAAGCGCGTGCGCTGATGGACCCTCTGCGCCTCCACCATGCGGCCCTGCGACTCCAACTCGGCCACCCAGGTATTCAACTCGGTCACAATCGAGTCGATGGCTTCGGCCCTGCGTTCGGGCTGCACAACATAGTGACTCTTGGGATAGATCGGCAGCCGCGCGTACTTCTGCTTCACGGTGCCGAACAGGGGATCGATTTGAGACAAGCTCTCGATCTCGTCGCCGAACAACTCGATGCGGTAGGCGGATTCGTCATATGTGGGGAAGACCTCGATCACGTCGCCGCGCACGCGGAAGGTGCCGCGGCGGAAGTCGCCGTCGTTGCGCTCGTAGAGAATCTCGACCAGGCGGCGCGTAATGTCCTGGCGGCTGATGTGCTGGCCTTTTTCCAGAAGCAGCAGCATGCCGTAGTACGCCTCCGGCGACCCCAGGCCGTAGATGCAACTCACTGAGCTCACAATGATCGAGTCGCGTCGCTCAAACAGGCTGCGCGTGGCCGAGAGGCGCAGCTTGTCGAGTTCTTCGTTGATGGTGGCTTCCTTTTCGATATATAAGTCACCCGCCGGAATGTAGGCCTCCGGCTGGTAGTAGTCGTAATAGCTGACAAAGTATTCGACCGCATTGCCGGGGAAGAACTGCTTGAACTCGTGATAAAGCTGGGCGGCGAGAGTCTTGTTGTGCGCCAGGATCAGCGCCGGCCGCTGCGACTGCTCGATGACCTTGGCCATGGTGAAGGTCTTGCCCGACCCGGTGACGCCCAGCAGCACCTGGTGCTTCTCGCCCGCCGCCAACCCCTCCATCAACTCGGCAATCGCGCGGGGCTGATCCCCCTTCGGCTTGTAGCTCGACACCAGTTGAAAGTCCATGGCCGGATTATACGACAAGAGCGAAGATTGGGCGAAGATTAGTGCAAGAATTATCCGGGCGCGTCTGTCCTTGCAGTGGACCCTAGCTCTGGGGCTTGTCAAAGACCAAACTGCGGTCCTCTGCAGGGCCTAATCTGATCTGGAAGGGTTTGATATCAGGCAAAGAGAGTGGCCGGGTGCCCCGCCCTTCGACCAGCCCCAAATGAATGGGTGCCCCATCCTTTTCACGTTCTTTGTGAAAAGGGTGGGAGACCAAGAGCCTCAGTCGAGCAGTGAATGCCCCATTCTCTGGCTGGATGTGCACAGATTGCGAGGCAACAAATGAGCAACGTGAAATTCACCGTCGGCGGCGCAATGGAGGACGAAGCTTCGCGCCGATTCATCGACGCCTGGCATCGCGCCGAGCACGGAGAGGCCCTTCATGAACGCCATCTGGCTTTTGAGAGCTGGGACACCCTCGCCCGCGTCCTGACCGGCAAACGGATGGAGCTGTTGCGCTATGTACGGCGGAACAACATCACCAGCGTTCGAGCTTTGGCCAGGGCGCTCAACCGTGACTACAGCAACGTGCACGCGGACGTGAAGGCGCTGGCAGGCGCGGGTCTTCTCGACGCCACGCCCCACGGCGTCCGCGCAGACTACGATGCTATCGAAACGAAGATCGCGCTTTGAGTACGCCGAGTGCCCCTGGTCCGCGTTTGGGACCGGGGAATCCACAATCTTCACCCGCGCTTTGCCGAAAATTACTCTTCGTTCGCGCACAATTGCAATAGAGAGCACTGCCCCGAAAGCCACGCCGCGCCGCCGGACTGTCAATTCAGGAAGAACCTCGCTCACTCTGAGGTCCCTTACGCTCGATCTCGGCTTGCAGGCAGGGCGACAGGTCTTCGTCGTTCAGGTGCAGATTTTGCACCCCCCCACCCCCCTCCAGTAAATTTATATAGACCGCGAAATTTGCATATAATTATTAACCGCCATGAAATGAATATCTTACGAAGACAATCTGGTTGGATGCGCACCAACCGCGAGACTGCGAAATTTGCACAAAATTACCTCTGCGGTCGAATTCAGGCTTGCCGGAACAGGAATGTCGATTCTCCGCGCGTAGTTCATCGCCGGCATTCGACGCACGTTCTACGTAGAATGCCGGCGCAATTCACCGCAGCGCCCTGTTTCTTACCAGGGCAGCGGCTGGCCCTGGTGGAAGAAGCCGCCGCTGGGGCCGGCGTCGGGGAGGGTAGCCAGGGCGGCGCTGGTCTTGCCTCCTTCGCTCAGTTCCATGGGAGCCTGCGGGCCGCCCATGTCGGTTTTCACCCAGCCGGGATGGGCGGAGTTGACCTTGATGTTGGTGTCGCGCAGCTCCCAGGCCAGATGAACGGTGAAGGCGTTGAGAGCTGTCTTCGAAGCGTCGTAGGCGAAGGTTTTGGCGTTGTAGATGGGGGAGTTGGGGTCGGCGTGCAGGGTGAGCGAGCCGAGAATGCTGGACAGGTTGACGATGCGGCCGGCCGGGCTCTTCTTGATCAGCGGCAGCAGCACCTCAGTCAGAGCCACCTGGGCGAAGAAGTTGGTTTCAAAGACCTTGTGCAGCAGATCGAGGGGAACTTCGGAGGCGGAGTTTTCAGGGCCGTTGCCGGGAAAGGTGCCGCCGGCGATTCCGGCATTGTTGACAAGGATGTCGAGGCGGCCATATTTAGAGTTGAAGTAGTCGTAGGCGGCCTGGTAGTCGGCGGGTTTGGTGATGTCGAAGCGGAGCAGGTCCGCGTCGACGCCGGCGGCGCGGAGCTTTTGGAGGGCCTGCTCGCCCTGGGCGAGGTCGCGAGAGCCGATGACGACTTTGACGCCGGCATCCTTGAGATCGAGCGCGGTCTGGAAGCCGAGTCCGCGGTTGCCGCCGGTGATGAAAGCAATTTTCTGAGGCATGGGGAAGTTTCTCCTGTGCAGGCTTGGATTCACAAGGCGGCGCACAGGGTGCAGGGAGTTTTGCTGCGTTATTTTGTCCAGGTTCCGGCAGTTTGTCCTCTTTTGTGCTCCTCTTTTGCCGGGTTGTCCTTCAGAATGGAGGTGTGACCCTGAAACCCTGCGTCTTATCCCTTGCGCTCCTTCTTGCGCCCTGCCTGATCCAGGCACAGTCGTATCGTGTGAATGGCCCCTTCAATCCCGAGACCTACAAGCCGTTGAGCCAGTCGGAGCGCTTTGAGCGCTGGTGGAATGAGGACGCCGGTACGCCCACGATTCACATCGAGTCCTTTGTAACAGCCGCCTATCTGCAGGCTATCGGCGATCCTACGGCCTGGAACCGGAGCACGGGCGGGTTCATTCGCCGCCTGGGCAGCAGTTACGGCAGCAACCTGATCCAGAACACCGCGCACGAGAGCCTGGCTGGGGCCGTGGGCACCGATCCCCGATACTTCGCCTGCGGTTGTACAGGCTTTTTTCATCGCTCGGGACACGCGCTCAAGATGACCTTCCTGACTTATGACAACAAGGGGCACCAGACGCTGGACGTACCTCAGCTGGCGGGCATTTACAGCAGTTCGATGATCGAGGCGACATGGTGGCCGCATCACTATACCGCGCTGGTGCAAGGCGTGCAGACCGGCCACATCGACGTCGGACTGACTGGCGCAATCCACCTGGTGCAGGAGTTTTCGCCGGAGATCAAGCGCGCACTTCATTGGCGCACCCCGCCAACTGCCGCTGCTCAGAAATGAATTGGAGCGGAATGGAACCCAGCCTGTCGGTGAGCAGCCGGCCCGCAGTTGTCATCCATAGGTCAATGGAGTAACCTGCCCTCAGTACTCGCGGTTGCAGCCAGTGGTACTACACCCAGTAGTGCTGGAGGGGCATCCAGGAGTGCTCGAGGTTGGAGCCCACGATGCGCCCGTCTGATCCCCCAGAGCAGGCTGCAGACGCTTTGACCCAGCACCATCGGGCAGAGGTCACGTTGTCGGCGCTGGAGAAGTTGTACAGGTTCTCTGCCGACGCAATTTTTGTCACCGATACCGACGGAGTGATCCGCGGCGCGAATTCATGCGCTGAAGAGCTGTTCGGCTACTCCCCGGGGGAGCTCTTCGGCCAATCCGTTGAGAGCCTGGTTCCCGAGCGCTTTCGGGGGCG
>JBEKTB010000032.1:0-29375 GCA_049516495.1 Occallatibacter sp.
CGGCCTTCCCGCGCCGGCCAGCCGCGGCAAGAGCAAGTCTGTTTCCACGGCGCAGGACGTGCTTGAATATCTTGCCGAGAAGCACGATGTGCCACGCCTGGTGCTCGAATATCGTCATCTTTCCAAGCTCAAGTCAACCTACATCGACGCCCTGCCGCTGCTCGCCGACTCGGATTCGCGCGTGCACACCACTTTCCTCGCGGCCGCCGTGGCCACTGGCCGATTGTCCTCGGTGAATCCGAACCTGCAAAACATTCCCATTCGCACCGAACTGGGCCGCGAGATTCGCGCGGCGTTCATCTCCGCGCCGGGCACGCAACTGCTGTCGGCCGATTATTCGCAGATCGAGCTGCGCCTGCTGGCGCACTTCAGCGCCGATCCGCTTCTCGTGCGCGCCTATCAAAATGACGAGGACATTCACACGCTCACCGCCAGCGAAGTCTTCGGCGTGCCCGCCGCGGAGATGGACAAGGAGACGCGCGGCCGCGCCAAGGCCGTGAATTTCGGCATCGTCTACGGCATTTCGCCCTTCGGACTGGCCGCGCAACTGGGCATTCCGCAAGCTGAGGCGAAGGCGTACATCGACCGCTATTTTGCGCGCTACTCCGGAGTGCAGACGTTCATCGAAAAGACGCTAGAAGAGACCAGAAAATCGGGCAGCGTGCGCACGCTCTTCGGCCGCGTCCGGCCCATTCCCGACATCGAAAGCCGCAACGGAAACCAGCGCGGGTTCGCCGAGCGCACGGCCATCAACACTCCGCTGCAAGGCACCGCCGCCGATCTGATCAAGCTGGCGATGATCTCCATCGACCGCAAGCTCACCGAGCGCGGGCTCAAGACGCGCATGGTCCTGCAGGTGCATGACGAACTGCTGTTCGAGGTCCCCGCCGACGAGACCGCGGAGATTGAAGAGCTGGTGCGGACCGAGATGGAAGGCGTGGTCAAGCTGAACGTGCCGCTGGTCGCCGATTTGGGGTTCGGAGCGAACTGGCGGGATTTGTAGTTGGCGAGGTGCGCGGCCCACTCATCGCGATGAAGCTGCGATGAATGGGGCACAGATCGCATTCCGTGGGAGGTGGGTGGGGACAGAATGGATGGGCGGGCCACCTGCCAGACGATCTCGGGTTTGGAAGTATTTGCCAGCTTTCTGGCGCTCCAATGAATGGAGTCGAATCATGTCAATAGCAAGAACGACACAAAAGTTTGTCATGCAACTTGTGTTTTTGGCGGTGGGTCTACTTACGACACCTCAGTTACTACTGAACGCGCAGAATCCGGGTGATGGCACCAAACCAACCAGAAAGGTTCTTCCTCCTCCCGAGACGCTCGAACGATACTTTCGACTTTGCAGCCCCGAGAATACAAGCACACATGATTGTGCGATCCTTGAGAGAATTTATTCTTTTCGTCTCAAGCAACTTGGAGAGGCGCCGTTGCTTGCGGGAACGGACCGGCAAGCAAACGACATTTATAGAATTACAGTGATCTTTCCCGTTGCAACTGTGACTTCAAGAGTTGCTCGCATGTATATGGAGAACGATGGCTCTGTCACGTTGATCGCCATAGTCTCCGATCAGAATGGAAATGCCGCATCCTCGAAAAGACTCATTCTATCCGGGACAAGTTCAGAACATTTAAGAGCGATGCTCTCCTGGAAGGCATTTTCTTCCATGGATTCATTGGGCAGCGGTAAGGTAGAACATTCAACTCGTTCCATTGAAGACGAAGGCTATTGTCTCCTGGAGGGACTGCATGATGGGAAATTTCACGTTGCCCATCGATCTGTCGCCAGGGCGGATGAATTCAGTATTGGCATATTTCGGTACTTGAACGAACTGGGCATATGGTCCGGCTTGTCTCCATGAGACCTGGCGACGGCGGGTGGCCCCGGTCCTGGCGACCTTTCGCAACCAGACCGGGGGTTATGCACGATGACGGGGTATGTGATTACACGCCGAGTTCGGCGCGGATGGCGTCGGCGATGGCGTTGGCGTGGTGCTTCATCGCTTCTTCGCTTTCGGCCTCGATCATTACGCGGGCCAGGGCTTCGGTGCCGCTGTAACGGATGACGACGCGGCCCGAGTCCTGCAGCGCCTCTTCGGCGGCGCGGATGGCGGAGGCGACCGAGGGAATCGAGTCGAGCGGCTTCTTCTCGCGCACTTTCACGTTCACGATGACCTGCGGAAAGACCTTCAGATCCGCCGTCAGCTCGTCAATGCTCTTGCCGCTGCGGGCGATGAGGTCGAGGACGACCAGCGAGGTGAGCAGGCCGTCGCCGGTGGTGGCCAGATGCGGCAGCAGGATGTGCCCGGACTGCTCGCCTCCCAGGGCGGCGTCGTTTTTCTGCATCTGTTCGAGGACGTAGCGGTCGCCCACCGGGGCGCGCAACATGCGAATGCCGGAGCGCTTGAGCGCGGCTTCGAGGCCCATGTTGGACATGGTGGTGGCAACAACCAGATCGCCCGTCAACAGGCCGCGGGTTTTCAAATCGCGGGCGGCCATCAGCAGAATGGCGTCGCCATTGAATATATTGTTGTGCGCGCCGGTCAACATGCAGCGGTCGGCGTCGCCGTCGAAGGTGAGGCCGATCTGTGCGCCGCGGGCAGCCGTCTCAGCGGCGACATAGTTGGGATGGAGCGCTCCGCAGCCCAAGTTAATGTTGCGGCCGTCGGGCGCGATGTTGAGCGGGGTCACGTCTCCACCCAGCCGGCGGAAGAGCTCGGGGGCGACGGCTGCCGCCGCGCCGTTGGCGCAATCGGCCACAATGCGCAGGCCGGCCAGCGAGAGGTCGGGAACGCAGTCGATGAGGAATTGAATGTAGTCGGCCTGGAGGGCGGGATTGTCTTCGACCAGCGGCAGGCTGGCCGGATCGGGCGCTGCAATTTTGGCGGCGCGCTGAAGGATTTCATCTTCCATGGCCAGCTCGACCGAGTCGGCCAGTTTGAAGCCGTCGCCGCCGAAAAGCTTGATGCCGTTGTCGCGCCAGGGATTGTGCGAGGCGGAGATGACCACGCCAGCCTGAAATCCGTGCGTACGCGCCAGGAAGGCGACCGCGGGAGTGGTGATCACACCTGCGCTTTCGACGCTGGCTCCGGCCTCGCGCAGGCCGGCGGCGAGCGTGGCGGCGATCCAGGGGCTGGATTCGCGTGTGTCGCGGCCCAGGATCACCTTGGGCTCGGTGGCCATGGTGTGGAGCGAGTGGCCCAGCGCCAGTCCGCAGGCGAAGATCGTTGTGGGGTCGAGAGGGAATTCGCCGGCCACGGCGCGAATTCCGTCGGTGCCGAAGAGTTTGCGTGCTTTGGTTTTGCTCATGGTCTCATTTCTTGGGGGATTTGTTCGATGCCGTGGATTCGACACGGCTGATGAAAGCGCCGTCGGAGAGGCGCGTGAAAACCTTGTCGCCGGGGGCAACCTGCACCGTGGAGCGCACCACCCCGCCGTTGGCGTCGAGCACCAGCGCGTAGCCGCGCTCGAGGACGGCGAGAGGCGAAAGCGAGTTGAGCCGCGCGTCGAGGGCGCTGAGACGGGACGAAGAGGCGTGGATCATGCGCTCCAATGTCCGGTCGAGACGCGTGCGGCAGGCGGCGAGGCGTTCGCGGGCCTGGGCAAGCCCCTGACGGGGATCGTGGCGCAGAACCGCAGCCGCCAGCTCCGCGATCTGATTCTGACGTTGGCGCAACTGGCCGGTGATGGCCGTCTCCAAACGAAAACTGAAATCGTCCCGACGCTGTTCCAGGCGATGCAGCAGCGCGGCCATGCGCGACTCGGCGCGGCTGAGGGGCAGGCGGGTGAGGCGCTGACGGGCTTGCAGCAGTTGGAAGCGCGCGGCGCGGTCCAGGCGATGCGCCTGGGTGGCCAGATGTTCGGCGATCTTGTGCTGCGCTTCGGTTATCAGTTCGGCTGCGGCCGAGGGGGTGGGAGCGCGCAGGTCGGCGACAAAGTCGGCGATGGTGAAGTCGGTTTCGTGGCCGATGGCGGAGACCACCGGCAGCCGGGAACCGGCGATGGCGCGGGCCACGCTCTCGCTGTTGAAGGCGGCCAGGTCTTCGAGCGACCCTCCACCGCGGGCCAGAACGATCGCGTCCACCAGGCCGGAGCGGTTCAGCTCCGCCAGTGCCGCCACCACCTCGTCCGGCGCGGAATCGCCCTGCACACTGACCGGACAGATGAGTACGCTGAGGCCGGAATGGCGGCGGGCGACGATGTTGAGGAAGTCGCGAATCACGGCGCCGGTGGGCGACGTGATGATGCCCACGGTGCGCGGAAATGCGGGCAGGGGCTGTTTGCGGTCGGCGTCGAAAAGGCCTTCGACCTTAAGGCGTTCCTTTAATTGCTCGAAGGCCATTTGCAGCGAACCCGCGCCGACCGGCTCCATGGTCTCCGCCACCAGTTGCATCTGGCCGCGTTGCTCGTAGACGCTGACCCGGCCGCGCACCAGAACGTGGAGGCCATCTTCGGGGCGGAAGCGCAGCAGCATAGCCTGGCGGCGGAACAGGACCACGGGTAATTGCGCGTCGGCGTCCTTGAGCGTGAAGTAGACGTGGCCGGAGGGAGCGGGGCGGAAATTTGAGATTTCGCCCTCGACCCAAACGTCGCCATACTCCTGCTCGACCAGCTCGCGCACCTGGCCGACCAGCTCGCGCACGGGCCAGACGCGGCGGGTGCTGCGCGGCCCCTCAAAGCTGAGGTCGAGCTGGGGCGCGAATGGGTCGGGTCTGATCACTTATCCAAAGTGTAATTGCTGGGGAGGCGATGGGGGCTGGCTGCGGCTCTCGACCAGGGCAATCGCATGAACAATATCTTGATGACAATCTAGCCTTTTGCGTCGCCCCTACGGGGCTGAAACGCAATTTCTGCATCCTTCCCCACGCTGAAGCGCGGGGCTAGCGACAGTTGCGCCTCCGGCGCGATAGAAATCGGAACCAGGCTCATCAACAAGATGGATTCATGCGATTGCCCTGCTCGCCACAATCACCCGCAGCCGGGCGGCAAGCGCCGTGAGCTGTGCGCCCGTGGCGGGACCGTGGCCGCTCTCGCCGGAATAGAGGTTTTCCAGTTCCCTGGCCACAACGGTGCCCTCAGTCAGGCCAAATGTCCCCAGCACGCCGGCCAGCTTGTGGGCCGCTGCGGTGGCTGCCGCCTTCTGGTCGACCGAGAGACGGCCGGCGACAACGGCCGCTGCCGCTGCCTCCAGAGTGGCCGCCCGTTCCTCCAGTTGCGGCAGGAACCGGGCCCACATCTGGTCCAGGGCCTCAGCCATCGAGGGCTGCGCTGTAAAATCCATGGCGGATGCGCCCTTCATTTCCAGCCCAGCACGTCGGCAATCTGGGTGGACAGGGTGAGCGGGTCGAAGGGCTTGAAGAGCACGGCCTCCACGCCCAGATCGGCAAAGCGGCGCTGGTCGGAACTCTGCACCTTGGCGGTCAGAAGCAGCACCGGAATGTGCGCGGTGCCGGGATTTTTGCGCAGTTCGCGAAAAGTGGTGGGGCCATCCATGCCGGGCATCATCACGTCCAGCAGAATCGCATCCGGTTGGTACTCGATGGCGCGCGCCAGACCCTGGGCTCCGGAACTGGCCATGACCACCTCCCAGCCGGCGACGGTTTCAAGGCTCAATGCGGCCACCTCCCGGATGTCGTCTTCGTCGTCAATGATCAGGATGCGGTGCGCCACGATTGAGTAACCTCCACTGCGATTCTGTTGGGTTCAAGAGCAGAACCAGAGTCCCCGCGTTCTGTTCGCTGAATGCGAGGTCGCCACTCGCTTCACCCAACGGACGTGAACCTGTCCGCGGGGACCCCGTTCCTGATGGTCGCGTCGACACCCGGGAAAGAATTCAGCGGACGGACGTCTGCTCTCGGGCGGCCTAATCAACGGCAGGAACCTCTTCCATCTGACGCGAAGTCCGCAGCATCGTCAAGACGAGGGCTTCGAGCTGCTGCGGCTGCACGCGAGCCTTGGTGAGGAAGTGGGTGGGACCGAGGGTCAACAATCGGCGTTCGGCCGAGGACAATTCGCGGCCGGAATACACCACCAGCGGCAAACTGGCCAGGCCTTCGTGCTCGCGGAGCCAGTCCACCACGTTGAAGCCGTCCCCGTCGGGCAGCCCGATGTCCAGCACCAGCAGATGAGGCTGAAAGGCGAAGCAGGCATCGAGGGCGGACTGGCGGGTATGCACCAGCCGCACCTCAACGCTGTCGTGGGAGAAAACATTGCCGATTACGTGGGCCAAATCCACATCGTCCTCGACGATCAGGATGCGGGCTTTTTCGCCGGGGCCGCAAAGCACCCTGGCTACCTCACCCAGGAGCACATCTTCTTCGAGCGGCCTGGTCACCCAGCCCTCGGCGTCGACGGGCAGATCCACGGGGTTTTGCAGGCTTTCAACGCTGAGCAGGACGACCGGAGTGCGGGCCTCGGGGTCCAGCCGGCGCAGAAGGGGGAGAATCTTCCAGCCGTTCATCCCGTCCAGGGAGGTGTCCAGCAGGATGACCTTGACGCCCTCGTGGGCGGCGGCCAGGGTCGATTCAACGGTGTCCGCCTCCACCACGCGGTAGCCATGACGGCTGAGTTTGGCGGCGATCACCGGCCGCGTGTCCGCGTGCGAGTCGGCCAGCAGCAAGGTGCCGTGTCCCGGTTCGTTTTCGAACTTGTCCTGCGGCGCTGCGACGGTGGCCGGCTGGTAGGGCAGGAAGGCGCGGAACGTGGAACCCCGAACCGGGTTGCGCTCCGCCCAGATGCGTCCCGAATGTTGCAGGACGATGGTGCGGCAGATGGCCAGGCCCAGGCCGCTGCCGCCTTTCTGACGGGAGTCCGAGGCGTCCACCTGCTGGAAGCGCCCGAAGATGGCTTCCAATTTGTCCGCGGGAATTCCCCGGCCGTGGTCGATTACTGAGAGAGTCACTCCCTTGACGCCGGGATGCAGCATGACCGACACGGTGGAATCGGCCGGTGAAAACTTGACAGCATTCGACAACAGGTTGGTGACCACCTGGAGCAGGCGGTCCGGGTCGGCAGCGACCTCTACCTGGGTAGTGTCGTGGATCAATTGCACGCCTGCCGCCTCGGCCATCGGCTGCATGCCGTCGATAGCCTGACGGACGATTTCCGCCAACTGCACGGGCCGGAAGGCCAGCGGCTCGCGGCCGCTCTGGATCCGCTCCAGATCGAGGATGTCGTTGATCAGCCGCACCAGCCGGTCGGAGTTGTTGAGGGCGATGCGCAGCAGGTTGGCCGCCTTGTCGTTGACCTGGCCGAGTATGCCTGAGGACAGCAAGCCCAGCGCCCCGCGAATGGAGGTGAGCGGTGTTCGCAGTTCGTGGCTTACCGTGGAAATAAACTCGTCTTTGAGGCGGTCCAGCGCATAGCGCTGGCTGATGTCGCGGAAGCTGAGTACCGAGCCGGAGAACCGGCCCAGGTCGAGGATGGGCGTCAGAAAATACTCGGCCGGGAAGGAACTGCCGTCGGCGCGAAAGATGGTGTCTTCGCCGGCAGTGGCCATATGATGCGCGGTGGCGCGCTCGAGCGGGCAATCCTCGGGGCATTTGTGGCCGGGCGTCGCGGTGCCGTGCAGCAACTCGTGCACCGCCTTGCCGGTGAGGCTGGCAGCTTCGGCGCCCAGCAGCCGGGCCGCAGCGGGATTGGCAAAGCTGACCAGCCCGTTCCGGTCCACGCCGCAGATGCCGTCAGCTACCGAGTCGAGCAGGATCTCCTGCTGGCGATAGAGTTCCTCTGCGCGGCCTCTTTCGCGAGTCCGCGCCAGCATCTGCCCCAGCGATGTCGCAACCGTCTCAATGGCCGCCATGGCCTCGGGGTCCTCGCGGTAACAAAGGCGGCTATAAAACTCCAGGACCGCCAGCACCTTGTTGCCGACGCGCACCGGCATTGCCCAGCCGGACACCATCTCGTTCCGGAGGGCGGCCTGAATGCGCGGGCTCACCGGCAGCGAAGCCAGGTCAGTTATCCAGACCGGGCGGCCATCCATCCAAACCGTCCCGGGGAGTTCGGCTCCGCTGGCCAGCTTGAGCCCCATGCTCTCCTGGATCAAGGCCTCGGTCCGCCTGCCGGGAGCGCCCCAGGCCGAACTGAACTCCAGGCTCGTCTCGTCGGCATTCACGTCCCACTTGAGGGCCAGATCCCAGCCCTGGGATACGCACAGGGCCTCAAGAATGCGCATGGACGCTACTTCGGAAGAGGCGTTCTCGCCCACGATCTGGCTCACCACCAATTGCAGGGTCAGGCGATGTTCACGTTGCTTCTGCTGGGTTACATCGCGCAACAGGCAGCGCACCGCCAGCGGATTGCCGGCTTTCTGACGCTGGCTCAGGCTCAGCTCAAGCTCCAGCACGCGTCCGTCAGGCGTGTGGTTGCGCAGCGGCGCACGGTCCACAGCTTCGCCATACAGCGCGCGGCGAAACAGTGTGCTCACCTCCTGGCGGCAATCGACGCCAAAGAGTTCCTCGAACGATGTCAATCCCAGCAGCGCCGCATTGTCCAGGCCGAAGCAGCGCTTCCAGGGGGGATTGGCGTAGAGAAACTTACCCGCCGGGCTGAGAGTGGCGATCATCTCGCTGGAGTTCTCAAAGAGGTCGCGGTACCGCTCCCGCGACTCGCGCACGACCTGCTCCTGGCGCACAGTGGCGCTCTGGTCCAGAGCCACACCCACCAAGCCGGTGAGCGCACCCGAGGCGTCCCGCACGGCGGAGATGTGGAGCACGACCGGGAACTGGGTGCCGTCCTTGCGGCGCAACTGCGTGTCAAAGCTCGGCACCTGGCTGGGAGGAAGAGCGCGAACGCTCTCCATGAATTCCTCCAACCGGCGCGCGCCCGGAAGTCCCGGCTCCAGTACGCCACCGCGCAGCTTCACGATGGCCTGAACCAGGCGCAATCCCAAGCCTTCAGCCAGAATTTGCCCGCCATGCGCCATCTCCATCAGTTCCTGCGCATGGTAGCCCAGCAACCGCTCCGTGGCAGGGTTCACATAGGTAAAACGGCCGTCGAGGCCGGCAGCCATTACCATGGGGCCAGCCGAGTCGAGCAGCTCCTTCATGGGGTCGGCCGCAGGCGGGACTGCGACTTCAGTTGCAACACGCTGGCGCGTCAACAGTTGCAGCGCAAGAACCGCTGCGGCGCCCCCGGCTACGAAGAGCAGTATTCCATCCAGCCGTGGGCCGAATTGAAAGCGCCCGGTGAGCGCACCCACCGCCAATGTGAATGCCAGCACGGCCAGCGCGGGCCGGATCAGGGAGAAGTTGCCCCTGCTGAGGGAAGAGTCGCCCCCATCCGCGCGCACGGTCTGCTGTGGTCTGGTCGTTGTTCCCCCCCTGGCCCGGTCCTGCATTCGTCTCCTTGAGATCTTCCTGCCTCAGCATCGCCGGCTATCGGCTTCCAGCCAGCACGATGAGGCGCCTTCACTCACGCTCGTCCCCGCGGCCCAAACCGCTCCCATCCCGCACCCGGGAGTTCGTCAAAGCCATTGAGCCGCATTCACGCGTTCCCGCCTCTGCCCCAATGAGTTACCCATCCTTCAGGGCCAAAGTCAACCCCGCAGGCGGCCAAGTTGGTCGCAGAGGACTGGCTGTGCAGAGTTCGGCGTGCTTGTTGTCCATTACCTTACACCCTTTTTTGAGCGAATGTTTCTGGAAAACGACCTATTGAACCTGACTGGAAAAGGTCGCCACGCCCGCCGCATTCCGCTGCCGGGCCTGCCTCAAAGCGCCGACGCGCCCAGGGAAAGGGAACAACGCGGCAGGGGGTTTTTATCGGAACGCCGGAGGCGTCCCCATATACTGGCGTCATGCTGACTCACTGCGCAATTTTCCGTCGTTTTCCATGGATACTGGCTGCGTCCGCGCTGGTTCTGGTTCTCGTTCAGCCGCCAACGGCGCGCGCCTGGGGCAATGGAGGCCACCGGCTGGTGAACAAACTGGCGGCCAGTTCGCTGCCCGCCGACGTTCCCGCCTTTCTGCGTTCCCCTGAGGCCATCAGCGAGATCGAGTACCTTGGCCCCGAGCCAGACCGCTGGCGTTCGGCCGCCGAGCCGGAGTTGAACGCAGCCCAGGCTCCCGAGCACTTCATCGACCTGGAGCCGGCAGATGCGCTGGGCCCCCTGCCGCGCCGCCGCCTGGATTTTGAAGCCAAAGTCTTCGCCTCCGGACAGCGGCCGGAAAAGATCGGCCTGCAGCCTTGGCAGGCCACGGAAATCTGGGAGCGGCTGAAGGCGGCGATGCGCGCATACCGCGACTTGACGGCGGCAAAGCAGGACACCCGTCCGGTCGAACAGGCCATCCTCTTCTATGCCGGCTGGCTGGGCCACTATGTCGGCGACGCATCGCAACCCCTGCACACCACCATCCAATACAACGGCTGGGTGGGACCGAACCCCAACGGCTACACCACCGGCCACCAGATCCACTGGCAGTTTGAGGGGCCGTTTGTGGACGCCAACCTGCGCGAGCCCGAGGTGCTGGCCAAAATGACGCCGGTGAAAGCCATCGACGGCGACATCTTCGACAGCTATGTGGCCTACCTGCGGCACACGCAAACCTACGTCGAACGGGTCTATCAACTAGAGAAAGCGGGAGGTTTTGTGGGGGCGGGATCGGTCGAATCGCGGGAGTTTACCGCTGAGCGGCTGGGGGCAGGGGCCAGCATGCTGCGCGACATGATTTATACCGCGTGGCTGGATAGCGCAAAACCGGTCGCCGATCCCTACGCGGGGAAGTGAACGACCTTCAGTCGGCGGCTTCCGCTCCGGCCACGGCCGGGACCCGGCGCAGCACCACGGTCAGCATGGCTGTCATCAGCGCCACGGCGGGAACGGCGATCACCAGCCAGGCCAGCAATGCCTGTATGGCCATGCCGCCCATCCGGGAAAACAGCAGGAATGAAGAAGTGTGCATCGCGTTGCCAGCCAACAACGGGCGGCTTGAACCGACCGCGAACAGCCGGCCGCCCAGCCGCACAAAGGGCACAATCAGCACCAGTTGGAGCGGCATGACCACATAGTTCGCAGCTTGAATGGCGGGCAGATTCAACTTGAGCGCCAGCGCCAGCGCCGCGCACAACAAAGTCGGAATCCCCACCACCGGGATGCAGCCGATGGCGAAGCCGAGGGCAAGCGTCAAGGCCAGGCGCCGGGGAGAAATGCCCTGACGCAGCCAGATCGCTGCATTCTGCTTCAACGCATTCAGGGATCTCGTCATGGTCATTCTTCCCCACTCATGATGACGCGTGCCATGGCGATAAGTTGTCCAATTTCGGATAGGTCTTCAATAAAAATCTGGCAAATGAACCAAGGGGGTCAGGAGCAACACGGAGGCTTTTCAATCCGGAAAACTCAGCAACCCGCGCCGGCGCATCTCCGACAACACTTGCTCCACTTTCCAGTCCAGTGCGTCAGTTCCGTCCACGACAAGGTCGGCATTGGCGGCGGAAGGCCGCACAAAGGCTACGCTTGCAGGCCGCACAGTGGCCTCGTACTGGAGGCGAACCGACTCCGGCGTCCGGCCGCGCTGCTCGATGTCGCGCTTCAGCCGCCGCTCGAAGCAGACCTCGTCCGGCGTATCGACATAGATGCGCAACTGGTAGAGCGGGAGCAGTTCGGGGTAGTAGAGGGCAAAAATCCCCTCGACCAGCAAAAACGCGCCAGCCTTGACCGTCTCCGTCTGGTCGGGGATGCGAATATACGTCGCAAAATCGTAGAGCGGGCGCTCGATGGTTTCGCCCTTGGCCAGGGCGGCAATATGAGCCGCCAGCAGAGGGCTTTCGATGACCGCTGGGTCGTCCATATTCTGCCTGGCGCGCTCGGCCTGGGGCAGGTGCGACAGGTCGCGATAGTAGTTGTCCAGGTTGAAGTGGAAACCGTCGAGTTCCCGTGCCAGTTCGACGGCCAGGGTGGTTTTTCCCGACCCGGAGCAGCCGGCAATGGCCAGCACCACGGGCGGGAAGGGAAGGCGAGCGCTGCGCCCCGGGGTCTGGCTCACGGCTGCCTCTCGATTGAATGGGATGAAGCTTCCAGCAGCGCGGCCATTCGGGGCGCCGCGCGTTCGAGCAGGCGGGCCAGGCGATGCTCCACCTGGCGGCCGGCTTCGAACACCTCTTCGTGGCTCAACTGCTTTGCTCCCAACCCCGCGGCCAGGTTGGTGACGCAGGAGATGCCGAGCACCTCGATTCCCATGTGCCGGGCCACAATTGTCTCCGGCACCGTGGACATGCCCACCAGGGTCGCTCCCAGCACGCGAAATGCGCGAATCTCGGCCGGGGTCTCGAAGCTTGGCCCGCTGACGGCGAGGTAAACGCCCTCGGCGAGCGCAAACCCTTCTTCGTCCGCTGCGGCGTGGACCAAAGCGCGCAAGCGTTTCGAGTAGGCCTCCGTCATATCTGTGAAGCGCAGGCCAGCGGCAGGCTTGACGGCGAAGCGCGGGTCGTTCGGGCCCACCAGCGGATTCCAGCCCATCAGATTGATGTGGTCGCTGAGCGCTACGAGTTGGCCCACATGGTAGCCCTCGGCGATGCCGCCGGCGGCATTGGTGAGAACAACCGTTTCAATGCCCAGCGCGCCCAGCACGCGCATGGGGAAGGTGACCTGGCTGGGTGAGTAGCCCTCGTAAAAGTGCACCCGGCCCTGCATGACGACCACAGAAGCACCGCCCAGCAATCCCGCGACAATCCGCCCGGAGTGTCCCTCGACGGTGGATTGCGGAAAATGCGGAATCTCAGCATACGGGATGAGGACGGAATCGGCGACGGAATCGGCTACCGCTCCCAGCCCGGAGCCAAGGACGATGCCGATGCGGGGTGAGAGCGACCCCAGTTTGTTTTTGAGAAATGCGGCTGCTTCCGAGACTTGTTCGAAATCATTCATTCTTGTGCCTGACGATGTGCTTTGCACATTCTACAGGCGCGGGCAGGATGAGACCCTGCGGAAAAGCAGGCTGCTGGCATCCGGCTGTGTACGGATTAGGCAGGGCCGGATGATTGGAAAAGATGCGGGTTGCGGAGATCTCCGAAATGGCCTGGCCGAGAAGACGTCTTCGGTCAGGGCCAAGGCGTCAGATCAGTCGCAAGAAGCGGTCCGCGCGCAGTTGTGCGCCGGGGAACGTCAACTGCATATCGATGGTCCCCAGTGTTCCCGTTACCACTTCGGCCAGCACCTGGCGAAAGTCCGTGGTCACCGCCAGATCGCGGCTCTCGTTCAACTGCTCCCTGGCGAGCCCCGGCCACTTGCCATAGACTTTGCCGCCTTTGACTTGGCCGCCGAGCACAAACATAACGTTGGCGCGGCCATGGTCTGTGCCGCCCGTGCCGTTCTGCTCGGCGGTGCGGCCAAACTCGCTCATTGTCACCAGGGAGATGTTCTCCGCGTCGTCGCCCATATCGCGCCAGAAGGCTGAAATGCCGTCGGAGAACTCCTTGAGCCGGTTGGCGAGTTCGCCATTCACGCCGCCCTGGTTGTGATGCGTGTCCCAGCCGCCAATGTCGGTGAACGCGGCTTCGACGCCCAGATTGGCCTTCATCAGTTGCGCAATCTGCTTCATGGCGTTGCCGAACTGGGTGTTGGGGTAAATGGCTCCCGGGGTCGGCACGTAATGCGCGGGATCGGTTGCGCGCAGCATCTTGACGGCTTCAAACGTAGACTCGCCGGCGGTGTGCAGCAGGGAATCGCTGGAGGAGTCGTACATGGCCTGAAATGCTTCGCTGGCGGGCGCGGGAGACGAACCGCGACCGCCCACATTGAAGTCCAGCACATTGTCGATGGCCAGGGCTTCAATCCTGCCCATCAGTGTGCGCGGAACCTGCGCTCCCAAAGCGATGGCGCGAAATGCGGTGTGCTCCATGCGATGGCGTGCGGCGGATTGCAAATCTTCGGCCTGCATGGCGCGGTTCAGCCAACCATCCACGGTGCTCTTGTCGCCCGGTGTGCCCGATTCCATATAGTCCTGCGCGTCGAAGTGCGAACGCGACCTGTCCGGCGAGCCGGCCGCCGCCACAATCGCCAGGTGGCCCTGCCGGTACAAAGGTTCAAAAGAAGCCAGCGAGGGATGCAGGCCGAAGAATCCATCCAGATCGAGCACCTGACTTTGCGGAATCGCAATGGTCGGGCGCATCGAGTAGTAGTCTTTCTCGCGATAGGGAACCAGCACGTTCAACCCGTCCGCGGCGCCGCGCTGGAAGATGACCACCATGCGCTTGAGCTGCGCCCTGGCCGTCTCGGCAAAAACCGCGCGCGTCAGAAACGCAGGAACGGCGGAGGTTCCGGCCATGGCCAGCGCGCCGCCGCGAAGAAAAACTCGCCGTGTGATCTGCATATCCGCTCCTCAACTCTTGCTTACCTGCCCGGCTATTTCGAAGCCTATGACCGCTTGTTCTTGCACCAACTGCGGGTGCCCCAGGTCTCGATCTTGAGAGGCCCAAAGGTACGCGACCACGCGGTCACAGTCCTGGTGCGCGGCGCCTATCGTCGTTGAAACTCCGGCGATCCGAGCAGCAACCCGGCGAGCAGGGCTTCCATCTTTTCGCGCGCGGCCGGTGTTAATGGAGGGCTTGGCCGTTTCTGGTTGCCCACGATCTGCGCGGTGTCGTTGACGGGTTGCGCCGCCGGACCTTGGACCCCTGCATTCCCGGCTTGCGCTCCGCCGGGATTGGCAACTTGTTCGAGCACCGCCTCGCGGGTATGCTCGCTTACACCGCCTTCGACAAGCTGGTTCTCCAATCGCGCTTCCTCGGCAATCATGTCCACCGGCGCAACATCCGCGGCCACTTCACGCGCAAGCTCTCCTTCGTTGTTTGCAATCGACCAGCCGGTGTGAATCTCTGGCAGCTTATTGGCTGCCAGGGCCAAGGCAAAGTTCATGCGGTCGACAAGCGCTCCCGAACTCACCCAGTCCTCGGCTATCGATGCGTATCCGGTTGGTGGCACGCAGCCATACAACGGCATGCCCATGCGATCGAGTGCGCGGGCCAGCGGCATCATGCTGCCCGTCTCGGAGTTGCTGGCGCGGACGGTTGAAACGACGTATTCAAGCGGCGTCTTGACCTTGGCGCGATACACATCGCGCTGCCAGAATTCAGGCGAGTGAAACATTGCGCGGAGAACAGCGGAGATATCGCCGTCGCTGGCCAGATAACTCTTCGCCATGCGATCCACAAGGCTCTCGGGCGGATTGTCGGCGACGAACCGGATGGCCAACTTGCGGCTCAGGAAGCGCGCTGTCGCCGGCCGCGTGGCCAGTACATGCAGCATCTCCAGGCCTTCGTTTTGCTCGCCGTCCTTCACCTTCATGCCCAGCAGCTTTTTCGTGCCCGGCTCATGCTTGCGCTCGTCGAACAGAAAGCCGCCGCCGCGCGCCGGTTGATCCACAGTCCAGCCGGTGAACACGCGGGCCATTTCCGTTACATCCTTCTGCGTATAGCCGCCATTCACGCCGAGCGTGTGCAACTCCATCAGCTCGCGGGCATAATTCTCATTCAGTCCTGCTGGAGGCGCGGGCTTGTTTTGCCGGGCTGCGCGCTGCTTCTCCTTTTCTGCGGCCGTCGAGTCCGGTCCCATGCTGCTGGAGTTATCGAGATAAAGCAGCATCGCCGGGCTCTCGGCCGTGGCCACCAGCAGATCTTCAAATTTTCCCAGCGCGCGCGGCCGGATCACGTCCCGCTCATAACTCACCAGGTAATACGGTGTGGCCTCGTTCTTGTGCAGATACACATTGAAGTGATTGAGCCAGAAGTCGGTCATCACTTCCTGCAACTGCGCCGGGCTGTAGACGTCGCGGATCAGCCGCTGCTGCATCATTTCGTCGATCACGGCTCTGCTCGGATTCTCGAGATCGGCCACAATCTCGCGTTGTCCGGCGGTCATCTTATCCAGCAGTTGCGCGCGCTGAGGGCCCTTGAGGCCGGCGCGAAAATCTTCAAGCTCAGCGGGTGACATCGTGAGCAGTCGCTTGATGCGCTGATCCGGCGGCAGCGCCAGGATTGCGATCAACGTAGTGTCAGCAGGGGAGGGACGCGCGGCCTGCGATTCGGCAGGATTCGCGCGGCTTGGTTTGGCTGGCGGCATCCTCTCATTGGAGGTCATCGCCGCATCGGACATGGAGCCGGTTTGAGACGGGGACTGGCTTTCCATCGAGCCGGCCGTCGTCTCATTCGCAGCCCCATTTATCGTTCCGAAGGGAGGGACGGCCATCGCGGTATGCATCGATTCCTTGCCCGCTGTTGTGGCCTGCGCGGTCTCCACCTTTTTCTCGGCCTTGCGCGCCTCGCGCTCCTGGTAGAAGGCGATCTGGTCGTTGTAAACGGTACGCAGAATGGGCGTATTCGGCACCGCAAGCTTGCCGTTCGCCGCCTGGCGGATGATCTCCCCGCTGGGGAAGGCCATCAAAAGCTGAGGGGTGGGAAAACGCATGGATGGAAATTCGTCAAGCCGTCGATTCAGGTCGGCATACTCCATCCCTGCCGGACGCAGTTGACGTTCGAACCACTGGTCGAGTCCGATGGCGCGAACCGCTTCCAATTCCCCTGGCCGAGGCCCAAAGGTGAATCGGTTCAGGGCATGGAGAATGCGTTCATTGCCGTCCAAGGCCGGACGGGTTTCCCGGGCCTGCCTGCCCCGGTCTGTCTGCGGGACGCGGCTGCTGTGTGGAGCGGGGGCAGCCGCCGTTTGGCTCGGCAGTGGCTGAACGGCCAGCGTCAGGCACAAACACGAACCCAGAAAAGCGCGCAAACGTTGCATCGACCGCTCCTTGAGAGCTGCTCTTGCGAGGGTCGTTTTTGGAAAATCGCTTGCCTGTCGTGCGAAGACCCTTCGCGGACACGACCTGCCCGTTCTCACGGTAAGAACCCTGCAATCGTCGCGAAGTTGCGGATTTTGCTCATTGGAGGGAAACCGTCGACCGCGAAACGGCCGGGGTGACGCTTGCATCCCCGATGCTCAAGAAAACAATAAGAAATCGTCGTGCTCCGGCCGCCTTGGCAGGAAAGCTCTCCCACCGGCGGCTCGCTTTTGAATGGGTCACATGTACTATTCCCGATTGGTTATTTTTTCCTATTGCGCATCGCGTAGCCAACAGCCTAGCATGCGGCCTGTTCTAGCGAACGAACCCTGACTGCTTCAGAACAGCAGGGCAATTCCCCAAAAATGTAAACCATTTCACCAATCTGGTTGAAAGCGCAAAGTGCAAGGTGTTCGCCACATTTCAGGAGGACAGCAGCACATGAACAAGCAAATCGGGCAGATGAAATCGTCGCAGCATTTTGGCGCGCGACAGATGCGCCAAATTGCTGTAGCGGTGACGCTCGTCGTCATCCTTGTTTTTTCAATGGCTGGTCGCGCACAAGGCACGACAAGTCAGGTCAATGGCACCGTAACAGACAGCACTGGCGCGATCGTGATTGGCGCAAACATCACCATAGCCAACACCGCAACCGGCCTCGTCTACCGTGCAACGTCAGACAGCCTGGGTGCTTATCACGTTACCGAACTGCTCCCCGGCAGTTACACCATGGATGTGTCCAAGAGCGGATTCGCAACACAACACCTGCAGCCTTTCACGCTGATCGTTGGCCAATTATTCCAGCAGAACATTACACTGTCGGTCGGCCAGACCACACAGACTGTTTCGGTGAGCGCGGCCGCTCTGCTGCTGAATACGGAAGCCTCGCACGATGAGCAGCTCATTGAGGGGCAGCAGATTGACGATATGCCCTTGAATGGCCGCGACTACCTGCAACTGGCGCAACTCGACGCCGGTGTCGTGCCCATCTCCGGGGTCCAGGGCATCAACTCCCCGGCTTCATCGTGGGCCTCGGACTCCGGTGTCGTTGCGATCGATATCAGCGGTTTGAGAGAAGACGATAACAGTTTCCTGTACGACGGCATCGAGACGCGCAATGCCTGGTACGGCGCCGCGGGTTTGCAGCCGGATCCGGACATGGTCCAGGAGTTCGTCATGATGAATTCCGATGCCCCGGCGCAGTACGGATCGGGAGGCGCGTTTGTTAACGTCGTCACCAGGTCTGGCACGAATCGGTTTCACGGAACCGCGTACGAGTACCTCCGGAATAACGACTTCGACGCAAGGAATTATTTCGACGACACGCCGGGCCCTCCGGCGTTCCATCAGAACCAGTTTGGAGTCAGTGCGGGTGGCCCAATCAAGAGGAACAAGATTTTCTTCTTCGGCAACTATGAAGGGTTCCGCCAACTGGTGCCGGGCGACGATTACAATTTGGTTCCCGATGTCGCGGTCGGGAGTCCTTACACCCCGGACCTCTCTAACGAGAAAGACTGCAAAGGAAACCCGGCTACGGTGCTCTACAACCCGTATGTGCTCGATCCCTCCACGCCTTGCGGCTATGCGGTGCTCCCAGGCAACACGGTGCCGGTATCGCTCTTGAGCGCGATCGGGCAGAAAATCCTGGCGCTCTATCCGGCTCCGAACGGCTCCTACAACAATGGCACCGCCAACTACTTCAACGTTGCAACGACAACCAATAACTGGAATCAGTTCAGCGGCCGGGTTGACTATGCGATTTCGGCGAAGGATACCATTTTCGGCCGGTATACCAGCACCAATCAAACTGCGATTGCGCCTGGTATGACCTCATACAACAGCCAGACCTTTCCTTCGGCTCCAAAGAACGTAGCCGTCGGATGGACGCATGTCTTTTCTCCTCGCCTGGTCAACAATGTCCGTTATGGCTGGTCTCACACGGCCGTTGGCCTGGAGCGCACGGACGGATACGACACAGCCCTCGCCAACCCATTGGGCCTGACTGCCGAGATAGACTTTCCGGGATCGGACGGTCCTCCCTCAATCGGTGTGAGTGGATACGGCAATCCCGGGTCCACGAACGGTACCGACTTCCTCACCGAAGGGTTGAACATGTGGACGGAGTCCCTGATGTTCCAGAAGGGAAAGCACCAACTGACGGGCGGCGTCGACATCCGGTACGAACCAATCTATTCCTATGAAGACTGGTCGGCTACCTCGATTGGCTTCAGCGGCGTCTACTCCGGAGATCCAGTCGCTGACCTGCTGATGGGCGTTCCCAATAGCACCAGGACTTCTCTCGGCACCGGCCCCACCGAGAACCTGAGAATGTGGTATCAGGCCTATTACGTTCAGGACAACTTCAAAGTCAATCGCAAGCTGACTCTCAACTACGGCCTGCGCTATGAGCATCGTACACAGCCGGTCGAGGTAAACAATCGCGTCGGCAGCTTCGATGTTGCGACCGGTCAGGACCTCACCTATCCCGACACCAAGGTCATGGGGTTGGGCAGGAGCATGGTGATGCCAATCTACTCCAACGTTGCGCCCCGGTTCGGCTTCAACTACATGCCGTCTGAAAAGGGCAACACCGATATCAAGGGCGGATTCGGGATGTACTACCTGCAACCGAATATCAACCAGTATCAGGTTGAAGTGGATACCACCAAACTTTACGAGGTGGACGATTTCAACAATCCCGCTGTGGGCGATGCATTGGCTTTCAACCTGGACGGCACGCAGGGCGTGCCGGGAATGTATTCGTCGGCAATGACCAACGGAAACTTCTCGGGCGGCGGTCCGACTGTTTCCTTCATCCAGCCGAATGGAAAAACCCCTTACGCCTACGAGTGGAATTTGACCATCGACAAAACAATCAAGGACTGGCTCTTCGAAGTTGCGTACGTTGGAACCTCGGAGCGCCATTACGAGGAGCGCAACGAGATCGACCCGCTCAATACGAACGGCGTCGCGTCTCTGTGGGCCACTTGCGGAGTGAATGGCAATATCGGCTGCTACAGCGGCGTTCAGGAAAATCAGGAGTCAGGAACTTCGAACTACCACGCCTTGATCGGACGTGTGCAGAAGCGGTTCAGCTCCGGATTTTCAGCGACGGTCAACTACACGTGGTCCAAATGCCTCGGCACTCCCTATCAGGATGAGTTCACCTGGCACGTTGACATGCATCTTGATTACAGCCACTGCACTGAAGATATCAACTCCATCTTCACGGCAAATGGCATCTACGAGCTTCCGTTTGGGCACGGCAAGACGTTCCTGAACAGCGGCACACTCGCAGACGCAATCGTGGGAGGCTGGAAACTTGCCGGCATCTCCACGCTGCGCACCGGCCCATGGACTACCTTGGGAAGCCAACAGAACATTGGGTTCTTTGATGGCGCATTGCCCGACCTCAGTGGTCCGGTCAACAATCAATCGCTGCATGGAGGACTGGGCAGGCACGGGAGGCTCGGGCCATATATCAACACACAGAACGTTATTAACCTGAGCGCCGTGGGAGTTCAGGGTGAGTCTGGAACGCACACCGTTGAGAATCCCGGATCGCAGGACTATGACCTGTCGGGTTACAAGGGATGGAGATTCGGCGAAAAGGCCAACCTGACCTTCCGAGCCGACTTGTTCAACGCCTTCAATCGCGTCAACTTCGGATCGGTCAGCACGTACGACCTTGCCAGCAACTTCGGCGATGTTTCGAGTGCTTATCCGGCGCGTGAAATTCAACTTAGCCTGCGGCTCGCTTTCTAGCCGCATGACCAACCTGCCCATGATGCCGAGGGGGAAGCTCGCCCTCATCGCCGTTCTTGCCGCTGTCTCGCTGACAGCGGCAAGAACGGCCGGGCAGCAAAGCGCCGAGCCCGCGCCTCGGGTTCATTCGAATTCCAACCGGGCGTGCCCGTCGCGAGACGATGTGGACGCTGCACTTGGCCAGGCCAGTACGTTGATGCAGCAAGCGCGCTATCACGATGCCGCCGAAGTACTGAAGCCTCTTTCGTCTTTGCATTGCGACGCTCGAGCCAGCCTGCTGCTGGCTGCTGCGTTTGAGGCCGGCGGCGATCTGCCGCAAGCTGAACAGACCTTGCAGCGGGCTCATTCCTTGTGGCCATCGAACACCAGCATCGCGGCTTCACTCGCTCGTGAATATCTCGGCAGCGGACAGACGGACAAGGCTGCGCAGGCTCTGGCACATTTTCATGCGACTCCGACGACACCCCAGCAGGAGATGGAGTTAGCCGTCGTGGTCTATCTTGCCGCCCACCAGCTTGTCTCTGCGCAGGCAGTGGCGGAGGCGGCATACAAGTCTTATCCATCTGTGCATACCTTGCTGATGCTGGCAAACGCCTTGCAATTGCAGGGACGGTACCCGGACGTCAATCGTCTGCTAGGAGACAAACGAAAAGAGTACGAGAACTCGCCCGAGTTCCTCATCACGCTGGCTGAAAGCGAATCGGATGCGTCCATCAACCCCGCTGCGCGCGAAGACCTGGAGCATGCCATAGCGCTGGATCCGAGATCGTATCAAGCGCATTATCTGCTGGGAAATGTCTTATCCAAGCTCAACGATGCGGAACGGGCGATCGCCGAGTATCGGCTTGCAATCGACCTGGCTCCCGATCAGCCGCGTACTTATTTTCAGCTTGCATTGATATTGCGATCAAAGCAGGATCAAGCGGGTGAAGAGCTCGCATTGGAGCAAGCACTGGCGGCCGACGACCACTATGCGCCTGCGCACTGCGAGTTAGGAAGGATGCTGCTCGAAGAGCATCGCCTGCAAGA
The DNA here is from genome assembly GCA_049516495.1 of Occallatibacter sp. Classification (GTDB taxonomy): domain Bacteria; phylum Acidobacteriota; class Terriglobia; order Terriglobales; family Acidobacteriaceae; genus Telmatobacter. The sequence continues at coordinate 21,564 of JBEKTB010000032.1, forward strand.
TGCGGTGAGTCATCTGAGTTCGGCGATTCAGTACAATCCACGTTCTGAAGAAGCCTATTTTCTCCTTGCGCGGGCTTATGCGGGATTGGGAGAAAAGGACAAGAGCGACGAGATGGTGAAGCGCCTTGTTATCGCCAGAAAAGCAAATCGTCCAAACTCGGGGAGTAAGAATGGAAGTCAACCCGCCGCCAATTAATGGACAGACCTGTAAGTAAAGCAACCGACGCTCGCGGCGTGCCGGCGAACAAATCTGGATGTCAGGGTGAAGCACTTACGGTTGGAGGAGACTTTGATGAAGCTTGCAGTTTCATTTTTGGCTTTTTGCGGCTTTTTATGTCTTGGTGCCGGCCCCGCTGTGTCTCAGGAGAGAGCGCCGGCCACACCGCTCATTACCCACGATCCCTATTTCAGCGTATGGTCGACAACCGACAAGCTTACCGATTCTCCCACAACCCATTGGACGGGCAGCCCTCAACCCATCGCCGGCATTGCGCGCATTGACGGCAAGGCCTTTCGATTTATGGGACGCTACCCTAAGGATGTTCCTGCAATGGAACAATCCAAGAGCTCGATAACAGCCACCCACACTCTGTACGAGTTTCAACAAGGGGGCGTGAAACTCGCCCTGACTTTCTTTACGCCCGCCATGATGAATGACCTTGATGTTCTTTCGCGCCCGGTCACCTATCTGACGTGGAGTGCGCAGGCCACCGACGGAGCCGCGCACCAGGTCTCGATCCTTCTCGATGTGGATCCGGTGATTGCGGTCAACGATCGCAGTCAACAGGTGATGTCGTTTCGCAATCAGACTGCGCTGCTGAATGTTTTGTCCGTCGGATCTCGCGAGCAGAAAGTTCTCAACAGGTCTGGTGACAATCTCCGCATTGACTGGGGGTACTTCCACCTGGCAATTCCCAGAGACGAGGACTCGACCACGGCAATTGCTCCCCGCGCCGGCGAGGCCTTTGTAACCCAGGGCAAGCTGCCTGTGAGCGACTCGATCGGCATGCCCGAGTCTGCCAATCGCGAAAGTGCGCACCTGGCGGCAACCCTGGAATTCGGCTCGGTCAGCGCCCAGCCAGTTACGCGTCACCTGCTTGTCTCGTATACCGAAGATTATGCCATCCAATATCTGCAGCGGAATCTCCGGCCGTACTGGCAGCGCAATAATGAAACAGTCGAAGAGATGCTCGACTCCGCCGAGAAGCAATATGCGAGCCTGGAAGTACGCGGCCAGGCATTCGATGCGGAGTTATCCGCCGATTTGACCAAGGTGGGTGGGGAACACTATGAAGCGATTGCCATTCTTTCCTATCGGCAGACGATCGCAGCCCACAAACTTGTGGCTGACGTCAATGGCGATCCGATGCTGTTTGCCAAGGAGAACTTTTCGAACGGCTGCATTGCCACCGTCGATGTGCTCTATCCCTCGGCCCCGTTCTTCCTGTTCTTCCAGCCGAAACTGCTTGAGGCGCAACTGCTTCCCGTGCTCGAATATTCCGCGCTCGCTCGTTGGAAGTTCCCGTTCTCGCCTCATGACCTCGGCCAGTATCCGTTGGCCAACGGGCAGGTCTACGGCGGCGGAGAAAAGACTGAAGAAGATCAGATGCCGGTTGAGGAGAGCGGGAATATGCTTATCCTCGTCGACGCGGTGGCGCGCGCCGAAGGCACGGCGCAACTGGCGGAGCGGTATTGGACACAACTTACAAAGTGGGCGGAATACTTGAAGGACAAGGGCCTCGATCCGGAGAATCAGCTCACGACCGACGACTTTGCCGGTCACGTGGCCCACAATGCGAATCTCTCCATCAAGGCAATCGACGCACTGGCTGCGTATGCCGATCTCGCGCACCTGCTCAAGCACGAAAGCTTCGCGGCGGAGTACAGCACATTGGCAAAATCCATGGCCGGCAAGTGGGCCACCATGGCGATCGAGGGCGACCACTACAAGCTTGCCTTCAACAGTCCCGGTACGTGGAGCCAGAAATATAACCTGGTGTGGGACAAGGTCCTTGATTACAACCTGTTTCCCAAGAGCATTCGCGACAGCGAAGTGAGCTTTTACCTGAACAAGCTCAATCGTTACGGCCTGCCGCTCGACAGCCGCGCCGACTACACGAAACTCGATTGGAGCGTCTGGACTGCGACGCTGGCATCCACCCCGGAGCAATTCAGCGCGATCGTCGATCCCATCTATCGGTGGACAAACGAAACCTCCAGCCGCGTCCCGTTGACCGACTGGTATGACACCAAGACCGGCAAGCAAATTGGCTTTCAGGCGCGCAGCGTGGTGGGCGGTGTCTTCATCAAGGCTCTGTCCGACAAGGAACTGACTGCGAAATGGCGGGTCAGAGGGGCCTCAAGCGAGTAGTGAGCCGAAGCCGAAGATACAGGCTGAAGGTTGAATGGAGTCATTTGAGGATGGCGTTCTTCGGCATCGAGGAACGCCATTTTCCTTCTCTAACATCTATCTGGAGCGCAGCGGGCCGGTCCGGAGATGCCGCAACGCAGTTGCGGTTTCGCGGCTCGCTGTGGGCTGCCTTCGGTCGGGGTGATCCCACGATCAACAGGCAGGTTCGCCAGTTGAGTCGCCTGGTTGCGGCGACCGGTCTATTTTGGGCAGCAATGACCAGGAGTTCCATTTTTGACAGAGTTTCAGAGAGTTTCCTTGCATTTGACCCCCATCTCATGCAGCATAGTTGCCAGCAGTCCCATCAGTTGGTCCGGCCCCTCGCTTGAAAACCCCGTCTCTTGCAGCCAGGAAACCCAGAAAAATGGATTGATGAACCAGAGAAGCGGCACCTTTTCCATGATTCTTTGCGGCATTTCTCTGCCAAAAAGAGCGATCAAGGTAGAGGGCTGAATTGTCGATACACAAAATAGCCGGTTGAAAGTCTGGTAATGGAGAGGTTTGAATGGTCAGGAATTGGAAACTGGCGCTGAGCGCCTTGCTGGCAACAACCACCTTTGCGGCGAATCTGGCCTATGGGCAGGCGGTCGAGAGCGGTTCGCACGAAGCCTCAATCGTAGCTCTGGCCGCGGACGACGCGCCGGCGATCCCTGCACGCATTATCCAGGCCATCGATGACTCGAAACCGGTTCCGCTGCGCGGCAATACGCACCCCCTGGCGCGTGCTGAGTTCGACCAGGGCCTGGTCGAACCGCAGTTGCCCATGGAACGTATGACCCTGCTCTTGAAACGCAGCCCGGAACAGGAAGCCGCGTTGCAAGCGTTCATGGCCCGGCAGTTGGACCCTCAGTCTCCCGATTTTCACCACTGGCTCGAACCGGTAGAGTTCGGCCAACTGTATGGACCCTCGGAAGCGGATGTGACTGCGGTTACCAATTGGCTCCAGAATCATGGCTTTACCGTGGACAAGGTCAGCAACAGCCGCGTTTTCGTCGAGTTTTCCGGAACCGCCGGCCAGGTTCAGCAGGCGTTTCAAACCGAAATTCACCGCTATCGAGTGAAGGGAGAGGAGCACATCGCCAACAACTCGGACCCCAGTATTCCCGAGGCGTTGAGCCCGGTGGTGGCTGGATTGGTCTCGCTGCACAACTTCTTTGCGCAGCCGCTGCATCGCGATTTTGGCACCTTCCACCGCGCGGGCAAGACCGGGAAATGGACGCCGGAGAGCGAGAGTGTCCTGTCCAAGCCCCTTTTCGGTGTGGCCGTGACGGGCGGGACCGTCGAATTGGTCGCTCCCTATGACTTCGCCACCATCTATAACGTTCTGCCCTTGTGGAACGCGGGCATCGACGGGACCGGCCAGACAATCGCCATCGCCGGGCGCAGCGATATCAGCCTGACCGACGTCGCCAACTTCCGTTCCGCCTTCGGGCTTCCCGCGAAGGCGCCGACCATCATTACCAATGGCGCCGACCCCGGCGTTCCTTCCTCCGGCGACAAGACGGAGAACACCCTGGATGTCGAGTGGTCCGGCGCGGTGGCCAAAGGGGCGGCCATCAAGTTCGTTACCACCGCCAGCACCGCCACCAGCGACGGCGCGGCGGAATCGGTGCTCTATATCATCGACAACAAGACTGCGCCGGTGATGAGTTTCAGCTATGGTTCCTGCGAACTGGCCATGGGGAGCTCGGGAAACACCTACTACAACTCCTTGTGGCAGCAGGCGGCCGCCCAGGGGATCACGGCGTTTGTGGCCACGGGCGACCAGGGGTCGGCGGCCTGCGATGGCGGACAAACGGCGCCCTATGGCGCAGAATACGGCCTCGCGGTGAGCGGAACCTCCAGCACCCCGTACAACGTGGCTGTGGGCGGCACCGATCTGAATTGGGGGAACAACAGCGGCACAACCTATTGGAATTCCAGCAATAGCACGGCAAACGATTCTTCCGCGCTCCGGTACATTCCCGAGGTTCCGTGGAATGGCACCTGCGCCAGCGATTCGGTGGATGAGCTTCTCCAATTCACCGCGAACGGCTACGATACCGAAGAAGCCTGCCAGTACATGCTGACCAACGATTTTGATATCAGCCTGGTAAACGTAGTGGGTGGAACCGGCGGCGTGAGCGCCTGCACCGCGCCCACATCGAACACCGTGGCGAGTTGTGCGGGCGGCTATGCCAAGCCCAGCTGGCAGGCGGGAACCGGGGTTCCGGCCGATAAGAAGCGAGACGTTCCCGATGTCTCGCTGTTCGCATCCAGCGGCGCGTTGAACTCGGCCTATGTGATCTGCGATTCAGAAAGCACTACTTGCACCTTCAGTAACGCCAGCGACGCTCTTGCGCAAGCTGTCGGGGGCACTTCGGTGGCTTCGCCGGCAATGGCCGGCATCATGGCCCTGATCAATCAGAAGGCCGGCTCGGCGCAAGGCAATGCCAACGCGACCTTGTATGCCCTGGCCGCCAAGGACAACCGCGCCAGCTGCAACTCGACCAGCGTTGCATCGGGAAATGCGTGCAACTTTTACGACATAACGACAGACAACAATGCCGTACCCTGCGTGCCGGGCTACCCGAATTGCACCCTGCTTCACACGACCGACAGCGTTGGCATCCTGAGCGGCAATAGCTCCACGGTGGGCTACGACCTCGCCACCGGCCTGGGTAGCGTCAACGCCAACAACCTGGTCAACAACTGGCCGGCCCAAAACGCCGCGCCCGCTGTGTCCCTGACGCCGGCCACGCTTACTTTTGCGAGCACTGTCGAGGGTGCAAGCAGCGCGGCCCAAGTGGTTACGCTGAAGAATACCGGCTCGGCTGCGCTGGCAATTTCCAGCGGCGGCATCACGGTTTCGGGTGCGAACTCCACTTCGTTCAGCGCCACGACTACCTGCACCGCAACCCTGGCCGCGGGCAGCTCTTGCACAATCTCCGTCACCTTTACCCCAAAGGCTACGGGAACGCTGACTGGGACGCTGAGCGTGGCCGACAACGCCACCGGCTCGCCGCAGAAGGTCACATTGACCGGCACGGGAGCTGCTGCACCCCCGACCGCGACGCTTGCCCCGGCAACTCTGACCTTCGCCAGCGCTACGGTCGGCTCGACCAGCGCTGCTCAAGTCGTCACACTGAAAAATACAAGCACCTCGACTCTGACCATTACTACCGGCGGAATCACCCTGAGCGGCACCAACGCCAGCTCGTTCAGCGAGACAACCACTTGCGGAACGACGCTGGCGGCTGCTGCCACGTGCACCATTTCGGTCAGCTTCAAGCCAACAACATCCGGCACGCTGACCGGAACCCTGAATGTTGCCGACAACGCCACCGGCTCGCCGCAGAAGGTCACATTGACCGGCACGGGAGCTGCTGCACCGCCGACCGCGACACTGACCCCGGCAACACTGACCTTCGCCAGCACCGCGGTTGGTTCGACGAGCGCTGCCCAAGTCGTGACGCTCAAGAACACGAGCACCTCGACTCTGACCATTACTACCGGCGGAATTACGCTGAGCGGCGTCAATGCCAGCTCGTTCAGCGAGACAACCACTTGCGGAACGACGCTGGCGGCGGCTGCCACGTGCACCATATCGGTGAGCTTCAAACCGACGACCACCGGCACGCTGACCGGGGCGCTGAGTGTGGCCGACAACGCCACCGGCTCACCGCAGAAGGTCACGCTGACCGGAACGGGCGCTGCGTCAACCTCCATCAACGTTTCGCCGGCGAGCCTGTCTTTCCCCAATACCGTCAAAGGATCGACCAGTGAGGCGCAGCCTGTAATTCTGGCCAATACCGGCACAAGCACCGTTACCATCAGTTCCATATCGATTGTTGGAACCAGTCCGACTTCGTTTCTGGACTTGAGCGGTTGCGGAACAACGCTCGCCGCCAAGGCAAGCTGCACGGTTTATGTGGCGTTCAAGCCCGCCTCTGCCGCGGCTCTGAGCGCTTCCCTGAGCATTGCCGACACGGCCAGCGGCTCACCGCAGACCGTCAAATTGAGCGGAACCGGAACCGCCGCGCCCTCGGTAACGCTAAGCACCAAGAGCCTCACGTTCGCCGCAACGGCCAAGGGCTCGGTCAGCGAGGCGCAGAACGTGACGCTGACGAATGCGGGAACCTCCACGCTGGACCTGACCAGCATCACCCTGACGGGTACAAACGCCACGTCTTTCATCGAACTGAATACCTGTACACCCACCTTGGCGCCGGCCGCCAGTTGCGCGGTCTACGTCGCATTCGCCCCAGCCGCTACTGGCAGCCTGACCGCCAGCTTGGCCATTGCGGACAACGGCAGCGGTTCTCCACAGACGGTAGCCCTGACCGGAACCGGGAACTAGGCGGAGGTTCGGCTTGCGGGGCAGGACCGGCAACTGCGTTTGCCCCGCAGCCAACACTCAAGACGGAAGATTCACAGGGTGAGAAACACTTAAGTCTGGTGTAGTTGTGCGGTCCCGGCAAATCAGTTGAGGCTTGGATGCAGGTTTGGGAGGGGAAAAGAGCCATCGACAGTCGATCATACATCGAGCATTCGCTCATGTAATTGAGCATATCTTGGGATGTTTTTGCCCTTTCGCTCAAAAATTCCAGCGGAGTTTGCCTTTTCTCTGCCTGGAAGGGATAGAATCTGTTCGGTATGGCCGACGCACTGAACCACCGCTCCGAGCTGATTATCAAATTCCTGCTGCGTGCCGGAAGCGCCTCCATCGGCGCCCAGCATCCGGCGCGACCTGGCGCGGTTGGAAAGCCGGGGGCTGATCCGCCGCACCCATGGCGGGGCCACCCTGGTGGAGCCGCTGCTTTACGAGCCGTTTCGCTACGACAGCTCGTTTCTGGCGCGCGAACAGCGCTTTGCCGAGGAGAAGCGGCGCATCGGTCTGGCCGCCGCCGAACTGATTCAGGCCAACGAAACCGTGGGCCTGACGGCCGGGACCACGGCCACGCACATTGGCCGCAGCCTGCGCCATCGCGACAAGATCCAGGTGGTGACCAACGCCATCAACATCGGCATGGAACTGTGCAATCAGCCCGGGATTCGCACCTATCTGACGGGCGGCGTGGTGCCCTGGGCATGGTCGTTCTCGCTCACCGGCAACGCGGCGCTGGATTTTCTGGACGATGTGTACCTGGACAAGGTGTTTTTGAGCGTGACGGGACTGGACGGCGAACGCGGGGCGACGACCCTCGAGACCGACGAGGCGCTGGTGTTTCGCAAGATGCTGAAGCAGGCCAAGCAGGTGATTGTGGCCGCCGACGCCAGCAAGCTGGGCAAGGTGAGCCCGGCATTCATTTGTCCGGCCAGCGAGATTCATCTGCTGATCACCGATGCCAGCGCGACCGCCGAAGCGTTGGCCCCGTTCGAGCGCCAGGGGATACGTATCATACGGGCGTGAGGGCGGGATT
>JBEKTB010000033.1:0-28238 GCA_049516495.1 Occallatibacter sp.
CAGGCAAATCAACGATGAGCATTAGGAAGAAAGTTGCAGTGGAGCTGCTTCAGCGATTGACCACCTCCACCAACGAGCTGTCCAAGCCTGTCCAGGCATCCGCTCCTTCGTGAGTGAACTTGCCTGCCGCGTCATTCCAATGCAGGTGAGTGACTGAACCCGCGCCTTTCTCGTAGGCGTAGGTCTTGCCATCGTCGGAGAAGAGCGTAAAGCTGGCGTCGGCTCCTGGATAGACGCGTATGTTAGCGATGGCCTGCGCTTGATGCGTGCTCTCGACCGCGGCGCCCAGCGGAAGGATGGAGCCGGCGCGAACGAACAGCGGCAGCGTATCGATGGGCGCAGCGACGGTGATGGTCCGGCCGCCTTTCATCCGCTCGTTGGTCCAGTAGTTGTACCAGTCTGTGCCAGCCGGCAAATAAACCTGGCGGCTGGTTGCGCCCTGTTCGGTGACCGGAGCTACAAGAAAGGCCGGACCGAGCATGTACTCATCGCGCAGATCGGCTACGTTGGGGTCGTTGGGAAAATCGAGCGGTAGAGCACGCATAAAGGGCGCTCCGGTAAGCCAGGTCTGATATCCGAGCGAGTAGATGTAAGGCATCAACTGGTAGCGCAGGCGCAGGTACTTCTCCAGAATCGGCTCGGCCTGTTTGCCGTAGGACCAGACTTCGTTGGCGGCGCGGCTGCCGTGAGTGCGGAAGATGGGCAGAAAGGCCGCATACTCGAACCAGCGGGTGTACAACTCTGGATAATCATCATAGCCGCCCACGTTATCCCGGGCATCGGATGGGTCAAGCAGCGGCTTGTGTGCCGGATGGTGCTCTTCGGGAAGATATTGCCACCCACCGGTGTCATTGGACCAGTAAGTCAGCCCCGATGCGGCAAAATCCAGCCCGGTGGGAATCTGGCGCTTGAGCGTGTCCCAGGTGGGATAGATGTCAGAGGACCAGAAGATGGCGCCGTTGCGCTGTGCGCCCAGGTAGGCGTCGCGGGAAAGAATCAGCGCACGCCGCCCGGGCTCGTCCTTGCGAAAGCCGTCGTAGAGCGCCGCAGTATGGAAGAGCGGATAAACATTGAAGAACTGTGTGCCTGGGCCAACGTGAAGGTAAGCGCCGTTTGGGGGCAGATCGGGTTCAGTCTCGTCGGCCCAAAGAGAATCAAAACCTTTGCTGAGGATATTGTCGTGGATGGTCTTCCAATACCACGCGGCGGCCTCGGGATTGGTGGTGTCGATGTCGGACCCGGCGCGATCATACGGCAGCCCGTTGATCGGTGTGCCGTCAGCGAGGTGAATCAGCCACCCATTCCTGCGTAAGTCAGCGAAGTAACGGTCCTCCGGCACAAAGCGGGGCCAGACGCTGATCATGGTCTCAAAGCCCATGTCGTGGAGCTGCTTGTTCATCGCTGACGGGTCTGGCCAGAATTTGGGGTCCATGTCCATTTGGCCCATCTTGGTGTAGTAGAACCAGTCCACAACCATCACGTCGGCTGGCAAGTGGCGATCGCGATAACCCCTGGCAACGTCCAGCACCTCCTTTTGGGTTGCGTAGCGCTGCTTGCACTGAATGTAGCCATAGGCGGCCTTGGGCAGCATGGGCGTGGAGCCGGTAAGAAGCCGGTAACCCGCATATATCTCGTCCGCGGTGGATCCGGCGATCACGAAGAACGAAACCCGGTCGCCGACCTCGGAGGACCAACGGGTCTGTTCGTTGAAACCGGCCTCGATGGTGGTCTTGGAGGGGTTATCCCACAGCAAGCCATAGCCCTTATTGGTTACGAGAAATGGAACGCAGGTGCTGGGTCCGGCTGCGGCAAGGTAATCCTGCCAGCAGCGAACTGCATGGCCGCGATGGTCGAGGAACCCTTCCTGATTCTGCCCGAGGCCGTAGTAGTGCTCATCGGAGGGCGACGCGAAGGTGGCGCCTACCACGTATGTTTCCGGGTCTGTGGAGCGACGGTCGCGAGCGCCGTCCGCTGTGCCGTCCTTGTAGTTGGGCACAGACTGGGACCACCCTGTGAGTTCCAACAGCGTCTTGCCCTCGGGCGTACGCAGCGTAATGTGCGCGCCGGGAGTGGAGCCGATGAAAAACCTGCCAATATCTGTCTGTGATTGGATCGGCGCCTTGCTGGAGGGAAGATCCACAGCGGCCACAATTTGATCCGAGCGGTAAATGTCGGCCTGCGCCGTCTGAGTTGCGCTCCAGCCTGCAGCCGCGGGCGAAGCCACCAGACCGTAGCCCGGCGCAGCAAGAGCAGGCGCTCGTTGCAGACTCAACGTGACGCGCAGAATGTTGGGTGCATACGGCTCAAGAACGATGGTACTGCCATGGCGATCGAGAACTACGCGGCCCTCCTGGGCATACAAGGCCAAACTCCCAAGAAGAATAGCTGAAAAATGGAAAAGAACACTGCTCCGGCGAACGAACGAGATCATCTTTGAACCCTTTTATGAAGTGGACTGAGCGGCAGCCCGGGCCGTAGCAGGGGCTGGAAAAATGGAGCGGAAACTAACTTCCGCAACTTATGAGTGTGGTGCTGAGAAAAAGAGGAGAAGCGAAGGCGGGAATGCGGTAGCGAGAACACCGCATAGCAATCCAACGCTTCTCCCAGGGTTACAAGCTGCTTAGAAACTGGCGCGCAAGTGCATCTGGAGACTGCGCGCGGGCAACTGATTCGTCGCCTGCCCAAACGTACCCGAGGACAGGTCCGCTGTTACAGAGGTAAGATTGGACCGGTTGAAGAGGTTAAACACCTCACCCTTGGCTTCGAATTTCAACTTCTCTCCGAAGAACCAGGGAGTGGAGAAGAATTTCGCAAACGTGAAGTTGAAGTTGTTGTAACCATCGTTGTCATATGTATTTCGGCCAAGATCGCCTTCCGTTCCCAGGGCCGGCGCAGGAAATGCCGATGCAGGGAAAAGGCCGGTGAGGAACTTCGCCTTCTTTTGACCGGTGAGGTGGCTGCCAAACGACGGTACGTTCGGCACGTCTTCGCCGGACCCATCCGCGTTGTAGTCGCCTCCGGTATTGCCTACCACATTACCGCTGGCATCGAAGACCGGCGCAAAGGCGGCGGTTGTGTTCACCCAGAAGGGCAACCCCGTCTGCAGTATCCACACGCCGCCAAACTGCCATCCGCCCAGAACGTTTCTCGCCAGCAGCGAACTGTAGTTGTTGGTAACCATCCACGTGCCGTCCGCCGAGAATTGCTGGCGAATGTCGAAATCGGACCGGCCGCGCTGCCCCTTCAAATCGCCGTTTTGGATAACCGGGCCATTTTGATTGGTCGAAGTAATGGCGCCGCCAGCCAAAGAGGACGAACTGCTGAGAGTATCCAACGCCTTTCCGTAGGTGTAAATGGCACGCAATGCGAGCCCGTGGGAGATACGGCGCGTCAGCATTGCCGTGCCAAAGTTGCCTGCGGAGTTGCCGTCGGATGTGGCATAGTTGATTCCGCCAAAGTTCGGATTGAGGCGGGTTAGATTTCCCTTGTTAATGATCAGGTCATCGGCAAAACGGTTGATGTCCTGGTTGAAGATCGGCAGGTGGTGCGAAGCCGACGCGGAATAGTTCAGCTCAAGGATGAGGTCCTTCTGCAACTGCTGTTGCACGCTGAGGGTCCAGTCCAGAACCTGGGTCATCTTGTAGTCCGGCGAGTATCCACCAAGACTTGCCCGGGAGAGAACTCCGCCCAGGTAGAGCGCGCCCGTTGTGTTGTTGATCGAGACGTTGTTTGTCGGCAGCACAGGACAAGAGATCGTGAATCCGGCAGGAGGACTGCAAAGCTGATAGCTGATGCTCTGCCCCGACCGCACATCCAAACCAGGCGTGTAGTAGTTGGGCAGGTTGCCCGCCACCAGGTCTGTAACGTGCAGGTACGGCGGCTGATCCGCGTACATGCCGACACCACCTCGCAGCGCTGTCTTGCCTTTCCCAAATACATCCCACGAAAATCCTACGCGCGGAGTCAAGCCCCAGACGTTGTGATCCAGCACATGGGTGTTTGGAGTGAGCCCGACCACGCCGCCGGCGATTTGAGAGTTCATGGTCGAACCCTGACCGAAGGTGAAGTTTGTCAAAGTCGGACTGTAGATGGAAAACAGGTTGCCCATCTGGTCGTACCGGACGCCGGCGTTCAAGGTAAATGTCGGGAGGACCTTCCAGTCGTCCTGAACAAAGAATCCGGTGTAGAGTTCACGATACCGGCGCTCATAAGGTGCTTCCTGGTGAGTTACCAAGCTGACCGGGGTGCCCGTCTCGGTGAGCGCTTCATCCTGCACAAAGTCGAGCAGGCTGTTGAAGTTATACGTTGGACGATCGAACGCGCCGCCTTGCGCATCGTTCTCGCGGATGTTGAATTGCTCAAATCCGAATTTGAGCGTGTGGGTTTTTACGGTTTCCGTCATCACATCGCGCCAGGCGATCGTCTCCTGGGTAAAGTTTCCCGGGCCCCAGTTTCCGAATCCCTGCAAGCCGGTTACGTTGACATTCGGAATGGCAAACGCGGGAGACCCGCCGTTCTGGCCGTAGGGACGAATGATATTCGCGCCGGCTTCATTCAGCAGATGAGGCGAGAATGTGTGGGTCCAATCGATGTTTACGAAGTCGGAGTGATTTGTGCTGGGCGCTGCAAACGCAGGACGCGCATTGGTGCTGGCCGATGTGTCGTAGGTTCGAATCGCGTCCACGTACAAACGGTCGTTCTTGCCCTGGTAGTCGTCAAAGCGGAAGCTCCACTGGTACCCGTTCTTTGGCGAGGAGTTGGTGTAGTTCACATTATTGACAGCGTCCAAAGATCCTGGAATGTCCGCCGGTGGCGCGAAGTATTCGCTGCAGGTGGTGCAGGTTCCACCGAATTTCGGTGTTTCAAGTTCGGAGACTGTCGTTGCGCCTGTAGAAGATGCGTAGGCCAGCGGTGGAGCCAGAGTCAAGGACTGATAGGCTACCGTGGTCGGGAGATTGGCCTTGACCCAGTTATAAAAATCCTGCGTCTCGAGCGTGGCCGACCCCGAACTGGTGACACTGGACCGAAGCACCTCGATAGCACCATACCAGAACAGCTTGTTCCTGAGCAGCGGCCCGCCCATGGTGGCGCTCATATCGTTGCGCTGCGAGGTCGGAAGCGAGCTTTGGAAATGGGTGAGTGCAGAGAGTGAATTGTTTGTGAATTCGTAGTCGAGGGTTCCATGAAACTGGTTGGACCCGGAGTTGGTGAAAACGTCGACCGTCGCGCCGCCGTTTCTTCCTTTTTGGGCGTCGAAGTCGTTGGTCCTGACCTCCATGGATTGCACAATTTCAGGGTTTGGTGAAATGGACGTTGCGCCGCCGCGGGACGGGGTATTGGTCTGCGCGCCATCGATCTCGTATCCGTTCTGTTCCTGGCGCAGTCCGGCCGCGTTGATGTTGATGGCGTACTCGTTGGTAAAGTTGTCGCCGGAGGTTACAGCGCTTCCGGTCATGCCGGGTGTCAAAGCTGACAGGCCGTAGATGTTCTGACCGGTGAGCGGTGTCTCCTGCAAAGTGGCCTCCGGAATCACGGAACCGGTGGTCGCCGACACCATGTCAAGTGTCACCTCGGAAGCGGAAACCGTGACCTCGGCCGATGCCGACCCTACTTCGAGCACCGGCGCAAGGGTTCGGGTTTCGCCGACCTGGAGGACAAGGTCCTTTTGATCCCAAGCCTTGAAGCCGCTCATTTCGATCTTCACCTTGTATGCAGATGCGGCTATGCTGTCGATGCGAAAATAGCCCGCCTGGTTCGTCGTGACAGATTTTGCCACCCCGAGCCGGGTATCGGTGACGGTGACCTTGGCCCCGGCAATCAGAGCCCCGGATGAATCTTTTACCGTACCCTCAATGCCGCTCAAGAATTGAGCAAATGCCGACAACCCTCCCAAACTGAGGAGGATGGCGAGAACCAGGATGCTTCTCGCTGATTTCACATTGGTCATAAAGTCTCCTTTTTAAATGTGAAGCTTCTGCTTGGCGCATGTTGTGCTCCGGGCAATTTTCCGAGTCTGACATTGCGCTTTTCTGTTGTTGATCTTGTTCCTCTTCCCAAACTGGCATGTTGACCCGCAACGACTGGGTTTCGGAGGTCTCAACTCCGCACAGGTCAGACACCAGCGGGAAATGCTCACAAGGCTGTTTGAAAGCTTTCCGCACTCCTCTCGCGAATCATTTGTGCGGAGCCACGGCCGGCCTGGGTCAAAGAAATTCCAGGTAAATCGATTGGCTTCGGCAAATTCTGCCGATCTTGCATCGCAAATTCGGTACGCAAGAGGCGACGGTTCGCGAGTCGGTTGAAAAATAGGCTCCAGGGGCAGACCCGGCAAGTAATTCACAGTGTCTTACTGTAAGGGAGCCCCCAAACACGTCCCGTCTGACGTATTGAACGCCGCTTCGGAGGCGTCTGTATATCCATCATTGAACGGCGTTTAATCGAATTAACATACTTAAAATAAACAACTTAAACGGTTGGAGCGTTTTTCTTTTCCGCACTTTCGACGCGGACCGGAGAGACACATGCCAGTTCTGGCGCGGCCGGGAGATGCGCCAACGTATTGATAAGGATAGGAACTCCCTGCCATCGCAGAACGGGCTGGTCCCCGCCAACATTGGAAAGATGGCAACGTCCTTCGGGCGCAACCTATGGATTGGCCGATGCCACAGGGGAAAGTAGAGCCGAGAAGTACGGATTCAACATGCGGCCACTCGGGTCCGCGCTTCGAACCGCTGTGGAGAATTGGAGCCAGCGCTGCCCATAAGCCGCCTGGACTTGCTGTTGGGTAACGAAGGGGCTTTGGTTCAGCAGAGGAAAGCCGTTCCGCTGGGCAGCGAATTCGTTGAACGCCTGGAGAAAGGCCTGCCAGGCAGCGAGGTCGGTAGGGGCGTGGATGGGATCGATGGAAAAGACTTCCTCGTCCTGCGTATACGAAAGAAGCGAACTTGCATCCCTACGGATATGGTATGAGCCCAGCGGCATGTTGCAGCGGAAGCCCGTGTCTTTGAAGTACTGATCGGCGAAGTCCAGGTAGGCGAGGTAGGTAGTCAGCCATTGTGAGCGTGGAAAAGCCCAGAATGTGAACGCATATTTGGCGTCGGCGGGCGTGGAGTGGTAATCGATGATTTTGTCGGGAGCGAGCAGCGTGATCCCTCCGGTGAGATGAAGCGCGCCGTAGAGCAGTTTGGCTGCATCGAAGTCTCCTTGCTGAAGGGCATTGCGCAAAGCGGGGTCGGCGATGAATCGATCGATCAACTGGCCCGTATGGGCTCCCTCGTAGCTCCATAGCAAGCGGCGAACGTCGGCCAGAAGCGACGAAAGAATTCCCGGATCGGCGATGCGCGAACGCTGCTGGAAGATCGCAGTTCTTTCGACCGTCCAGCAAATCAGGCCTTCCGATGTGTCAAGAAAATTGTCGACCTCCGCCTGGGTGAGCTGGTCGGCCGGGCGCGGCAGATAAGTGAAGTGGAGCGCTTCAATCGGCTTGATGCGCATGGTCACCTCGTAAACGATGCCGCAGAGTCCATAGCTCGACCGCATCAAGTGCAACAAGTCGGGATTATCCGCTTCAGAAGCTTCCGCAAGGTCTCCCGCGGGCGTGACCCACTTCATTTGCGTGACATACGAACTCACCTGGCCGAATTCAATGCCGTCGAGAGCGTCTTTGCTGTGGCAACAGGCTGCTGAACCGAGCGTCATGTTTCCGATCTCGATATTGAGCATCATTTGCAGCTTTCGAGCGCGCAGAGCCTTTGCAGCGTCGAGAATCTGCATTCCGGCCTGCGCGGTAAATGTCAGGTTGGCGCTGTCAATCGCTACTCCCTGGGCCATCTTTGTCATATTGACCATGGTGCCCTGCGATGAAGCGCAGGGAGTCAAAGAGTGGTAGTTCCCCATGGCTCGGACGGGGCTCGGATAGGTCACGGGGTCGCGCAAAATCGCCTGGATATCTTCGACCGTTTGCGGATAAACGAGTTGCTGGGGAGAAGCAGTGATGCTGCCGTCATAGTTCACAACCTTGTTGGCCATCCTGGACCTCCTGAAGACGTCTTATCTGGGATTCCACTCTTCACAATCGCCCCAGACCGCCATTTCCTTGGAATGCCCCACGCAGGGCGGCCTGTGCCAGGAGACGCGGCCGCTGGATGGCAGGCGGGTCCCGCCGGCGAGCCATTCAGATTGGATCCAGCCGGCGAAGAGTCAACTGTCGACTAAGTGGTAGAAGGGGAATGTGCCGGCAACTCCGATTGTCCTGCGTCTGCTGGCGCAAAGCTTTGCAAATCATCTGGAAAAATGTCAAGGAATATCTTCCGTTCGAGAAAGAGCAAAACGAGAGCCTGACCCTCATCCATCGGGAGAAGCCAGGCGCCCCCGCAGAACAACCATCCTGGGCGCAGCCTGCCACCCGGCGCGGAGTTTGGCAGCGCGGCATTCCACTCAGAATTGTCAGGCCGGTCCGCGGTCTCCCGCACGAGCGGGTAAGCATGGAGGTCGGGACCAGCGAGGAGTCCGAGTAGTGTGGTTTTCGTCCACTTCGGCCCCTGAAGGGCTCGCAGACTGATGTGGCGATCCGCGCGTTGGTAAGAACCGGGAATCGCTTCCAGCCGGTTCGCCTGAATCGAATCCAGAAGAGATTGCGAGCCGGGAGCAGGTAAAAAGGCTTTTGCTGCTCGTAAATTGGGTCGGAAATTCCGGCTGATTTGAGGGGTTTTGAAGAGGCGTGGGTTGGCAAAACGCCACCGGCGGCAGGGGCGTTTGAGCCGGATGCGTAAATTTTTATCGAAATCTTCATTGACTCCTTATCTGCTTTGGCAGCATGTTAGGAAATGGAGCCTCGCCAGAACGCACCCAGTCCCTCTAGTCAAACCCCTGAAAACCATCCCCGAGTGCGTTCCCAAGCGCCCGCAGATCTGTGTACGTATTTTTCTTCCTACCAGGGCGCGCAACCAGACAACTCTAACTGCATTCTTTGGAGGAATGGCGCGATGAATCATCGAAGTTCAAGAAGTGTATTCACGGCCGTGCTGCTGGCATTGCTGTTTGCACTGTCGGTTTCCGGATTTGCCCAGACGTTTCGCGGAGGCATCAGTGGCTCGGTCACCGATCAATCGGGGGCAGTGGTGCCTGGGGCCCAGGTGGTGGCGGTGGAAACTGCGACCAACACCTCCTACAAGGCGATCAGCTCCAGCGCGGGTGAGTTTGCCTTCTCGAACCTGCCTGTGGGCGACTATACGGTCACCGCTTCGGCAGGCGGTTTCGCCACCGAAAAGGTGAACAAGGTCACCGTGTCGGCGGGCGTCAGCTATACATTGCCCATCAAGCTTACGGTTGCCAGCACCGCACAGACAGTTGAGGTTACGGCAAGTTCGCTGGCTCTGGACACGGTGACCGACATACAGGCCGCGGACATTCCAGAGATTATCGTGCAGAACCTGCCCAACAGCGGCCGCGACTTTACGCAGATGCTGGCGCAGAATGCAGGGTTTGCCGGCTACTCCACGGGTGGTGGCGCGTTGTCATCGAGCGTCAATGGCACTCGCACCAACTCGGTGAACTGGCAGATCGAGGGAACGGACAACAACGATCTCTGGTGGAACATTCCGGCCGTCAACCAGAGCGGTGTGAATGGGATTGCAGCCGTGATCATGCCCATGGACGCAATCGAGAGCTTCTCCTTTGTAACTTCGGGCACCACAGAGATCGGCCGCAACTCCGGCGGCACGGCCAACGTCAGCATCAAGTCCGGCACCAACGCGCTGCACGGCTCGGCCTACTACTTCAATCACAACGAGGCCCTTCAGGCCCTCAATCCATTCGAAGCCAGCAAGCCTGAGACCCGTAATCAGCATTATGGATTCCTGGTCGGCGGACCGGTCCGTAAGGACAAGACCTTCTTCATGGTTTCCGGCGAACATCAATGGTTTGACATTGGCGCCGGAGGCCGGGCGACCGAGCCCACGGCCGCGTACCAGACCGCGGCATTGGCCATCCTGAGCACGTATGGCGTTACGCCGAATCCGGTCGCCCATAACCTGCTGTATGGCAACGGCACTCTCCCCGGCCTCTGGCCGGCCGCGGCGCTCACCGGTCCGGCGAGCGCGCTCAACTACGGTGCTACCGGCATTACCACCGGGTACAGCTACAATGGTGTCGCCAAAATCGACGAGCAACTGAGCGACAAGGACCACATCGCGTTTACTTATTTTCTAGGCCAGGGCATACAGACTGCCCCCGTTTCCTCAGAGTTGGCGCCCTACTTCCAGCAAGCCGGGACGCACATTCAGAACTACTCGCTGGTGTATAACCGCGTCTTCTCGCCCACCATGACCAACCAACTCGGCGCCGGCGTGAGTTATTTCCAACAAGTGTTCGCCGACGCCGACAACAACTTCGATCCGATCGGCCTCGGTCTCGACACTGGGTCAACTGTTGGTGGCGCGCCCCACCTGGTGATCGGCACCACCGCGGACAGCGGCGGGCTTAACTCCGGCAGCAGCGGATTCGATCCCATCGGAGTGACCGCGCCCGAGGGCCGCACCGATATTACCGGCCACCTGGACGAAGACTTGACCTGGACCAAGGGAGCCCATCAGTTCCACTTCGGAGGCGAGTTCCGCAAGGCGCAGGTGCATGAGTTCTACCTGATCGGCTCGCGCGGAAACATTTTCTTCGATGGCACCCAGGGGCCGTGGTCGACAACCGGCAGCCCTTGCGCGGCGCTGGGCAACGGCACCGCGCCTTACGGCACAAAGGCGAACCCCACTGCCGCTCCTTCAGACCCGAACCTTCTTTATCTGGCGGACTTTCTGGCCGGTTGCGACGACACTTCCGCCACGGCGATCACGCAGGGCGATCCCACGCGCTGGGTCTATGTGAACTCCTTTGCGTACTACGGTCAGGACACCTGGCAGGCCACCAGAAAGCTCAGCCTGAACTACGGCCTGCGCTTTGACTACGAGGGTCCGGTTCACACCGGCCAACCCAACCTTTCCGTCTTCGATCCCTCGCTGACCAGCGGCTTGGCCGTTGTCGGCCCGGATGTGCCCAGCCTCTATTCCAAATTTTGGGGCGGCTACAGCCC
Organism: Occallatibacter sp.; assembly: GCA_049516495.1. Taxonomy (GTDB): domain Bacteria; phylum Acidobacteriota; class Terriglobia; order Terriglobales; family Acidobacteriaceae; genus Telmatobacter. The sequence goes on from JBEKTB010000033.1 coordinate 11,081, forward strand.
GCGCGTCGGCTTCTCGTATCAAGTGGGCAACTCCGCCAGGACCGTGCTGCGCGGCGGATACGGCCTCTATTACGACTCCATCTACATGAAGTCGATTCTGGAAGACGAGAATCTCCAGACTGGTGCTGATTTTGGTCCCCAACTGAACCCGGCCGGTTCCTCCCAGGTCGCGCAAGCCTCGGCATTAAATACGGTGATCCAGAACGGCGTTCCTTTCTATGAGACCTACGCTGAGGCGCTGGCTGGGGCGGGAGTTACCAGCATCTCAACCTTCGACAAGAACTTTCGACCTGCTTACACCCAGACCTACGACCTGAATATCGAGCAGGCGTTCGGCTCGTCCATCATGTGGCAACTTGGCTATGTAGGCACCAAGGGTACACATCTGCTGGGCATCTTCGACATCAATCAAGGAGCGCTCGGCAGCCTCGCCGTCCCGGTCCCGGTTTCAGGCGTTGTTCCCGGCGGATACAATATGCCGAACACGACCTGCCCGGCCCAGTACAGCGGCGCCACGGCGACCAGTCCAGGGAACGACTTGCAGTGCTCGCGCCCCTATTTCAGCCAATTTTCCAACTTCGGCTCGATCTATGAAGAGAAGACCAACCTAGGTTCCATCTACAACTCGCTTCAGACCTCGCTGCGCCTGCAAAACTGGCACAGCCTGGCTGGATCATTGTCCTACACCTGGGGACACGCCATCGACTACGAGACGGGGGCCCTCCCTTATTTGCCCCAGAACTCTCTCGACGAAGCTGCTGAACGCGGCAACTCGGATTTCGACGTCCGGCAGACCGCCACCGGCTACCTGGACTACACGATTCCCACCTTCGGCAGCCCCAACCGGCTCACCAAGGGGTGGGAGTTGAACTCCGGATTCTCATTCCACGGCGGAACGCCGTTCACCGTAACGTCTGCGACCAATCCCAGCGGCGACGGAGAAGGCGCGGACCGCGCCGTGCAGGTGATTGCCAATCCGGAAGCCGGCGTCTCGCATGCAATCGTGAATGACGCGGTTCAGTGGTTCAGCCCGGGCGCATTCGCCGATGCGTCGGCCGGCACCTATTCGCCAACCCGCCGCGGCCAGAACTATAACCCCGGCTACTCGTCCGTAGATCTTGCCGTAATGAAAAGCACTCCCATTACTCACGACAGGGTCAGCGCTGTATTCCGGGCCGATATGATCAACATCTTCAACCACACCAACCTGGCGCCTCTGGGCTGGCCGACTACCAGCGAAACCGGTGAGATCGGTTCAACGATCGGAGCGTTTCTCGGCAACCCCGGCATCGGCCCCGGCGAGCCCTTCAACGTCCAGTTTTCTCTGAAGATAATCTTCTAACCTCAACCCAGGCTTCACTATTCGAGCGGAACAGCAGCGGCGTCCAGGGTAACCGGGACGCCGCTGCTGCTTGCGGCGGATTCCGCGCCGGCTGGCATCAGCGACCCTTTCATGAGCATTACGGAAGTGCGGATGTGATGCGCGCTTTGCTGTGCCTTGGGCGCCGCTCTGGTATCCTGAATGGTTTACCCGGACTAGGAGGGAATCATGCCGGAACACAGAGCACGCAAGCACCATCAGGACCGGGTGGCGGAAACGCTGCGCGAGGAAATAGGCGCGATGATCGAGGGCGAGTTGGTGGACCCTCGCATCAGTTTCTGCTACGTAACCGAGGTGGCGTTGAATCCCGGCGCGAAGTCGGCGCGGGTGTACGTGGCCGTGGACAATGCGGTCAAGGATATTGCCAAGGCGGAAGAAGATACGGTGGCGGGCCTGGAGGCGGCCAAAGGGTACATTCGCTATGAGTTAAAGGAGCGGATGGGCGTGCGCCACGTCCCGGAACTGAGCTTTCTGGCCGATCGCTCAGGCCGGTTCCAGGCGCGGATCGAAGAATTGATGGGGCGGCAACGCAAACGGCAGAAGGCACAGGCCGCGCAGGCGCCTTCGGTTGGCCAGGAGGCGCCGGTAGCGGAAGCTCATCCGGCTGAACAAAAGGTGCAGGCAGAGTAGCCGCGCATGGATCATGGCAGCCGAGATCGGACCTTCTCGCCCAGGGGCGAAGCGCAGGAGCGCGCGCCGGAGCCGGCAAACGGGGCTGCACTCGAGCGGGCGCCGAACCTGGAGTCCGGTCCCGTGACCGTGAATCAGGCGGGCGACCATTCAACAGATCCGATTGCCGCCATTCTCGAGGTGCTGCGCCAGGGCGAGCGGTTTCTGGTGTGCTCGCACTCGCGGCCTGACGGCGATGCGGTGGGCAGCATGCTGGCCATGGGAATGCTGCTCGAACAGATGGGCAAACGCGCCGACCTGGTGACGGCCGATCGGGTTCCCATCGTCTATCGCGGACTGCCAGGCGCGGACGACATTCGCTCGGCGATGCGCGTTCACGGGCCCTACGACGCGGCCATTCTGCTGGAGTGCGACGGGCTGGAGCGAACCAGGCTGCGCGGGCTGGAGCTGTTCTTCCAGATCAACATCGACCATCACGTGAGCGGCCGGGAGTTCGGCGACCTGAACTGGATCGACTGCGAGGCGGCCAGCGTAGGCGAACTGGTGTACCGGCTGGCGAAGGCCGCAGGAGCTGAAGTTACGCCGGAGATGGCTACCTGCCTTTACACGACGGTTCTGACCGATACCGGAGGGTTCTGCTACGGGGCGACGCGGGCTTCCACATTCGGCCTGGCGCGGGAACTGGTGCTGGCGGGGGCAGACCCCATCGGCATCGCCCAGAATGTGTACTTTTCCACTTCCCCCTCGAAACTGCTGCTGCTGGGTGCGGCTCTGAGGAACCTGCAGCGCGAGGGGCGGCTGGCCTGGCTGTGGATTTCGCACCAGGACATGGTGCGCTCCTGCGCGGCAGAGGAGGACTGCGAGGGGATTGTGAACCTTGCGGTGGCCATCGCGGGTGTGGAGGCAGCGGTGTTTTTGCGCGAGTTGCCGGAACAGAGCATCCGGCTGAGCCTGCGCAGCAAGGGCCGGGTGAATGTGGCTGCAATTGCGGAACGGCTGGGCGGCGGAGGACACGAAAACGCCGCCGGCTGCACCCTGGAAGGGCCGCTCTCGCAGGCACTTGACGAGATTCTGGGGGAACTGCGCCTGGGAGTGGCCTCGTTCCTGGAAGAAGGCAGATGAGGCATTGAGTTTCCGCCGGAATCTGTTAGCCTTGACCAAGTTGAAACGCAGCACGATCTCCGCGTTTCCTATGAGCGCGGGCCCTAGCGAAGGCCGGGCGGCCCTCCCCAAACGCCCCGACCAAAGCTGGTGTCGTTCGTCTGCTGAAGGCAAGCGAAGCCTGCCCGTTGGAGAAAACGCTGGAAGTGGAAACTTTTCAGGAATCGTCTGCTCCGAATTCGCCCCCAAGTTGGCGCACATGGCTGCCCAAATGGGCCACCACCTGTGAGGCGGCCGTTTTTCTTGCATTCACCGTCTTCTTCCTCACCTACGGCCTGACCCCGCTGCTGGGCGGTGACGGACTAGGCCTGGTGGGAGCCGATGAACCGCGCTATGCGCAGATTGCGCACGAGATGCTGGTGCGCTTCGATTCGGCGCACACGCTGAAGGCCCGGTTGAGCGCCTGCGTTACCCCCTATCTTTACGGACATCCATGGCTGGAAAAGCCGGCACTCTACTACTGGCGGGCGATGTTCGTGTTTCAGGATTTCGGCGTCCACGATTGGGCCGCGCGGTTGCCGTCGACCAGCTTCGCCTTCATCATGGCGCTGCTTATCTACCTGCACATGAAAAGATTCCGCCCCGGGGGTCACCTGGATGCGGCGTTGATCACAGTGGCCTGCGCGGGAATCATCGGGTTTGCCCGCGGCGCGTCCACCGACATGCAGATGGCGGCTCCACTGGCCATCGGCCTGCTGGGCTGGTACGCCTGGTACGAGACCGATTCGAAATTCTGGCTGTTCGACATCTACTTCTTTACTGGTGTGGCCACTCTGGCCAAGGGGCCGGTGGCGCCGTTTCTGGCCCTGGTGATCGTGGCCGCCTTTGCCTTTCTGCGCCGCGAGTGGTCGATTCTGTGGCGGTCGTTCTGGTGGCCGGGGGTGGCGCTTTATTTTGCTATCGTGCTGCCCTGGTTCATTGCCGTGCAGCACCAGAACCCTACCTTCTTCCAGGAATTCTTCCTGGAACACAATCTGGAGCGCTTTGCTACCAACCGCTACCAGCACTCGCAGCCATTCTGGTACTACCTGGTGGTGGTGCTGCTGGCGGTGATGCCGTGGACAGTGGTGGCTGTGCGGGCGCTGGTGGATGGGATCCTGACCTCCGTGGCGGAGTGGCGAGTGCGCCGCTCCAGCCTTTGCAAGCCGTGCGCCGGCCAGCCGGGCGACGCTTTCCCCGAGTTTCTCGTCCTGTGGGCGCTGATTCCTATCGTCTTTTTCTCCTTTTCGAGGTCCAAACTGCCCGGATACATTTTGCCCTCGATTCCGCCCATCACCATTCTTACCGGGGATTACCTCTTCCGGCGGCGGCAGGCGGGATTGAACCGCTGGGTTCTGTTGGGACATGCGGTGCTGTCCGGCGTGATGACCATGTTCGCGCTGCTGCTGCCCTGGTTTGTGGCCCACGGCCCGCAGGTTCCGCCGGTGCGGGCGCTGGTGGTGGCTTTGCTGGCCTCGTGCGGCGCTGCGCTGTTGATCCTGGTGGTGGTGAACGGCTTCGGCGTGGCCCGGCTGAGACTGGTCACATCCGGCGTTCTGATGGTGTTGGTCCTGTTTCTCTACGGAGTGGGCCCGTTTTTCGGCATTCCGGCTGTCGGCGCCACCAAACGGGTGGTTCACTTGCTGGACCGCTCCTATTCCGCGCGCCCTCTGGCAGACCGGCTGGGTACCCTGGTTCCGGCCGACGAGACGGTGGCGGTGTTTCGCGTGCGCCGCGACATCGAGTACGGACTCTCGTTTTATCGCAATCGGCAAGTGGTGAACTACGAGGAAAGCGGCGTGCCGGACGAACAACACCTGCTGGTGATGCGGGTGGCGGGCCGTGGCGGCGTGGATCTGCACACCCTGGCGGCGTTGGAGGAGTACCTTGAGGGCCGGCATTATGAGCAGCTTTTCAGTTGGCCGGAGCAGGGACTGGTGGTCTACATGGTGGGCAGCCGGTAATTCGCTGCGTCGGCGTCTGGGTTGCAGATGGGCGCAACTCGTGGCAAAGTGACCGCAAGGCGCGGTTCGTGTGAGCGCCTGCAAGAAATGCGTTTCAACGGAATGGGGCCTGACATTCCGGCCGGGCAGTTTCAAAAGGAGAAGCATGGCATCGGGCGTTTCCATCGAGATCCTCGACTTGCGGCACTTCGCGGCGCCGATACTGCGGCCCGTGCTGGAGGCCGAGGGCGAGTTGTGGAGGAAGCGCCTGCACTGGGATTACCACGTCTCGGCCAAGCTGTTGATGCAGTATCTCGACAGCCACATGCTGCCTGGCTATGCCGCGCTGGAGGCGGGACAGGTTACCGGCTATGTGTTCTGCGTCTACGAGGAAACCAAGGCGGTCATCGGAGACGTCTTTGCACTGCCCGGCTCGTCTCCGGATGGCGGGCCCGGCCACGAAGTTCCGGCTCGCGAGATCGAGACAACGCTGCTTCGCCACCTTTTTGAACTGCTGCAGAATTCGCCGCAGGTGGATCGCGTGGAATCGCAACTCCTGCTCCACCCGTCGGGTTCCCACTCGGGAGTTTTTCTTGAGGCGGGCTTCCAGGTTTACCGCCGGCTCTTCATGGTGCGGCAGCTTGAGGGCTTTTGGAACGCACCACGCGTGAACCTGCCCGCCGGACTGGAGTTGCGTCCCTGGCGCGACGAGGACCTGAGCTCTGCGGGCCGGCTCATCGCCGAGGCCTATCGCGGCCATCCGGACAGCGTGATCAACGACCAGTACCGCTCAGTCCACGGCTCCTTGCGCTTTTTGCACAACATTGTGCGCTACTCCGGGTGCGGTGTGTTTTCCGCGCAGGTGTCGCACGTGGTGGTGGAGCGTACCAGCCGCGAGTTGGTTGCGCTGGTGCTGGGTTCGCGGGTCAGCCCGGAGAGCGGTCACATCACGCAAATCTGCGTTCATCCGGAATTTCGCCGCCGAGGCCTGGCCCGGATGCTGCTTACCCTGGCTGCCTCCTGCTTCCTGCGCCAGGGTGTCACCGAAATCTCGCTCACCGTCACCGAGGCCAACTCCCACGCCATCGACCTCTACCAGGCCGAGGGCTACGACTGCGCGCACACCTTCGACGGCGCGGTGTGGCAGCGGGAGCGCATTGGTTGACGATCCGATGGAAAATCTGTAGGCCGCGAAGATCTGCGACCGGGTTTCATTTTTTTGATTTGATATAGGCCGACAGGCTCTTCGGTACATCCCGGCAAGCGCAATATTTTTGATGCTCGCGATGCCAGTGGATACGCTGCTCCAGCGTTGCTTTGGCGGGCATTTTGTTCTGGTCATGCCATGGCTTGTTCATGGAGCGATTCCAGCAAACGTTAACGAGCGATCAGAAACATGAGCCAACTGAGCACGACCGCCGAACCCGCGAAGAGGACAAAGCAGTAAATGCCGTAGCGGATCATGCGCCTGGGCGTCTCGCGCTGGGTGATGCCGAAGACGACGGAGGCGAAGAGGGCGAACAGTACAACCGCCGCAAAATGAGTCACGCCTTCCTCCCGGTGCGAAGATTGTGCGCGTCCACGGCGGCAATCACGTTCAAGAGGCCAGCCACCACAATAAAGCGCGTGCCATAGTCGGCGGTGGTCACCTGCACCTGGTCCGCACCCAGGCCGAGCATCCGGCTGCCGATGTAAAGCAGACCGTTACCCAGGTCGCCGGCCAATCCAAGGATGTCGAGGATGTCGTGCGCGTTGGAGTAAACCTTGCCCTGCATGACCAGCCCCAACACAAACATGCCCAGGATCGAGGCTGCGAGCAGCGCTCCGCGTCCCCACTTGCGCAGCAGAAAATGTCCGGCGCCCGGTACCAACCATCCGGCGATCAAGGGAAGGTAGACAAATCCCTGTTGCGTCCCGGGTTTTGGCCCTTGCCCAGCCGCGGCGTTCTTGTTATCAGCAGTTGCCATTCCTTTTTGACTATACCGCACAAGGGCAGGGGACAGGGAACAGGGACTAGGGACCAGGGACCAGGGACCAGGGACCAGGGACTAGGGACTAGGGACTAGGGACTAGGGATTAGGGATTAGGGGACAGCAGCCGGCTGTGTTCCATGGCCGTGCGTCTCTTGTAAGTCCGTGAAACAGTCAGATAAGTGTCCTTGGCCGGAAACAGGAAGCTGGGGCTTTTCCCTGTTCCCTAGATTCTCACCAGCTCCCGCTGAATCCTTCCCGTCACCCAGGCTTTGCCGGGCGCGGTGAGCATGTCGATCTCGCTGCGCACGCCAAACTCCGGCAGGTAGATGCCCGGCTCGACCGAGAAGCAGGTGTTGGGCAGCAGGCGGCGCTCGTCGTGGGTTTCAAGGTTGTCCAGATGCGCGCCGGAGCCGTGCAGTTCCTGGGCGATATTGTGGCCGGTGCGATGGGTAAAGAACTCGCCGAATCCTGCCTCGCGAATCACCCCGCGCGCAGCATCGTCAGCCTCGAAGCCGCGGATGGGCCGCCCCTCGGCAAACGCTCGCTCGACGGTGGCGATGGCTGCATCGCGGGCCTTCACGACCGTCTCGAAGACCAGTTGTTCCTTCCCGGTCGGTTCGCGCCCCACTACCCCGGTCCAGGTGATGTCGTAGAAGACGCTGCCCGGTTTCGCCAGTCTTGCCCAAATGTCGATGAGCAGGAAATCGCCTTCCTTGATTGCAGCGCAACGCTCGGCTGTGGCCTCGTAGTGAGAATCGGAGGTGTTGGCGTTGACGCTGACGTCGGGGCCGTTTTCCCAAACCAGCCCCTCGCGGCGCATCGCCTCGCCCAGCCACTGCACGTGATCGAACTCCGTCAGGCTGCCCATGCCGCCGGAACCAGGCCGCAAGCGCCGTCCTATCTCTTTCCAGCCCTCGGCCAAAATCGCGTCGATGGCTCGCTGCGCAACGCCGTGGCTCGCCACCTGCTCTTCGGTCAGAACCGCCTCAAATTCGCTTACCATGTCGGCGGAACTCACAATCTGCTTGCCCAGCCCGCGCAGAAACTCGACCGTGCCGGCGTCCACCATCGACACGTACATGATGGCGTTGTTGGGAGAGTACTGCATGGCCAGCGTGTTCGCGCCGGCGAGCATAGCCTCCAGCCCGGCGGCCAGCTCCTGCCAGCTCGAGTACTGCTTCTTGGCGCCGGGCAGGGCGTCCAGGCGGCCCTGCTCAATGCGATGCACCAGCTTGCATGGCTCGCCCGCGGCAGGCACAAAGTAGTACCAGCGCCGCGTGACATGCGCCCTTTCGTCCAGCCCTAGAATGCGCCCGGCAATGGGGTCGCGGTGATGATGGTCGTAAAACAGCCAGCCGTCAACGCCGGCCTCGCGGATTGCCGCCTGAATCGCTTCAAGTGTCATATCGCACATTTTACGCGCGCGGGCATGGGGACCTGCCGCGCGAAGTGCCTACAGCGTCGCAAGCGCCTCCGCCTGGCTTGGGAACAGGCTGGCGTACTTGGTGATACCCACCATGGTAAAAACCTTGGTAAAGTGCGTCGAAAGCCCGAAGGCGGCCACCTTCTGGCCGGAGTTTGAGGCTTCAATCAGCAGTTGGATCACCAGGGCGATGCCGCTGGAGTTGATGTAATCCACCTTGGTAAAGTCCAGCAGGACCAGCTTGGCGGTGTCTTTCGGCAGCGACTGGAATGTGCCCAGGACAGCCTCTTTCGAGGTGCTGGCGATGTCGCCTTCAAAGCGCAGGACGGCGACCGGCTGCCCGGCCGGGGAAATTAGCTGGTCAACACGCGACTTGGTTTCGCTTTGCACTTGTCGATACTCTCCATATCTTTTGGGGTTATGCCGCGTCTTTATCCAGGCGAATGACAAGCCGGACATAACTGCTCTTGCCGTCGGAACCGGCCACCCACTCGGCTTCGTCCACCAGCGCCTGGATGAGAAACATGCCCATGCCACGCGGGTCTTCTTCGCCGTGCATCTTGCGGTCGATGTCCGGCTTGACTGGCCGGCCTTTCATGCCCTTGCCGTCGTCGATCACCTTCACTTCCAGCGAGTCTACATCGACTGACAGCACTACCCCCACACTCAGCTTTTCGTTGAGCCGGTTGCCGTGCTCGATGGCGTTGATGCAGGCCTCGGCAACCGCCGTCTTCAGGTCTTCCACGCGATCTTCGCGAAAGCCCATCAGCTTGGCTACTGCGGAGGCGGTGCTCATGGCCACCTTCTCGTAGCCCAGCCGCGAGGGCAGCCGGATTTCTACCGTGGTGGGATTGGGCGCGCTCATGCCGGCATCTCCTTCAGAGTCGTTCCGCGGCACAGCGCCAGTGCGGTCATGTCGTCTCCCTGCGGGCCACCCTCAGAGAAATTCTCGATGGCCGCCCACAATGCATCGAGAATAACATCGGCTTTCTCAGCCGGGCACTTTGAAAATTCATCCAGAAGCCGTTCAGGACCAAACTCTTCATCCCCCTTGAAGACTTCCGTGAGCCCGTCGGTGTAAAACAGGAGCCGCGTCCCCGGTGTAAACACGTGCCGCTCGCTCAAGTAGCGCATCCCCGGCAAAAGTCCCAGCGGTGTGCCCGCGGCTTCAAATAGACGTGGCTCTGCGTTGGGCGCCACCAGGAAGCCAGGGTTGTGTCCTGCGTTGACTACCTCGATTTCGCCCGCCTCGGGATGCAGCCGAAGGAAAATCGCCGTTACATAGCGCCGCCGCGCCTCTTCGCCCTCGGCCCAGTGGTACTGGTTCATGCGCGTTGCCAACTCGTCCAGCGGAGGTCCGCTCGCCGCCATCGCCCGGAAGGCTGATCGGAAGCTGGTGGACATGATGGCCGAAGCCAGCCCCTTGCCGGCCACGTCGGCCACCGCAACCAGCAGGCTCCCGTCCGGCTGGTCCACAATGTCCAGATAATCGCCGCCCACCTCATAACAGGTGGCCGACCGGAAGGCCAGCGAGTAACCTGGAATGGCGGGCAACTTCTGCGGCAGCAGCGAGCGCTGAATCTCGCGCGCCGCATCCAGATCCTGCTGCACCCGCGCAAATTCGATATTCCGCTTGTGATTGCGCGCATTTTCAAGAGCCACCGCCGCCTGCAACGCCAGCCCTTCGATGAAGTCGGCTTCGTAGAGCGTCAGCGCGCGCCCATCCGGCGTCGCCACCACCAGCTCCGCCATGCGCCGGCCTTCACGGTCTTCCAGAGGGTAACTCGGCAGCGGGGCCGTTGGCATGTCCAGCGCGTTGCCCGCGCCTGCAACCGACGCATCTCCATAGGTCAACCCGGTGCCGGGAAAGGCCGCCCCGGCCATCTCCAACTCTCGGACCACGATGCGCAGCACCTGCTCCAGCACCTCTTCTTCGCGGATGGTCGAGTGGACCTGCCGCGAAGCCTCCAGCAGCGCTTGCAACCGCGCCACCTGCTGTTGCAGGTCGATTGTCTCCCCATTGCCGTGAAGCTGAGTTCCAGCCGCCATCGCGCCTGCCCTCCGTGGGATTTCACTCTAACATGGCTGCGGCATTGCTGTCGGAAAGAGGAGTTCCGAAGGGAGGAGGAGTTTCTGGTGTTTGACCGCACAGGAGTCGCCCGATTTCTGTCGGCAACAGCGTCTTCGGGACTGATCTGGTTCGAATACCAGCGCTCGATCACCCAGCATCAGCTCTTATGGACGACCTCGAATGAATATCCGTCCGGGTCAAGTACATCGGCTGCGTAATAACCGGGGTAGTATTCGAGTCTGGCGCGTGGTGAAATGTTATCTCTGGCGCCAGCGGAGATTGCTTCCTTGTAGAACTCATCGACCTTTACGTTGCTTTCGGCCATGAACCCCCAGTGAATGGACGCTGGATCGGGATTACCTTGCTTGAGCCAAAAGAACGCTTGCTTTCCGTCGCCAAATCCCCACAGATCAGGGTGACCGTTTTCGCCCTTGTAGGGCAGGAAGAACTTGATGTTCAGAGGCTTCAAAGCCGCCTCATAGAACGCCAACGAACATTCGACATTGCTGACCGTCAGAATCATGAAGCCGAGCATTGTTCTCTCCTTCAAATCACGAGTGCTTCAACGGCCTTTTCGCCATCGGGTACAGCATAGACCGCAAGCTGCGCCATGTTCATGCCCTCTGCTCTTACAGTTTGCACATCATCGATTCCAATGAAGCCTAGAATCTGTCGGAGATAAGGCTCGACAGTATCCCATGGCTTCCAAGGTCCCTCACTAAAGACTCCGCCGGACGCAAGCACCAGGATTGCCCTTTTTCCTTTTGCGAGCCCTTCGACACCGGCTCCCGCGTAGTTGAACGTCTTGCCTGCGCGCACAACATAGTCAATCCACGCCTTCAGAGACGACGGGATTCCGAAATTCCACATGGGGCTGGCGATCACTAATAGATCCGACCCTAGGAGTTCTTGAGTGAGTTGGTCCGACAGATGCAACTTGTCCTTAAACGATTCTGCCTCCGCCGGGTCTTTCGTGGAAATAGCCTTCAGGGTTGGTTGATCCAGGTGGGGAAGATTGTCCTTCACAAGATCGCGTTCAATGAACGTGGCCTCCGGATATCGCATCTCAAGCCGCTTTCTCAGCTTGTGAGTCAATTTACGGCTCGCAGATTCGGAACCGCGAGGACTTGATTCGACAATCAGAATTTGTTTCATTTGGGGCTTCCTTTTGGCTACGTGCTTACCTTCTGTTCGTTGATTCTATTGAGAGAGCTTATTATGCACAATAACGCACTTTGACATTCGTAGCGCACATGGGAGTAAGCATGGGAAAAAGCAACCGGAAGAAACCACTCGACTCTGCGTCTGTCTGCGGCCATAAAGATCCGACTGCGGTTCGCCAGTTGCTGACCAAGGTGGGAGATAAGTGGAGCATCTTCCTGATCCTCTCTCTGGCGAACCTGCCGGGTGGACGCGCTCGATTTTCCGAGTTGGAGAGGGCGATCCCAGGCATTTCACAAAGAATGCTGACACTGACTCTGCGAAACCTGGAGAGAGACGGGTTGCTTACAAGAGAGTTGTTTCCGGAGGTGCCTCTGCGAGTGGAATACGAACTGACCACGCTCAGCCGAAGTCTGTTACATCCGATGCAGGGCCTGGTGGATTGGGTTACAGAAAATTGGGAGCACGTACAAGCGGCGCGAATCGCATATGACGCGAGATGAGCGATGGCACCCCGTTCAGTGAGCGCCAATCAGGTCAAGTCCTCCTCGAGCCGTCTGCCCGTACAATCCAGGTTCGGACAAACCGGCTTATGGCAAGGCTTCTCCGAGCAGTCGGCGTTGTTCCGGGCGGAGCATGGGTTTCAAACCAGGTCGAGGCGCCGCCTGCCGCAACGCAGTTGTTTGCAGAGGGCAACCCTCCGCAGGCGCGTGCCAGAACTGTACAAGCAGAGGCAATGGTATCGTTCCCAGCTCGAAGTGAGCAGGGATATAATTCGCGGAGATGGTTCGGCGGATGCGCGTGGGCGCGAATCGTGAGCCAGGGCCGAACGCCCAAGTGAAGCAGGAGAGATGGAATGAGAGAAGTGGCAGGTATCCGAGAGAGTGGGCGCTCTTTGAGCGTCGGCCTCCTGGCTGGAGCTCTTTGCCTATTTGCAGGCACGTTGGGTGGGGAGCAGGCAGTTGGTCAGGGAGCAGATCAGGCTGCGCAAATCGTCAAATCGCTCGATAGCAACTCGAAGACCGCGGTTTCGCGGCTGACGGAGCTCAACCGGTTGCCGGCTGATGAATGGCGGTTCCATGCAGGCGACCTGGCTCACGGGGAGTCGCCGGATCTGGACGACTCGCAGTGGAAAGCGGTGAAGGCGCAAACCGAGGCGTCGCAAGAAGCGGCGTGGTTCCGGCGGTGGATCGAAGTTCCGCAGAGCTTGCACGGCTATGACCTGACCGGCGCGCGGATCTGGTTCCAGTTTTCTGCCAGCGCAAATGGCCCCATGCCGGAGATTATCTATTTCAATGGGCGGCGCGTGGCGCTGGGCGACGACCTGGAGCCAATTGTGCTCTTCGACAAAGCCAAGGCCGGGGACAAGGTTCTGGTAGCGGTCAAACTGCTGCACACTGTGGACAACAAGAGTTTCAACGGAACGGAACTGAAAATTGATTTCGCCGAGAACCGGCCCAACCCAGAGGATTTGCGCGAAGAAATTCTCTCCGCGGCCCTGATGATACCGAGTATCTCGAAGAATGTTGCGGCGGATACGGCAACCCTGGAAAAAGCTGCCGGCGCGGTGGACCTGGCGGCGCTCGACGCGAAGGACCAGGCGAAATTCGATGGGTCCTTGAAGCAGGCGCAAGCGATGCTCGAACCCCTGAAGCCCGTGGTCCAGCAGGCGACGTTGCATCTGACGGGCAACTCGCACATCGACGCGGCATGGCTGTGGCCATGGACCGAAACGGTGGACGTGGTGAAGAGAACCTTCTCGACCGCGCTGCAATTGATGAGCGAGTATCCCGACTACACCTACACTCAGTCTGCGGCACAATACAACGCATGGATTGCGGACAAGTACCCGCAGATGAACGAGCAGATCAAGGAGCGCATCAAGGAAGGGCGCTGGGAGATCGTAGGCGGCATGTGGGTGGAACCGGACCTGAACATGCCCGACGGCGAGGCGCAGGTGCGCTCGATCCTGGTGGGCAAGCGGTGGTTTCAGAAGGAATACGGCGTAGATGTGCGGATCGGTTGGAACCCGGATTCGTTCGGATATACCTGGCAGTTGCCGCAGATTTACAAGAGATCCGGAATCGATTACTTCGTCACTCAGAAAACTGCATGGAACGATACCAACCAGTTTCCCTTCAAGCTGTTCTGGTGGGAGTCGCCGGACGGCAGCAAGGTGCTGACTTATTTCCCGCATGACTACGCGAATGACAATTTGAATCCGGTGCGTTTGAGCCGCGACTTTGCCATTGCTCGGGACCATACTCCCGGCTTGACGGACATGATGGATCTATATGGCATCGGCGATCACGGCGGCGGACCGACGCGGGCGATTCTGGATGAAGGTGTGCACTGGATGCAGTCGGACAAGGTTGTTCCGCACATGCATTTCGGAACCGCGCAGAGTTACTTCACCGGCATCGAAAGCAAGCTGGTATCCGATCCGCGGGTGTGGGATTACGATTCGATCGCCAAGGGCTACACGGCTCCGGCGACTCCAGCGGAGGGCAAAGTTGCGATTCCGACCTGGAAGAGCGAACTCTATTTCGAGTATCACCGTGGTGTCATGACCACGCAGGCCAACCATAAGCGCAACATGCGCGATAGCGAAGAGCAGGCTATCAACGCGGAGAAGTTCGCGTCGCTCGCCTGGCTTGAGGGCAAGCCGTACCCTGCGGATCAACTGACCGAAGCTTGGAAGAAAATCACGTTCAATGATTTCCACGATCTGGCCGCGGGCTCGGGCATCGGAATCATTTACAAGGAAGCGCAGCAGGATTTCGACCAGGTGCGCTGGGCGACCAATGAGATCTCCGGGCAGGCAATCAAGTCACTTTCGGCCGAGGTCGACACGCGCGTTGCGAGCGGCATTCCCGTGCTGGTCCTCAATCCGCTGGCCTGGGAGCGTTCCGGACCGGTTACGGTGGACCTGCAGTTGCCGGCGCCGGCCGCTGGCGGCGTATTTGTGATGGATGCAGCCAATCATGTAGTGCCGTCGCAGGTTCTATCGAGCGACGCAAAGACCAACAGCTACAAACTGCTGATCCTGGCGAACAACGTGCCTTCGCTGGGCTACAAGGTGCTGCATGTCGCTGCCGGGGCAAAGCCCTTTGCAAGCGACTTGAAGGCGGAGGGTCTGACTCTTGAAAACTCCGCTCTCAAGGTGGTGGTCGATAAGCAGACGGGCTGCATCACGAGCCTCTACAGCAAGAAGACGCAGTTCGAAACGCTGGCGCCGGGCGCCTGCGGCAACCAGTTGCAGACCTTCAAAGATTTGCCCAAGGACTACGATGCATGGAATATCGATCCCGGCACGCTGGATCACTTTACTCCGATCGACAAGGCCGACTCGGTTGAACTGGTCGAAAAGGGACCGCTGCACGCTGCGATTCGCGTGACGCGTACCTGGCAGAGTTCGAAGTTCGTGCAGGAGATCACTCTCGATGCAGGCGCTGATCAGGTGGATGTGGTCAACGACATCGATTGGCACGAGACGCATGTGCTGCTGAAAGCTGCGTTTCCGCTGGCCGCCACCAGCAACAAGGCGACCTACGAGGTTCCCTACGGCAGCATTCAACGGCCGACCACGCGCAACAACAGTTGGGAGCAGGCGCAGTTCGAAGTACCTGCGCTGCGTTGGGCGGACCTGGGCGATGGACAACACGGATTCAGCCTGCTGAATAATTCGAAGTACGGATACGACGACAAGGACAACGTGTTGCGTATCTCGCTGCTGCGTTCGCCGGTCTGGCCCGATCCGGTGGCTGACCGCGGACACCAGCACTTCACTTACGCTCTCTACCCGCATGGCGGCAACTGGATGCAGGCGCTGACGGTGCGGCACGGCTACGAATACAACTACCGGCTGCAGGCGACGCAGGTGGAAGCGCACACAGGCAGCCTGCCGGCGGAACACGCCTATGTTACCGTGAAGCCGGAGAATGTGGTGTTGACGGCGCTCAAGAAAGCCGAAGACACGAACGGGCTGATTTTCCGTGTGTATGAGTGGGCGGGAAAATCGAGTGACGTTCAGATCCACCTGCCCAAGGGCGCTGCCGGAGCTACCGTTACCAACCTGATGGAGAAGCCGGAAGGCGCAGCACTGAAGGTCGTGGACGATACGGTGACGGTTCCCATTCATCCGTATGAGATTCTGACCGTATGCGTGGGCTATCCCGCTCAGCAATAGAACCTGCCGTAGCAACCGCCGCAATCGCTGGCGCCTGGACTTGATCCGGGCGCCAGTTTTTTAACTTCAGGAAGTCGCTGGAATACACCCGCAGGAATTGCGGCGGATGAGATGCGTGTGCACCCTGATCTGTTGAGGGTGCCGGGCAGAAGCGGACGGGCCGGTCTTGCGCAGGTCGAACAACTGTTCGAAGAGAATCTCCGCAGCCCGGCGTCCAATCTCTTCGATCGGCTGCTGGATTACGCTGATCGATGGACGAACCGTCGAGGCGAGTTCAAAGTCGTCGAAGCCGATCAGGGCGATGGACTCGGGCACGGAGACGTTGAGCCGCTGCAGCACCTCGAAGTCATGGATGGTAGCGCTGTTCTTGAGCGCGAAGATAGCATCTGGAGGATTGGGCCCATCGAGCAGGCTCTTGATCGCGTATTCCGCGGACTTGTAATCCTTGACTGAGGTATCGATGATGCAGGGCAAGTGCGCCGTCTCGACCGCCTTGCGATAACCTTTCATTCGTTCGCGAATCGTGTACAAGGTGCTTTCACCGGTGAGACAGACGATCCGCTTGCGGCCATGATCGATCAGGTGCTGCGTGGCCGTCATAGCACCAATCGCGTTGTCGGCAACCACGGAAGCAATTGACGAATTGGCGACAGGCCGGTCAATGGACACGACCGGCATAGCCACCCGATTGAGCAGGTCGCCTAACGCCGGGCTTTGCGAATTGGCGGGGACAATAATCAGTCCATCTACTCGGTGGCGTATGAGAAGGTTCAGGTTATCGATCTCTGTGCGGGGGTCATTGGCGGTCACAGTTACGATCAAGAGTGAGCCGTTGGCGCGCACGATCGCCTGAGCAGCTTCCGCACAGCTTGAGAAGAAAGGATCGGCGATGCTGGGGACGACTAGGCCGATTGTCTTCGTGGGTTGGCCTTTGAGGATACGCGCCGCTTCATTGGGCATATAACCGAGTGTCTCGATAACACCGCGCACGCGGGCCAATGTCTTTGGACTCACGCGATCGCCGCCATTGATGACACGGGAAACAGTGGTTGTGCCTACGCCCGCCTTTTGAGCAACCTGGCTGAGAGTCGGATGCGAATTACTCTGCGGCATTTGAATGCGGCTCCGGTCAAGGTCTTGCTAGTAGAGTAAGTCTATGCTGCACTGGGTGAAATGTTAAGTTTATCGTCGGCAGGAGATGTTCAGCGGAAGAAGGCTCGTTCGGAGTGCTTGCGATATTGGGGGTG
>JBEKTB010000034.1:0-28229 GCA_049516495.1 Occallatibacter sp.
CTCAAGGACTCCGGCAGCAGCAGCGGGCAAGCCCGCAAGCATGAAAGAATTCGCGCGATTCTGGTTGTCTCTGAGGTTGCTCTGGCCTGCGTGCTGCTGGTGGGCGCGGGCCTCCTGCTGCGCAGCTTCCTCAAAGTACTCGACGTGGACCTGGGATTCCAGCCGGAGCGAGCCGCCGCCGTCAAAATGGTCTACGACGACAGCGCGCCAACCGACGACCAGATTGCCGCCAAACTCAGACTGATTTTCCAGAGGACTCTCGAACGTGTGAGTTCACTCCCGGGCGTAGAGGCGGCAGGCATAGTCGATTACCTGCCCCTGGGCCAAAACCGCAACTGGGGAACTCCCGCACCGAGAGGAAGAACCTATCCTCCCGGCGCGGTGCCGGCGCCGCTGGTCTACGTCATCACGCCGGGGTATTTCCGCGCCATGGGAATGCGGCTCCGGGGGCGGGACTTTACCTGGGACGACGGCCCACACAGCGACAGAGTCGTGCTGATCAATGCCGCCTGCGCGCGCACCTTCTGGCCCGATGAGGATGCGGTCGGCAAGGTCCTTGTCAGCGGTGGAAATGAGCTGCACGTGGTGGGCGTGGTGGACGACATCCGCGCGGAAAGTGTCGAGGGCCAGCAGGGCTGGCAGATCTATTATCCGGCGACGCAGCAGAACCCCGCCGGCGCCGAGTTGGTGGTGCGCACCCAATTGCCGCCCGCAGCGCTGGCATCGAGTGTGATGAGCGCGCTGCGCGAACTGAATCCCAAGCAGCCGGCCGCGGACTTCCGGCCCATCCAAACGCTGGTGGACCACGCCATCTCCCCGCGCCGTTTCTTCCTTGTGCTGGTAGGCTCGTTCGCGGGTCTCGGCCTGCTGCTGGCCGCTCTGGGCATTTTCGGCGTCATCTCCTACTCGGTGACCCAGCGGACGCAGGAGATCGGCATTCGCATGGCCCTGGGCGCGACCATGGCGCAGGTGCAAAAAAGTGTTCTTTTGAAGACCCTGCGACTGGCCCTGATCGGCATTGCCGCTGGAGCGGTCGTCTCGCTGGTTGTCGCCAGAGCGATTGCCGCGCTGCTTTTTGCAACTGCTCCGGCCGACCCGCTTACATTCGCAGGGATGACTCTGTTGCTCGCATCGGTGGCTCTCGTTGCCGGCTATCTTCCAGCGCGAAGGGCTTCAAGGATCAACCCCATGGTTGCGCTGCGCAACAACTGAGACAGAGGCTACATCTCTGCCCGCTTGTTCTCGTACCCACTGCGGGTGCCCCTGGTCTTGATTTTGAGACCGGGGGTACAGTGCCGGGACAAATCACGGATACACGACAGGCAGGCGCACAATGGCGCGTGCGCCTTCGCCGTCATCGCGATTGACCAGGCTGATCTCGCCGCCATGGGCGCGCGCAATTTGCTGCGCCAGCGCCAGCCCCACGCCGCTGCCCGCAGGCTTGGTGGTATAGAACGGAACAAAAAGATTCTCGGTATTGGCGATACCCAGGCCGCAGTCTTCGATGGTCACCCATGCAGACGAGCCAGCGATCCGCCACCTCGCGCGCACTGGCTTGGCCCCATTGGCCAGCGACGCGTCCACGGCGTTGGCCAGCAGGTTGATGAACATCTGCTCCAACTGGTCCGGGTCGGCCTGAAGAACGACCGGTGGGCCGGGATCGAGTTCCGCCTGGAGCCGCTGCTCCAGCAGAACCACGCGCTCCAGCAGCGGTCCCAGGGGTACGGGCTTGAGCTGCGGCGGGGGTAACTGGGCAAGCTGCCGATACGACTGCACAAAGCGATGCAGAGCGTCCGCACGGCTCTCGACTACGCCCAGGCCGCGGCGGAAGTCGCGAAGCAGGTCGTCGTCGCCCTCCATGTTTTCCACTCGCGCCAGAAGGCTGCCGGCAATGGACTTGATAGGCGCCAGCGAATTCGAAAGTTCGTGGCCCAGGACGCGGATCAGACGCTTCCAGGATCTCTGCTCCTCTTCTTGGAGCGGAAGGCTCACGTCGGCCAGAAGCAGCAGCGTGTGCGGCGCGCCGTCCTGACGAAAGACCGCTTTGCGCAGGAGCCAGCGCGAGGGGCTCGCGGGAGATTTTTGATTGGGATTGAAAGAGTGAATGCTCTGGTCGGCCGCGGCAAGCAGGTCTTCCAGGCCCAACTCGCTTGCGCTGCGGCCAAAGCAGCGGGCGTAGGGCAGGCCCAGCAATTGAGCGCCGGCGTTGTTTACCAGTTGCAGCAGATTGCGGCGATCGAAGGCAAACAGGGGTGCGTGCATCACTTCCAGGATGCGAGAAAGCAGGGCCGTGGCTTCGAGCGACCGGACCCTCTGCTTCTGCAGCAGGTCGGCAAGGGTGTTCACCTCACCGGCCAGTTCGGCGAGCGCGTCCTGACCGCCGGCTCCGCGCGCGCGGAAGGAGTAATCGCCCTCGCGCAGGGACGAGACCACGTTCGAGAGCGTTTGCAGGGGGCGAATCATGCCCTCGATCAGCGCGGCCGCCACCAGTACCAGGTAAAGCAGCAGGCAGCCCACCATCAGAAGAGCCGGCGCCAAGGCGACCTGATGCCGGTAGAGAAAAAAAACGGCCAAAACCAGGCCGGGCAGTGCCAGCAAGAGGCAGAAGAGCCACGCCCGGCGAACCACCGAGCGGCGGCGAGGTCGCATGACTTTCTTAGAGCCCATATTTTTCGATGCGGCGATAAAGGGCTGCGCGGCTCAGGCCAAGAGCCTCGGCAGCCTGCGAGATGTTGCCATCGCAGCGGCGCAACACCTTGCGGATCAGCAGGGCTTCGACCTCGTCGATGCTCATGTTCTCAAACGACTGGTTGCCGGTGCGCGCGGCGGCAATGGCCAGGTTCGCCGGCTCGATCTGGTCGCCGCGGCACAGCAGCACTGCGCGCTCCACTGTATGTTCAAGTTCGCGCACATTGCCCGGCCACCCGTACTGCATCATCTGCTGCATCGCCGCCGGCGAAAAACCGCTCACCTGCTTGCGGTAGCGGCTTCGGTTGTGACCCAGAAAGTGTTGCGCAAGAAGCGGAATGTCTTCGCGCCGGTCGCGCAACGCGGGCAAATGGATTTCGACCGTATTGATGCGAAACAGCAGATCCTCGCGGAAATTGCCGGCCTTGGCTTCCTCTTGCAATTGGGCATTGGTGGCGGAAAGAATGCGCACGTCCACGCGCCGGGTTTGCGACGACCCCACGCGCTCCAGTTCGCGGGTCTCCAGCACGCGCAATAGTTTTGCCTGCTGGCGCATGGGAACGTTGGCGATCTCGTCAAGGAAAAGTGTCCCGCCATTAGCCAGTTCGAAGCGCCCGATGCGGTCGGTGCGAGCGTCGGTAAAGGCGCCCTTCACGTGGCCGAAGATCTCGCTCTCGAATGTGCCTTCAGGCAGGCCGCCTGCATTCACGGCCACCAGGGGCATGCGAGCGCGCGGCGAAGCGGCGTGGAGCAGCTTGGCGACGATCTCCTTGCCGGTTCCGTGCTCGCCGGTGATCAGGACGTTGGCGTCCGAGGGGCCAACCTGCGCAATCAACTCGAGTACCGGCTGCATGGACGGTGCGCCGGCCACAAACTCCGGCATGCCCTCGGCGCGCAGCAGGCGGTTTTCGAGTTCAAGCTGTCGCGCGCGGCGCAACGCCTGGCGCAGTTCGGCGTGAACCCGAATCAGGCTGACCAGGCGCTCATTCTCCCACGGTTTCTGGATAAAGTCGCGGGCACCGTGCTTGATGGATTCGACAGCCAGTTCGATGTTGCCCCAGGCGGTCATTACGATTACCGGCAGGCGCGCGTCGTACTCCTGGATGCGCGACAGCAGATCCAGCCCCTCCCGGCCCGAGGTCGTGTCGCGGGTATAGTTGAGATCGATGAGCAGCACATCGTAGTCGTTCTCGCCCAGCGCTTCCATCAGCAACTGAGGCGAGCGCACACAGTCCACGTGGATGCCCTGCGGCTGCAACAACAGCTCGACGGCCTCAAGAATATGCGGCTGATCGTCGGCGACGAGAACACGGATTGGTTCTTGCTTACTGGAGATGATCCGCCTCCACTGTGCCGGCTCTTGCGCCGGCGATCGAAACTGCGCGGGCTAAGGAAACCAGGCCGGTAGCCCACCGATGGCCAAAGCGGTACCTATAGCCAGAAAATCCAGCGGCTGCAGGGATCGGCGCGACGGCGCCCTGCAAAACGGGTTGTGCTGAAGCGGGCATATTCCCTTTCAGTGATTCTACGGCTACAGCGGTTCCAGGAATGGTGTACCTCGAAACTGATGCATTCAAGTCGACAGGAGCATCAGCGAGTGGCGACCCTGAATGTATCCGAAAAGGGTAGGTCTTTCGTGGAACCGCTCTATCGATTGACGACGCCGATTTTCGCGTCGTCAATGGAAACTCCTGTCCGCTCCAGTGTCTCGCCGGTGGCGCGGTCGATATCCACCTTCGCCTTCTCGTAGGCTGTTTTTGCGGCGTCAAGAGCGGACTCGGCCAGTGCGAGTGCGCTTTCTGCGTTCAGCGTATCGAGGCCCGATTTCGCGCCGAGCAGCTGTTCCTGTTTCACGATGTCGAAGGTTTTCTGGGCAAGGTCGCGTGCCTTCTGAGCTGCGCCAACGTGGGCCTGGGCCTGTTCAAGGGCAAACTTCGTGTTGCGGACGTCGAAGCGAATGCCTTTCTGCTGCTGCTCTGAGGAGATCTGGCTCTGGCGGTACTGCAGCACCGCGCGGAATTGATCGGCCTTGGCCTGGCGGTTGCGCAGATTGATCGAAAGCGTCATCCCGACCTGGTATTCCGGGGACGAGTAGTTGAAGGTATTCTCAAACATGCCGGTGAACCCCGAGGGTAGAGAGGTGGCGCATTCCGCCGCCGGGCTGAGGTCGCAATTGGGGTTCTTGGGACCCGCGGTGCCCGCCCCGGCATAGTAGCCATACATGTTGAGAGTCGGCAAAAGCTCGCTGTTGATATCCTTCAACGCCTGCTTCTGCACTTCGGCCTGCATCTGGTAGATGGCAACCTCGGGCCGCTTCTTCTCGGCATCGGAGATCAGGTCGTCGATGGACTTGTCGGCATTCGGGTTGGGCTCCCCCTCGAGGTCGAGAGGAATGACAGGCATCTCGTCGATGACGGAATCATCGACCTTGGAGAGCGCATTCTTCATCAGGAGTTCGTTCAGCCGGAGACTCGCGCGCGCCACCGTAAGGTCGCCTTCGGCGGTAGCGACGGCAGACTGATCCGTCATGACCTGCATCGCCGGGATGGCCAAGAGTTCGAGCTGCTTCTGATCGTCGGAGAGATTCTTGTTGGCGAAGCCCAGAGAGCGCTCGCTGATCTGCTCGTTCTCGTACGCATTCACCAGGTCCCAGTAGATATTCTCGATCTGGGTCACGGTGGCGATTACCTGTGCCTTGAAAGCAAGATCAGTGATCTGCGAGTTGCGCTTCGCAATGCGGATAAAACGCTCGTTGGTGTTGATCCCGAAGCCAGCCAGAATGGGCTGGGAGATGGTCACCGCAAAGTTGGAATACAGATCAGGATTGATGCCGTTGTAAGGGCTGTTGCTGGCGACACGCTGGCCGAGATAGTTGATCTGGACGTTGGTGCCAATGGGGAACGACTGGGAATAGGTCGACAAGACCTTAATCGTGTTGGTCTTCAGAACCGGCGTACCAGTCAGAAACTCGTTGGGCTCCTGGACGACGGTGTGATCGACGTAGCCCTGAAAGGTGAGGAAGGGATCGAAGGACGAAACGGCGGTGCCGGCGCCGAGGGTCGAGGTCACGATGCCACCATTGCCGGCAGAGAATCCCGATCCCGACGAGCCGCCCCCGCCACCGGTGGACGCGGCAAAACCGCCCTGGGTGGACTGGAGTATCGCTGTATTGACGCCGTTTGCAGGGCTGCCCGCTTTGGTGCGCAGGATATCGGTCTGAGCGATGGGAAAGTTATAACGGAAATAAGCCAGATCGAGGTTGTTCTCGATGGCCACTGCGATGGCATCCCGCAGTGAGAGATAGATCTTGCCATCGCGGATAAGGCTCTGCAGGCGCGGTGAGTTGCTGAGGTCCAGAGCAGGCGCGGTGCTTGCTCTGTAAGGCGCAAGCGGTTTGTGCGAGTGGGGCATGGGCACTTGAAACGGTTGCGGCGGTGCAAACGACTGTTGCTGCGCCTGCGACTGCTGCTGCACCTGCTTGATCTGTTGCCCCAGCGAAACAGGCGCTGCGGTCGCGCCGCTCGTTGTGGGCGAAGGAGCCTCGGGAACAGTCTGCGCGGGCGCCGTCGTGGTCTGAGACTGCTGAGTCGGGACGGGAGCCTGCGCTTGAGCCGGAGACGGCTTCCCGGACGCGGGTTGAGCCGACTGCTGAGCGGCAGCGAGCGCTAGACTGACCTGCAAAAGGAGGATGGTGGACGCCGCTGTTGCGCGACGCCAGGAGGACGCCTTCATACCGAGTACCAATTTTGACCTTGAATAGTTCACTGGTGGCTCTTTCGCTGAAAACAGATTCACTTTGCGCCAACCTCCGTTGCCGAAGTATCGAGAGTTTCGTCGCGCGTCATCCAGCCGTCGTGCAGTTCGAGAATGCGCTTGCCGTAACGCGCGTTTTCTTCAGAGTGCGTCACCTGGACAATGGTCGTGCCCTGGCGGTTGAGTTCGCAGAAGAGACTCATGATTTCGCGTGCCTGGGTGGAGTGCAGGTTGCCGGTGGGCTCGTCGGCCAGTAGCAGCGCCGGCGCATGGACCACGGCGCGCGCAATGCCCACCAGTTGCTGCTGCCCGCCGGAGAGTTGCGAGGGAAACAGGTCCTTTTTGGCGACGATATTGAAGCGGTCCAGGATGTCGGCCACCATCCCCTGGCGCTCTTTGGCAGGCATGTTCTTGTAAGAGAGCGGCAGGTCGATATTCTCAGCAACAGTGAGATCGTCCAGCAGGTGGTAACTCTGGAAGACCATGCCGATGCGCTGGCGAGCCAGGTCGGCGCGCTGCTTGCGATTCAGGTTGTGCACCGGCGTTTCGCCAAACCAGTACTCGCCCTGCCACCCGTCGTCCAGCAGCGCCAGGACGTTGAGCAGCGACGACTTTCCAGCTCCCGACGGCCCCATCACGGTGACAAACTCGCCCTCTTTAATGGTGAGCCCGATGCGGCGCAGCACCCAGGTTTCGGTGTGGCCGGTCTTGTAACTGCGCTCTACATTTTTCAGTTCGATCATGAAGTTACTCCGATCTCAAAGTACGGTTGGTGTTATTCGGTTCTCAATGCGGTCATGGGCTCGACGCGAGCAGCACGGCGGGCGGGCAAGGCCGCGGCGAGCAATACCATCACCGCGGTCAGAAGCGCCGCTGCCCCAAGCGTTAACGGATCAGACGTGGTGACGCCGTAGAGTTGGCTTCGGAAGAGGCGCGCAAGTGCCACGACCGAGGGCAGCGCAATCGCTGTGGCCACGCCCGCAATGATCGCCATCTCCCGCACCACCAGCACAACCACATTCGAGCGCTGTGCGCCCAGCGCCAGCCGCACGCCGATTTCGCGCGTGCGCTGTTCCGTTGAATATGCGAGAACTCCGTAGAGCCCCACGGCCGCCAGCACCATCGCCAGCACTGAGAAGCCGACGGCGAGAAATGCCAGTGCGCGCACGTCTGCGGCGCGATGGTCTACTTCCACCTCCATCGTGCGCAGTCCATCCACAACCAGCGTCGAATCGAGTTGGTGAATGGTCTGGCGGATCGCGGCTGCAGCCGTCTCCGGCGGCTGCGCTGTTCGCGCGTAGACCTGCACGCCTCCCGGATGCTGCTGCTGCAGATAGGGTCTGTAGACAGCCGGGCCGATTTCAGTGCGTAAGTTCTGGTGCTTCACGTCGCCCACCACGCCGACAATGGTGGTATCGATCTTCACATCGTCGCCGCGTCCTTCACCCAGCGTGCGGCCCAGCGCGTTTTGCGCCGATCCGTAATACCGCTTGGCGAGGGAGAGGTTGACGACCGCTACTCTTGGCTGACCCTGCGCATCCGAGGATCTGAATTCCCTGCCCGCCAGAATAGGTTGGCGCAGAGTTTGAAAGTAGTCGGGCTCAATCCAAGGTTCTTCAAAGTGTAGAACTTCATCTTCGGCCGGCTTGTAGCCCTGCAAGGTGAAGGAAGAGTGCGACGAATCCCCGGCGAGTTCCGGATCGGTGGTAGCGGAGACGTACGTTACGCCGGGAATGCGGCGCAGCGCATCGAGCGCGTTGGTGACAATCTGCGCCGCGCGGTCTTCGCCATAGCCGGAGATGGTGGGATCGAGCGAGAACGTTTCAAGGTTCGTGGTTTCAAATCCGACCGGTTGGTGGCGGAGATTGTCGAGCGTGCGCACAAACAACCCAGCGCCGCCGAGCAGCAGAACGCTGAGAGCGATCTGCGCGCCCACGGCCAGTTTACGAAACCTCTGTGACCCCTTCGACGCGGTTCCCGCATTCTGGCGCAGCGCCTGGGCCAGATTGGGGCGCAGGAAGTGGAGTACCGGAGCAACGCTGAACAGCAGGCTGACAATCAGAGAAATCCCCAGCGTAAACAGCAGTACGCGCGTGTCGATAGAAGAGGAATACGGCTCTTCGCCGGGTTCGGCACTGGTCAGCAGACGCACCAGGGTTGTGGCCACCGCGGGCGCTAGAGCAAGTCCCGCAGCCGCGCCGGCCATGCCCAGCAATCCTCCCTCAACCAGCAGTTGCGATACGATTCGGCTGCGCTTTGCCCCCAGAGCGTAACGCATCGACATCTCGCGCGCACGTCCCGCCGCGCGCAGCAGCAGCAACGTGGCCACGTTGATGGCGCACATGGTTACCAGCAGGCCGGCCATGCTCATGAGGATGATCAGCGGCGTCTTCAGCTCCATGCGGTCGGGCGAAAAACCAGTCGAATCATCCACGACCTTGAGGCGCGAAACATCGAGGAAGTTCTTCTTGAAGCGCTCGGTCCTCGACTTGTACAGAGTCAATTCATACGCCCGCAGCGTGTGCCACAACGGCCCAAGGCTGGCCTCGGCCTGGGACGCACTCACGCCCGGTTTCAACCGCGCAGCCATCGTGAGCCAGATGGACTGATGGCTGTTCAAGTCGTCGCGCGGCGCCATCCACGGCATGGCAATCTCAACCATGCTGATGGGAACGAACACGCCCGGCTTGTACCCGCCGATCACCGAATCAAAGTTGTCGGGGCCCACACCGAGGATGGTGAAGGGATGGCCGTTGATGAGTACGATTTGGCCCACCACATCGCGCGATGCGCCGAATCGCGTCCGCCAGTAGTCGTAGCTGAGCACGACCACAGGATTGGCATTCTTCGCCGTATCGTCCTGCTGCGTGAGAAGCCGGCCAACCGCGGGTTTCAATCCGAGCAACTGAAAATAATTGCCGGTCACAACTTCGGCGTCCTTGTTCTCAGCCTGGTTGTGCCAACTGACGCCCACGCTGGCCTTGTCTGCGGCCAGCATCCCTTGAAAGACCTGGTTGTGATCGCGCAAGTCCTTGTACATGGGGTAGGAGAAAAAATTCGATGAACTGCCGCCGAAACTGCTCGCGGAACCGGAGAAATCACCGGTCCACTCAAAACGCACCAGTTCCTTGGGCCGCTCGACCGGCAACATGCGCAGAAGCACCTGGTCGAAGAGCGTGAAAACCGCTGCGTTTGCGCCGATGCCCAGCGCCAGTGTCACGATCACGGTGAGCGTGAAGCCCGGCGACTTGCGCAACTGGCGCAGTGCGTAGCGAACGTTCTGAACAAATGTCTGCATCTTCGAGTCCCTTCAATTTCGTTTCTATTCGGTCCGCAGCGCCTGCATGGGTTCAATGGAAGCCGCGCGCCCTGCGGGCAGCCACGCGGCCGCTGCTACGGCAACAGCCAGAATGCCGAGCGCTGCGGCGAGCGAAAGCGCGTCCAGCGGGCGCACGCCGAAAAGCGCCGCGCTCTCCACGCGACCGGCGCCAATCGCCAGCACAATTCCCATCCCCAGCCCGATAGCGGCCATGCGCGCCGTATCGCGCAACACCAGCCACGCCGTGGCTTCGCGCGAAGCGCCCAGCGCCATGCGGATGCCGATCTCGCGCCGCCGTTGCGTAACCCGGAAGGCCAGGAATCCATAGAGTCCCACCACGGTGAGAGCCAGGCCGATGAAACCCAGCGCACTCACCAGTTCCGCCATCATCTGGTAATTGCCTGCCGAATAGCGGATCAGTTCCGGCAGCGAAGTGACCATCATCGGGTCCAGCAGCGGATCCGTGTGGATAAGCACCTGGCGCACGGGCTGGGCCATGCTCATCGCGTTATGCGTTGTCTCCAGGGCGAAAGTGATTTCGCCCATGTTCGACAAGCGGGACAGGTACAAGTTGAATGGAACATACAAGTAAGGCTCGGCTAACTCGCCGATTTGATTGATGGGAGCATTCTCGGTAACTCCCACCACGCGCGCATCCACATTGGACTCGGCGAGGCGCACAACCTGGCCCAGTGGATCCTGACCAGGCCAATATTTCTGCGCCATGGCCTGGCTGATCAGAACCACCGGCGCCCCGGTTGAATCGTCGGCAGCGGTAATGCCGCGGCCGCGCACGATGCGCGTGCCGGTCGCATCCAGAAAGTCCGCACTCACTGCGTTGAACTTGATGGAAACCGGATCGCGTAGTTCAGGATGGCTGGGCAGCAGGGTCTTCACCGCGATGCCACCTTCGGAGAGGCTGAGCGGCGCGCGAATGGCGTACGCCACGCGCTCTACTCCCGGCATCGCCTTCATCCGCTCCACCACGGCGTCGCGCATGGGCGCATCCGGCTCCTGCGTCCAGGCAAGCAGCACCTGGTTGCGCGTCAATCCAATGGGCTGCGTGCGGGTGTTGAGAAAGCTGCGCACCAGGGCGCCGGTAGAAACCAGCAGGGCAAACGAGACGGCGATCTGCAACCAGATTGCCGCCCGTCGCAAGATCGGCGTTCTGCCCGCTGTACGCGTTGCGGCTCCGGCCTGCAACACCGGAAGAAGTTGAGGCCGCGCAACCTGGCTAAGCGGAACCAGGGCTAGCAGCAGCATGGCCGCCAGCGCCAGCGCTCCAGCAAGAAGAAAGACCCGTCCATCCAACTGGAAGTTGGTCTCCGACGAACCAACTGCCACGAGCATTGCGGGCTCGGAGACCAGCAGGTGCGGAAGCAGCGCGGCTATTCCCGCGGCCAGCCCGAGCCCCGCAGCCAGCCCCAGCATGCCCAGCAGCAGGTTCTCCATCAGCAACTGCTGTGCAACAACCCAGCGCCGCGCGCCCAGCGAGATGCGAAGAGCGACTTCCGGACCGCGCGTCAGCCCCCGCGCCAGCAGCAGATGGGCCACGTTCACGATGGCCAGCAGCACCACGCCGCCGACAATGGCCAACAGCACCAGCCCGCTTGTCCCCGCCTGGTTCATGCGATAACGAAAGTCACCGACAACGCGCGCGCCGCGACCCTTATTTGCGGCCGGGTCAGCCGTGGCCCAGGATTGCGCGGTTGCCGCAACTTGTCCATTCGCCTGGACCGCAGTCGCGCCCTGCGCCAGGCGTCCCAGCACATTGAACCAGCGGAACTCGCGCGAGGTCAACTCGTCTGGGCCGATCAGAGCAGCCCAGGATTCCGCCGGCATCCACAGGTCGCGGTCTTCACCGTTCTCGGTCTCGCGAAACTCCGGCGGCAACACGCCCCACACGTCCACCTGGGCGCGATGGTCCTTGCCGCGCAGAAGCGTAATCTGACGCCCCACGATGGCCCGGTCGCCCGAGAACTCGCGGCGCCAGAACCCGTAGCCCAGCAGCACGCCGGGATGCGTTCGCAGCCGCTCCTCATCGCCGGGGCCAAAGCTGCGGCCCAGCATCGGCCGCACTCCCAGCGCATCGAAGAAGTTGGTGGAGACCACGTTGGTCAGCAGCAGCGCCGAGGTCCCGTCCGTCCGCGGCATCAGGCTGCCGCGGCGGCCCACGGCGACGACGCTCTTCAAAGCTGTGGTTCGATCCGCAAGCGTGCGGTATTCGGAGTAGCTGAAAGTACCTTCCGTTTCTTGTTGCGTAGTCGAGAAGATGCGCACCAGTTCCCCCGGATGCGCTACCCGCATGGGATGCAGCCACAGTCCGTCGATCAGGCAAAAGATGGCGGAACTCGCCCCGATGCCGAGAGCCAGAGTTACCACCGCCGTCAGCGTAAAGCCTGACGAGCGGCGCAATTGGCGCAACGTGTAGCGAATGTCCTGAAGAATCGTACCCATCCGTCTTTCTCCTTGAATTCTGTCAATCGATGCGCAGCGCCTTCATCGGTTCAATGGAAGCCGCGCGGCGAGCCGGGATAAAGCCTGCCGCTGCAGCGCACACTCCCAGAACCAGCGTCGCGCCAGCCAGGGCGATCGGGTCGAAGCTGCCCACGCCGTAGAGCAGGCTGTTCATCAAATGTCCGGCCAGGAGCGCCGCGGGAATGCCCAGGGCGAGCCCGGCGAGGATCTGCCAGAGTGCGCCGCGCAACACCATCGCGACCACGCCCGATCGGGATGCGCCCAGCGCCATGCGAATTCCGATTTCGCCGGTACGCCGGGCCACAAAGTACGACATCACGCCGTAAAGGCCGACGGACGCGAGGATGAGCGCGAGAATGCCGAATAGGGTGGTGAGACGCGCGATCAGTCGATCCTGGTTGAAGTTGCCGGCCACCTGCGCATCGAGGGAGCGGATATCCATCACCGTCAGATTGGGATCGATGCCGGCCAGCGTGCGGCGAATGAGCGCGTCCACATTCTGTTGCGGCGCATTGAAGTTCAGAACCATGGCGTTCACGAACATGGAATTCGTCTCGGTAGAAACCAGGTCCGGCTCCTTATAGCCGGCGAACGGCTGCGAGAGCGGGCGCAGATACACAGGCCGCGTGGCCTCGCGCGGGTTGTTCATCTTGAAGTCCTTGAATACGCCCACGATTTCCCAGCTTCCTGAATACTGCGGGAGATCAATGCCGAAGTGTTGACCGACCGGGTCCTGATTAGGAAAGAAGCGCTTGACGAAAGCCTCATTCACAACGACAACCTGCGGCGATGTGGCCGTATCCTGCTCACTGAATCCTCGGCCACGCACCATGGGTACGCCGATGGAATCGAGAAAATGCGTGCTGACCCGGTCCCAGGTCGAACCGCACTTGTCGCCCGGCCGCGGAGCCGGGTGCCCCTGTTGAATGACGCACTCGCCCCAGTTGTCGCCTTCGAGCGGACTGTAGAGCGCCATGCCGATGCTGGTCACTCCGGGAACCGTGGAGAAGCGATCCTCCATCAGCCGGTAGAGGCCGGGCAGACGATCGACGGTGTAACCGGCGCCCGCCGGATCGAAGTGCAGCACGTAACGGTTGGAGGTTGCGATGCCGAAGTCCTGGTGCTCCAGGTTGGCAAGCGACCTGGTCATGAGAATCGCTCCGGCCAGCAGGACGACAGACAAGGCGGCCTGGAAGACGACCAGCGCCTTCTGCGGCAGCGAAGACCGATCGCGCGTGGAACGGTTGACGCCGCGCAGCACCTCGGCCGGTTGCGCGTGCGAAGACAGCCACGCCGGTCCCACTCCAAACAGAACGCCCGTCACGAGCGAGGCCAGAAAGGCGAATCCCAGCACCGGCAGCGAAGGGCTGGCATCGATCGGCATGTTGCGCGCATCGGGAAAAGCGAGAGCCAAAATCGTGTGCGACCCGGCGTAGGCAACGGCCAGGCCGGCTAAGCCTCCGATGCAGCTCAGGAGCACACTCTCGGTGAGAATCTGGCGGACGATGCGGCCACGTCCCGCGCCCAGGGCGGTGCGGACGGCAATGTCGGCGCGGCGCGCAGTGGCTCGCGCCAGCAGCAGGTTGGCGATGTTGGCGCAGGCAATCAGCAGGACCACCGAAGACAGAATCATCAGCATCTTCAGTCCCTTGCCCGTCTCGATCTGCAGGTTTTGGATGCCGCCGCCGGCGGGCGTCACGACAACATGCATCTTCGGGATGACGGCCGCGCCGCCATTGGCGGTAAGCAACGGGCGAGTATAGAGCCACTGGCGCAACGCCACGGTGATCCTGGTCTGCAGCGCGCCGATATTGGTTCCGGAGCGGACTCTGCCGATCGGATAGAGCCAGTTGGATTCCTGATGGTGGAGGATGGAGCTGTCGCCGCGAATATAGGGCTCGGTCTGGATCGGCACCCAGAAGTCGGGCGGAGAGTCCGTTACCCGGTCGCCAAAGAACCCGGGCGACGCAATGCCGATCACCGTGAACGGCCGGGCCTGAATGAAGATCGTCGATCCCACGATCGACCGGTCGCCTGCGTATTCTCCCTGCCACATCTTGTAGCTGAGCACAGTTGCGGGCGACGCGGCGGGCGTGTCGTCGCTCTGGTTGAACGCGCGTCCCGCGTAGGCTCCCATGCCAAGCGTTGAAAAGTAGTTGCCGGAGACGAACTCTCCACGCATCGACTTGGGCAAGGCATCACCGCGACGAACGCTCCACGACCATACCCCAGCCTGCACCGCGGCCAGTTGCTCAAACTCCGGCGTGGAATTCTTCAGATGCAGGTAAAGATCGTAGGAGAAGATCGAATAATCACCTGTGTCGGAGTCTGGAAATCCGCCCTCAACGCAGCAATCGTCTGTGTCGCCGATACGGTAGAGTTGCGCAGGATCGACCACCGGCAGCGAGCGCAGCAGAATCCCGTGCACCAGCGTGAAGATGGCGGTGTTGGCGCCCAATCCGAGCGCCAGCGTAAGCACCGCGGTCAGGGTAAAACCCGGCGATTTGCGCAGTTGGCGCAATGCGTAGCGAATATCCTGCCACAGGTTCGTCATGGAACTCGGCTCCTTCGGGGTTCGTGGTACGGCTACTCGGCTCGGAGCGCCTGCATGGGTTCAATGGATGCGGCGCGGCGCGCGGGAATCAGCGAAGCCGCCAGGGCAAGCAAGAAAATTGAGGCAGCCGCCAGCGCCAGCACAACCGGGTCCAGCGGGTCCACTTGAAAGAGCAGCGAGCGCAACAACCGCGTGGCAAACACGGCAGCCAGCGCGCCGATGCCGCAGCCCACAAGGCCCAGTTTCGCCGCGGAAACAAGCACCAGCCGCAGCACGCTGGCTCGCTGCGCGCCGAGCGCCAAACGGATGGCCATCTCTTGCGTGCGCAGAGTGGCGGAAAAGGCGATGACGCTGTAAATCCCCAGCAGCGCCAGCAGAACGGACACCCCGGCAAAGCTGGAGATGAGCACCGTGTTGAAACGGCGCGAGGCCTGGCCTTCCTCAACAACCTGTTGCATTGACTCAACGCGGGTCAGCGGAAGTTGCGGGTCGATGGAGCGTACCACGGAGCGCAGAACGGACACCATCTGCTCAGGCGGCAGTTGGCCGCGCAGCACAATCGAGCCATAGCTCCCGGCCAGCATGTCCGGGGGTGCGAAGAGGCCAAGGGAGGCCTTGAACTGGCCGACCGGCTGGTAGAACTGATAACTCGTGTCGGCGTCCGGTGCACTCTGCTTGACGTCGCCGATCTCGCCCACGACGGTCATCCAGGGCAGGGGCGTCTCCCGCAGGCCTATATGGATACGCTTGCCGATCGGGTTCTGCCCCGGCCAGTAGTGCTCCGCCAGTTTCCGGTTGACGATGATCACCAGCGGAGAACTTGCCGTGTCTGCCTGGGTAAAGCTGCGGCCGCGCAAGATCGGAATGCCCGCGGCGCGGAAGTAATCGCCCACCACCTGCGCGGGCCAGCCGGAAAGCAGACCGGCGCCCTTGGCTGGAACGTAGCCCTCCGGGTAGAAGCTCTCGCTATCGTTCTGCCCGGCTGCTGGAAGTGAGGAGGTAAGGCCCACAGCCTCGACGCCCGGCAGTTGCTGCAGCTTGCTCAAGAGTTCCGCATTGAAGGCATCGGCCGCGGCCTGCGTTGAGTATTGCTGCTGCGGCAGGCCATACGCGGCGGTCAGCATGTGGTCGGTGCGGAAGCCCAGGTCGACGGAACGCAACTTTTCAAAGCTGCGCAACAGAAGCCCGGATGCGGTCAGCAGAACCAGGGCAACGGCGAGTTCCGCAACCACCAGGGCCGAGCGCAGCCGCGCATGTCCACTGCCGGCGGTACCCGTGCGCCCACCTTCCTTCAGCGCATCGTTGACGCTGGTGCGCGAGGCGGCCAGCGCCGGAATCAGTCCGCACAAAAGGCCGGTCAGTGCAGCCAGGAGCAGCGCGAAGCCCACCACTTTCCAGTCCAGCCCGATGGCGTCGATGCGGGGCAGTGTTTCAGGAAGAAATCCGATGCCGACACGCAGAGCCGTCGAGGCCAGAGCCAGCCCTAGCAATCCTCCACCTGCGCTCAGCAGCAGCGCCTCCACCAGGGATTGGCGCAGAACCGCGCCGTTGCTGGCGCCCAGCGCGAGCCGGACGGAGATTTCGCGGCGACGGCGGATCACGCGTACCAGCAGCAACCCGGCAAGATTGGCGCAGGCGATGAACAGTACCACCGCGACGGCGAGAAACAGTGTGCGCACCAGCGGCCGAGCCTGCGCCACGGTGGCTTCTCCAAGCTGCTGCACAACAGGGTCGAGGCGAATGCTGGCCATTGCCGCGGGAAAATTCCTGACGATTTCCCGCTGAACGCTGCCCACGTCCTGCTGGGCCTGCGCGGGCGTCACGCCCGGTTTGAGGCGGCCAACCATTGTGAAGTTCCAACTTCCCGCCGCACCAGCCGCCAGTTCTCCGGCGGTGAAGCTCATCGGCACCCACAGCTCGCTGCGATTCAACTGGCCGGGGACCAGCGGGAACTCGAATTCCCGCGGCATGACTCCGATAACTTCGTACGGTTTCCGGTCGAGAAGAACTTTCTGCCCGAGAATGTGCGCATCGCCGTGGAAGCGGCTGCGCCACATCTGGTAACTCAGCACCGCCACCTGCTGCCTGCCGTCATCTTCCTGCTGCGTGAAAGCGCGCCCCATCAGCGGCGAAACGCCCAGCGTGGGGAAGATGCTCGCGGTAAGTCGCGAAGCGTTGATCTGCGCCGGTTCGCCCATGCCGGAAAGTTCGTAACCGGTCTGGCGATAGCCGCCCACGCTCGAAAAGCTTTTTGTGTTGCGCGTGTATTGAGCGATTTCGGGCGACGTCGCGTACGGCATCCCGCCGCCGAAGTCCGCGCCCTCGATGGTGTCGCCGAGAGTCACGAGCCGGGCCGGATCGGAAAACGGCAAGGGCCTGAACAGCACGCCCTCGACGATGGAGAAGATCGCGGTGGTGGCGCCAATGCCGAAGGCCAGCGTAAGCACCGCCGTCAGCGTGAACCCCGGCGATTTGCGCAACTGGCGCAGCGCATAGCGAATCTCTTGCACATATTTCTGCATCGCAATCTCCTCTTTGTGGAAGCGGGAGCCCCTTCTCCGTTTTCTCGGGTTGGGAAAGAATTCTCGCTTCGCTTTTTCTTTACTCGCAACGCAAGGCGGCCATCGGGTTGATCTTTGCTGCACGCCGCGCCGGGAAATAGCAAGCTGCAAGCGCGACCGCGCAGAGAACGATCGACGCCGTCGCAAGGGTCAGCACATCGGTTGAACCTACTCCGACAAACATGCTGCTTAGAAAGCGGGTCAAAACAAGAGAAGCACCCAGGCCGACGGCCAAACCCGCAAGCGCCAGGCCCAGCCCTTGCTTTAGAACCTGGCCGAAAATATCTGCCTTCCCCGCCCCAAGCGCCATCCTGATTCCAATTTCATGCGTGCGCTGTTTGGTTGTGTAGGCGACCACGCCATAGATCCCAACGTTGGCCAGGATCAGCGCCAGCAGGCCGAACGAACCGGCCAGCACAACTGCGATGTGCTCAAAAATGCTGCCCATCTGCATATTCGCCTTGAGAGTGGTCACGTTGAACAACGGAAGATCGGGATTGAGCTGGGCCACGGTCCGCTCCACGGCTGAGGTGAGCGCCAGCGGATCCCCTGCCGTGCGAATGTGGAGAATTGCGCCAAATCTGTAACACTGCGACATGGGCACCAGGAACAGCGGCGCCGGCTCGTCAACCAGCCGCCGATACTTGCCATTGGCCGCCACTCCCACGACCTTGAGCCATACTCCGGACCATTGAATCCGTTTACCGATCGCATCCTGGCCCATCCAATAGCGATCGACAAACGCCTGGTTCACAATCGCCACCGGTTCCGTACCGTCGTAATCCTGGTCGGTGAAGTCGCGCCCGGCCAGCAAGGGCGTCCGCATCGTTTGCAGATAGTCCGGCCCCACCAGTCCGCGATCGATCTCCATCGATTCACGCGGCTGCGGCACGTAGCCCTGGGGCAACATGGCATCGGAGTGGATGGTGAAGCTGAGCGGTGAAAAATCAGCCAACGTCACCGATTGGACGCCGGGCAGCGTCTTCAGCCGCGCCAGCAATTGCCGGTCGAACTCATTGCCCCTGGCGCTCGAGTAGTTCATAGGGCCCAGGTCGAACCATGCCAGCAACACATGGTTGGGATCGAAGCCCGGATCCGCTCTCTGCGCCTTGTCGAGACTGCGGAGGAACAATCCGGCGCATGTGAGCAAGACTAGCGACATGGCAACCTGCGCGATCACAAGGCCAGCCGCAAGACGGGACTTGTGAAGCCCGCCGGAAGTATTGAGAGCCTCATCTTTCAAAGCCGACATGGGAGAGGTGGCTGAGGCGCGCAGCGCCGGGACCACGCCCGAAACCACTGCCGTGAGGATCGAGACAAGAATCGTTGCCAGCAGCACCGTGCGGTCAACCCTTCCGTTGATCGAGAGCGGAAGAGACGTCAGAGGCAGAAAGGCACTCAGAGTGCGGGCTGTCCACACCGTGGCCAGAAGCGCGAGCGCGCCGCCCGCCATTGCGACGAGCAGATTCTCGACCATGAGTTGACGCACCAGCTTCCAGCGGCTCGCTCCCAGGGACAGGCGAATTGCGAATTCGCGGCGCCGGCTCACCGAACGCACCAGCAGAAGATTGGCCACGTTGGCGCACGAGAGCAGCAACAAAACCGCCGCAAGCGCCAACAGAATCGGCAGCGTACCCGACAGATAGACGTTGGCTCCAAACGGCGACCGCCAAAGTGGATCGGTGGAGATCTGATTCTGTCCCCGATGCAGCGTCGGGTACTGGGCGACAATGTGCTGCATGAGCAGATTCAACTCATTTTCAGCCTGGTGGCGATCCACCCCCGGCCGCAGGACTCCGAGAACGTTGAGCCAGGACATACTGCGGTCTTCAATCGGATCCCAGCCCCAGACCTCGCGATTCATTCCCAGCGGCATCCAGATATCGGTGCGCAATCCGCTCTTGCAGCCTTGAAAGCCCTTGGGAGCCACGCCCACAATGGTGTATGAATGCAGATTGATCTGGATCGTCTTTCCGACGATCGCCGGATCCGCGGCGAACTGGTTGCGCCACAGGTCGTACCCGAGCACAGCCTCGGCCGCGCCTGTGCGTTCATTCTGCTGCGTTGAAATCAGGGTCCGACCAAGCACCGGCTGCACGCCGAGCACGTCGAAGTAATTGGCCGAGGTCAGGGCTCCGTAAATCCGCTTTGGCTTCGCGGTCCCGGTGATGGTCATGAAGTCGTCGTGATACGCAAGCAGCCCGGTGAGGCTCCTGGCGTTGTCGCGCAGATCCACATAGTCCAGATAAGACAGCGGCGGCGAAGGATGCTCGCTCCTCTCTCCCCGCTGGATGGTGATCATGTTGCCGGTCCCGGCCACGCCTGGAATCGGGTTGAGTAAGGTCGAACTGATCCAGCTCGCAATCGTCGTATTGGCGCCGATGCCCAGCGCCAGCGTGAGCACCGCCGTGGTCGTGAATCCTGGCGACCTGCGCAACTGGCGCAGCGCGTAGCGAATGTCCTTGATCGAGCTTTGGAGGAACACAGCTACGCCTCCACTTCTTCCTCGAGCTTTTTCAGCTCATCTTCCGAGACCACCTTTCCGTCAAACAGATGCACTTCGCGCTGGGCGTGCTTGGCGAATCGGGGGTCGTGCGTAACCATGCAGATTGTGGAGCCTTCGCGGTGCAGATCGGCGAGCAAATGCATTACTGCTTCGCCGTTCTTTGAGTCCAGGTTGCCGGTGGGCTCGTCGGCCAGCAGGATCGACGGGGAACCGGCCAGGGCGCGGGCCACCGCTACGCGCTGCTGTTGGCCGCCGGAGAGCTGCGCGGGATAGTGCCGCATGCGATGCGCCATATTGACGCGCTCCAGCGCTTCCTTCACGCGCTTCTTGCGCTCCGCCGAGGGCATGCCCGCGCGATAGGTCAGCGGCAGCTCAACATTCTCTTCGACCGTGAGATCGCCGATCAGGTTGAAACTCTGGAAGATGAAGCCGATCTCCTGGTTGCGAATGCGCGAGCGGTCGCCGAAGCTCAGGTTCTCGACGGGCTGATTGTTGAGCAGATACTTGCCGCCCGTCGGCGTATCCAGCAGCCCGAGAATCGACAGCAGCGTTGACTTGCCGCAGCCTGACGGACCGGACATGGCCAGGTACTCGCCGCGCGAGATCGTCAGGTGAATGCCGGAGAGCGCGTGCGTCTCCACTTCGTCGGTGTAGAAAACCTTGGTCAGATCCTCAATTTCAATCAGCTTGTCGTTCGATGCCATTCCATCCCCCTTCATGTGGTTGCGGATAAGGTTGCTATTCCCTAGTCCCTAGTCCCTGTTTCCTGTTCCCCGCTTCTACTCCAGCCGGATGCGGTCCACATTGTCCTCTCGCGACATGTCGGAGAGGATGACGGTGTCGCCTTCCTTCAATCCTTCAAGCACCTGGATGCTGTTCACCGACGCGCGCCCCACCTTGACCGGCACGCGCGTTGCGCCCTTGCCGTCGGGATCGATCTTGAACAGGCTCAGCGTGGAGTTCTCATTGCCCAGCGCCGGCCGGCCCACATAGAGCACATCGGTCATGCGTTCCAGGTCGATGGTGCCGTCCACGCTCAACTGCGGTACCGCGCCCGCAGGAAGCGGCCCATCCAGTGTTACGTCAACCGTGCGCGTTCCGTTCACAACCGAAGGATCGATCCTGGTCACGTGGCCGGGAATGACGCCGTTGTGGGTGTCGATCGAAGCGGGTTGCCCGATCTGGATGTCGCGCGCCTGGGTTTCGGCGATCTGGAGAGCGGCCTTGAGCTTGTCCTGCTGAATGACTTCGGCCACCGAGGTTCCCGCCGTGACGTGCTGGCCCACCTGGACCGGCGTGGCCAGCGGCGCCAGCACTCCGGAGATTCCGGCCCTGACCTGCAACGCCTGCGCCTGTTTCTGATACAGGTCAAGCAGCGCCTTGGCCTGGTCGATCTTGGTCTGTGCCGACGCCAGCTGGACCTCGATAGCCTTCTGGTTTACTTCAAGCTGCTGCTGGCTGAGCTGGTGCTGGTCCGTCAACTGGTCGGCCGTACCCTTTGACTTGCTGTAAGCCAGGCCGGAGATGACGCCCAGATCGTAGAGGGCCTTGTCGGTCTGCGCCTGCAGCTTGTCCTGCGTATAGTCGGAGTTCACCTGGGCCGCGGCGGTCTTCTTGTCCATCAAGGTGCTCTCGAGCGTGGCCTGAAGGCTCTTGTAGTCGGCCTGCGCCGCTTTCAGAGCCAACTGCGCGTTGAGAACTTCCTGCTGAAGTTGAGGATCGGTCAGGTCCATCAGAATCGTATCCGGCGTCACCGGGGTACCGGGCAGGACACGAATTCGAACCACGGTCGCGTCGGTCTGCGCGGGAATCAGCTCGATCGAGTCCTCGCGCGGAACCAAAGATCCCGTTGACCCGCGCACCTGGCGAACCATCGGTCCACGCTTGACCGTGTCCGGCCAGATGGTGGATCGGTCCACCGTGGGCGCAGCAGGCTTCAGCCGCGAAACCGCAAACAGGGCAGCCGCCAACATCACGACAGCGACGCCGGCAAATATCCAGAACCGGCGCTTCCTCTTCAGCAATAAATCTGGGCGTGCGATATCCATCACGCTTGGTTATTGCAGTTGGCGTGCCAAATGACCATTACTTCAAGACATTGGTAATAAACAACTTGGATGGAAGAAAACAACGGGGCCTAGCGTTTAGGGTGACCGATTCCGGCGCGCGACTGTCCGATTCCGGACAGTCGCGGTCCCTCAGGACCAGGTCCGCATTCCGATCACTCCCCACCACGCCAGGTAAAGAGCCGCAATCGTCAGCGCCGCCGTCACCGTCACCGAGTACCAGCACACGCTTCTGCGCACACCCCTGTCCCGTGACCGCCAGAGTGAAATCAAGCTGGCCAGGCAGGCCGCGGCATAGAGCAGCGTGGTCAGGAACAGCGCAAACGACCAGACCGTCAGATTTCCCAGCCGCGCAATGAGGTCGCTGCTAGAGGCCATGAAAAGCCCTACAAATGCCAGCAGGCTCAACACAGCAATCAAGGGCCACAGCCGCATGGCGCGCTCTGCCGGACGGCGCCGTCTCTTGATGAGGCCGCCGAAGATCCAGAAGGGCGCATATACCAGAATCGATGCGAGGGCCAGCACAAAGAAGACCGTCAAGCCAATCTGGACCATCGCCAGCCACGCAGGAATACGCTTCATGGTCCCGCCAATATAGGCGAATCGTCCCTCCGCGTTGGGCGCAAGCAGCATGGCCGTCGCGATCGGCTCAGCAGATCCTTTCTTGGGAACGTAGCGGAACTCTACGCCGCTGACAGGAATGAAAGGCTGGTCGATCTGCCCGAGATTTGTGAGCAGCAGTCTCCCGCCGTCGAACCGAACCCGGCTCAGCCCCAGCAGGCGGCCAAGAAAGTCGGTGAGTTCGACCCGCGGCGCGTCCGGCAAGTACCAGCCCGCATAGGCCTGGGCGGTCCCGGGCAGTTGCCCGGCGGCAGGCACCGGCGGCTTCTGAAGCGAACGCGTCACATACGCGCGAATCGCGTCGCCGATCTTGCCGAAAGCCTCTCCGCTGCCGGCGTTGATGCTGAAGAAGAAGCCCACACCGGATTCCGGCAGATAGGCCATCTCTGTCAGTCCTCCGTCCACACCGCCATCATGCCCGTGGTACACAAAGCCGTCATGAATGCTTGTGTAATTGCTCAGGCCGTATCCCGCTTTCAGGCCCTGCTGCGCCTCCCAGGTGCGGGTCGGCGTTTCCATGCGGTCGATCCACGCCGCCGGAGCCACCTCGACGCCGCCCACTGTGCCTCGATTCAAATAGAACTGGACGTAGGCCGCCATGTCTTTGGCCGAGGCGTTGATCGCTCCCGCCGGCCGTTCCAGGATGTTCCAGTAGGGATAGGGAGTTTTGCCGTCCGCGTGATAAAGGGTCGTCAGTTGCGGCGAAGGTTGCTCGAAGTAAGTCGCCGTTTTCATGCCGATGGGCAAGAAAAAATTCTGACCCACGTAATCCTCGAAGCGCTGCCCGCTCAGCTTCTCCACAATATAAGCAGCCACGGAAGGCCCCGAGTTGCAATAAGCCATCCGCGTTCCCGGCCGCCAGCGCGAGACGCGCGAACGGCGGTAATAGTCGAGCCCTTCGCGCAGACTCAGGCCCTTGGCGTCCTTGGCATACTCGGCCAGGTGCATGTCATCCCAACCGGTCGTATGTTCCAGCAGGTCCACCACCCTCACCGGATCGGTGGCCTCCCAGCGATTCTCGAACCATATCTCCGGCACGAGTTTGTGCACCGGGTCCTGAAGCGAAAGCTTGCCCTCGCTCGCCAGTTTCAGAATCGAGAGCGACGCAAAAGCCTTGGACGTGGAGCCGATGCGGAACAGTGTTTCGTCCGTGGTGGCATGGTTTGCTGCAACATTGGATTTCCCCAGCCCCGCAACCCACTCCGGCCCGTCGCGGTGCACAATCGCCACCGACATCCCCGGCGTATGCGTGTCCGCCAGGATTTTTTCCAGTTGTTGCCGCAGTTCGGGAATCGACTGCGCCGGTTTCGGTGTTTCGTCCTTTTTACCCTGCGCCCAACAGCCGCCAGCCAACAGGCAAACTAGAAGCATGCTCGTGATGAGCTTCATACCCTGCCACCTCGCAGTCCGCGGGCGGGTCTCACCGGCACAGAGCCCCAGGCCGGCCAGGCGCCCCCAAGGACCATCCATCCTAACAGGCGAGCCGTCAGGCCGGAATGA
Source organism: Occallatibacter sp. (assembly GCA_049516495.1). Lineage (GTDB taxonomy): Bacteria > Acidobacteriota > Terriglobia > Terriglobales > Acidobacteriaceae > Telmatobacter. The sequence continues at coordinate 24,047 of JBEKTB010000034.1, forward strand.
TGGAAGCGATCAGATATCCTCGCCGTCTTCCAGTGCAGGCAAAACGTCGTTCTCTCTGGCCACCCAGACATACAGAGTCGGGAGCAGAAAAATGCCGATCACCAGGTTGGCCAGCAGGCCGCCGACGATGACGATGGCAAAGGGACGCTGCGAGTCGGAGCCGATGGCGTGCGACAACGCCGCCGGCAGCAACCCAAGGGTAGCCACCAGCATGGTCATCATCACTGGACGCAGCCTCAGGACAGCGCCTTCAACGGCCGCCTCCACAATATGCTCCTCGGTGGACACTTCCATTCCCTTACGGCGGGCTCGTAACTGGTTAATGAACTCGATCATGATGACGCCCGTTTCGACTGAAACGCCAAAGAGCGCCAGGAAACCCACCGCCGATGAGACCGAGAAGTTCGTCCCCGTGAGGAACAGAGCCAGCGGCCCGCCGATCGATGCCATGACCACGCTGACGAGAATGATGATGGCCCATTTGAACGAGCGGAACATTGTGTAGAGGATCAGGAAGATGACCAGCACGGTGATGGGAACTATCAGGGCCATACGCTTGTCCGCGCGCTTCTGGCTCTCGTATTCTCCGGCCCACTCAAGATGGTAGCCGGTGGGCAACTGGACATTGTGTTCGACCTTGGCGATAGCCTCTTCCACCGTTGAACCCAGATCGCGGCCCCGCACTGAGTACTTGATGGCAATGTAGCGTTGCCCCGCTTCGCGGTTGATCTGCTCAGCGCCGTCGTCGGTTGAAGCTTTGGTCAGTTGCGCAAGCGAAACGCGTTCTCCGGAGGGCGAGAGCAGGCGGACGTTTTCAATCGCTTCGCGGGTGTCGCGGTACTGCTGCTGATAGCGCAGGGTTACGTCGAAGCGCGCTTCGCCCTGCTGCACCTGGGTCACGGCGTTGGCGCCCACCGCGGTTTGCACCGCGTCCTGCACGTCGGCCACGTTGATGCCCCAGCGCGCGGCGGCCTTGCGATCTACCTGCAAGTTCAGGTTGGGCTGGCCCACGATGCGGAAGATGCCCAGGTCGCCAACACCCTTCACCGAGGCCATCTGCGCCTGGATCTTTTCAGCCGTATGTTCCAGAAGGCGGAGATCGTCGCCGTAAAGCTTGACGGCCAGTTCGCCCTTTACCCCGGAGACAGCTTCTTCCATGTTGTCTGAAATGGGCTGCGAGTAGTTCCAGATGACGCCGGGAAACCTCGACAATTCCTTGTCGATGGCGGCAATCAGTTCTTCCTTGTTGCGGTGAAAGAGCGGGCGCCAATCCTCTTTCCGTTTCAGATCCACAAAGTACTCGGTATTGAAGAAGCCGGCCGTGTCGGTGCCGTCGTCTGGCCGGCCCGTCTGGCTGACCACCTGCGTGACCTCGGGGAATGAAGCCATCACCACGCGCGCCTTATTGGTGAAATCGATGCTCGCCGTGGGACCCTCGCTGGGAGGCAGGGTTCCGCGTACCCAGATTGAACCCTCGTCCAGGTGGGGCAGGAACTCCGAACCGATCGGCCCGCCCACGGCCAGATAAATGGCAATGACGAACAGTGCAGTGGAGATGCCCAGCGTCCAGCGGCGATGCACAATGGCGGCCCGCACCGCCACGCGATAGCGGACGATGAGCCAGTGCATGATGGGGTTCTGCCACTCTTTGGCGCCCTTGCTGAACAGCAGGCTGGCCATCACCGGCGCCACCAGGATGGCAAAGACAACCGCGCCCAGCAGGGCAAAACAGACCGTCCAGGCCATCGGCTTGAAGAGCCGGCCCTCCACGGCCTGCAGCGTGAAAATGGGCAGGTAAGAAGCAATAATGATGCCGCGGGCATAGAACACCGGCCGCAGCACCTCGTGCGAAGCCTCGCGAATCCTCTGCCCCGTGGTGCGCGTGTCGTCTTTCTGAGCCAGGTGGCGGACTATGTTCTCGATCATCACCACGGACCCATCCACCACCATGCCGAAATCCAGGGCGCCGAGTGAAAGCAGGTTGGCCGGAATGTGGCTCAGGTCCAGGCAGATGGAGGCGAACATCAGCGCAAACGGTATGGTGAGCGTAACAATGATCGCGCCACGCACATTGCCCAGAAACAGGAAAAGGATGATCGCCACCAGGATCATGCCTTCGGTCAAGTTGTGCTCGACAGTCTCTACCGTGTACGCCACCAGCTTGGACCGGTCGAGAAAAGGTTTGATCTCGACGCCCTTGGGCAGGATGCCGTGATTCAGCTTGTCCACTTCCTCGTGGATGCCCTGCAAGACCGGGTCGGAGTCGTCGCCCTTCTGCAGCAGCACGATGCCTTCCACGGTGTCGGGATTGTCGACGATAGCGCCGTCCGGCCGGTGAATCGATCTTCCGATCTGGCCCAGGCGGATCTTTGCTCCCTGGGTGACCGTGGCAATGTCCTTGATCGAGATAGCCGCGCCATTCTGGGTCTTGACGACCGTGTCTTCGATGTCCTGCACGCTGGTGTACAGGCCCATCGACTGCACGTTGATCTGTTGCGCGCCCTGCTCGATAAAGCTGCCGCCGCCATTGGTGTTGTTGTTGGCGATCTGCTGCTCAACCTGGCCGATGCTCAGCCCATACGACACTAGCTTCTCGGGGTCGAGCTTGATCTGATATTCCTTCGTCGGCCCGCCAAAGCTGGAAACATCGACCACGCCTTTGACGCCCTTGAACGACTTCTCCAGCAGCCAGTCTTCAAGAGACTTCTTCTCCATCACGTCGTAGGAGGGGTTGGTGCTCTCCAGCGTGTACCAGTAGATCTGCCCGACCGGGCTCCAGTCGGTGCCCATCTGCGGCGTGAGATTGGCGGGAAGGCTGACCTGGCCGAGCCGCTCCAGGACATGCTCACGGTTGACGTCGCTCTTTGAGTCGTCGTCGAAGATCAGCATCAGGCTGGACAAGCCGGCCAGCGTGGTCGAGCGCAGATGGGTCAAGTGCGGAATCCCCGCCATCTGAATCTCGATCGGCACCGTTACCTGGCGCTCGATCTCCTCGGCCGAGCGGCCCGGCCACTGGGTGATGATCTGCACATAATTGTTGGCAACGTCGGGGTAAGCCTCAATGGGCAACGCCCGGAAAGAGAGGATGCCCCACGCGGTGAGCACCACCATCCCGCCGAGAATCAGCCACCGGCTCTTCAACGCAAAATCGACGAGCGCACGAATCAATGTCAGGGTCCCCGCGGTGCAAAGGCAAGAATAAAGGTCTCATGATGATTCAGCAAGGATTGGCGGCAACGTTCAGGCCTTGACGCACGGCGCGGCGGTTTCTCCACGCCTGCCCCGGCCATCAAGTATCCTGATACATGGAGCCCTCTGCACAACCGGATCGCACATCGCCCAGCCGCTGGGCCGTGGCGGCCGTTGCGCTCTGCGGCGTGTGCGCCTTCCTCGAGCTCTACTGCACCCAACCGCTGCTTCCCTTGTTGACCCATCTCTTTCATGCCTCCAAGACCGGCGTGGGCCTGACTGTTTCGGCAGCGACGCTCGGTGTGGCCCTTTCGGCGCCCATCTTTGGCGCGCTCACTGAGCGGCTTCCGCGCAAGCGCGTCATCGTGGCCTCGCTGATCGGCGTCTCCGTGCCTACCCTTCTGGCCGCCACATCCACTTCCCTCGCCCAGCTCGTCTTCTGGCGATTCCTCCAAGGCATCGCCGTTCCCGGCATTGTCGCCGTGGTTGTCACCTACATCGGCGAGGAGTGGCCACCGGAGCGTGTCGCACTTGTGATGAGCTTCTATGTCAGCGGAACCGCTCTCGGCGGCTTCATCGGACGCGTCTCCGCCGGCATTCTGGCCGATTGGTTCAACTGGCGGGTCAGCTTCCTCGCCCTGGGAACCGCCGCGCTCGCCGGAGCCGGAGCCGTCGCCGCCTGGCTTCCCCACGGTCGACGCCGCCCGTCCCCCATTCCGTCTTCGTCCGCCCGGCCTCGCGCACGCCTCGCCTTCCCCTACCAGGTCCAGGCCCTGTTTCGCCGCCGCCGCTTGGTCGCCACCTTTGCCGTCGGCTTCAATGTCCTCTTTTCGCTGGTCGGCGTCTTCACCTGGATCACCTTCCACCTGAGCGCCGCTCCCTTTCTGCTCTCGACCGCGGCCCTCAGCTCTCTCTTCTTCGTCTACCTGGTCGGACTCGTCGTCACCCCCGCCGCCGGTTTCGTGATCACCCGCGTCGGCCTGCGTGCGGGCAT
>JBEKTB010000035.1:0-34317 GCA_049516495.1 Occallatibacter sp.
GCGTATCCATGACTATCTCCATCATTCATCGTTTCTAAGGAAAGGCTAGGTTTATGTTCCGGGATGCCCGCGCTGTCGAACGCGGCCCCACGTTGCACTCGCTTTTTGGCGCGCTCAGGAAGAGCGACGGCTCCCATTAGGAGCATCATCCACAAAAGGCCGCCTTGAAATGCTGCCTCGGACATGTTGTAGAAGACGAGGCCGATCCATGCTGCGAGAGCGAACACAGCGAGGTTGGAATGGGCCGCTAACTTCCTGCAAATCGCCCGATAGCTGACAACCAGAAATCCGACAAGAAGGGCGACTCCAACCAGACCGAGGTTGAGGTAGATTTCGAGATACCCGTTGTGTGCTTCATTGATCAGCCCGACGCCGGAATTTTCTGCAAACCATTCGAGACGAGGCCCGAGCCAGAAGCTCTGGTAGCCGGTGCCCAGAAGGGGATTCGTATGCATGCCGAGAAGGACAGCCCATACGTGCGTCCTTTCGGTGAGCGTCGGGTCCTTCCCAACTGCCTGTGCCATCGAACCGTTCAAATTCAATCCAAAATCCAGAATCAAGTACAAGCAGAAACTTGAAGGAATCAGCACATTAAGGAGTCTGGGATTCCGCTGGAACACTTTCATGCCAGTCGCCGTAATCACCAGACAGCCGAGTATCAGGCAAATACTGGCGGTTGTACAGTGCGCGCCCCGCAGTAGCCAAATCGTCAACAGAAAGAAGACTACGTTCACAGCAATGATCCGCTTCGTCCGCCGTTGCTTGCGGTCAGGCCAGCGTGTGAATGTATCCCAGAAGAAAAAGAGCCCGCTGATCAGGCATACGAGACCGAGCATATTCTTGGTCGTCGTAGCTCCTACGAAAAAGCCAACCCCGGTCCAACTGTCGAATTGCCTGCTGAGCTGTGGAAAATACTTGTTGAGCAAAATGGAAAGCAGGATCAGGCTATAACTGAGGCGTCGAAGTACGGTACGGACAGCCTCCAGCGGGCGAGGATCGGAGAGAATGACGAAGATCACCAAATAGGGCCCGAGGTCTCGAAACCATCGTTTGAAGGCTATAAAGGGAAAGTCGGACCAGAGAACACTCACCAGGGCATATGATATGAGCGCTGTCAGAGCCAGGTTGCGCGCGAAGAAACTGCCCCATTTGAAAGACCGCGAGATCAGGATTCCGATTGCCAGCAGGATCAGAACAAGAAAGACAACGCGGTCCAGGGGATTGCCGTCCTCAAGAGCTTGCGCCGACAATCCCATTTGGCCGGTTAGCCACTGAGAAGGGCTCCGCGAACCAAGGAAGAACATCCAGGTCAACGGTACCCATAAGGTCGGCGAAATATTAGGTTCGTTGGCGGGGTCGAAGCGCAACAGTGCCGCCAGAGAGATGAGACAGAGAATCAGAGCTAAAGTGGGAGGCATCGTATGAACCTGCTTGCGCCCGGGCCGGACGGCATCCTTTGGACCCCGCTTTCCCAGATCGCCAATTCTCAATCTTCGTAGCGATTATGGAGACTTCGGGCGTCGCACACCTGACCCATGGCCCGTGAGGAAGCGGCTTTCCCGGTTTCCAGTCCAGGCCTCGAGCTTCCATCTTCCCACTCCGCGGAAGCCTCGGAAACCGGTACGGCGCATCAGGCGTTCTCCGCATGCTTTCGAAGGATCATGCCACAGTTATCAAGCAAAGGGGACTGCATCGCGCCGAAGGAAAGCACCCGGACCATTGCGTCCAGGCTGGAGAAGGCCCAATCCACAATCCTGAAGCGACTTCTCACCCTCTTTGAAACGCCGCCTTCCACCAGACTGCAGACTTCCACTGAAAAGCCGTTCTCCTCGGCAAACCGTACAACGTTTTTCGGCAGAATATCTCTCCTTAGAAAAGTAGGAAAGTGACGGGATTTGTATCTCATTAACTTGTAAAACTGCTCATGAAACCAGAAGGGCGTTGATTTTGTGACGATGCCCTTGACCGAGTAAAGGTTTGGAAAGCCCAGGATGAGCAGGCCTTGAGGCCGCACCGCACGGCTCAGATTCAACATAGCGGCCTTCGGCCGAGAGAGATGCTCCAAAACCATCCAGCATATGACAACGTCAAATTCATCGCGCGGAAACGAATACTCTTGAATGTCACCCTGCAGTTTTTCCTGCACACTCGTATTCTTCTCCAACTCTTCCTGCGAAATATCGATGCCCACTGCATGGACATCCGCATTGAAGCGGATGTGGCTGGCTGAACCGCAGCCCGCTTCGAGCAGCCTGATGTGTGTCTTGCCTTCCAAAAGGGCGTTTGCCTTTTCACAGATGTGCTGCTCGAGCTCGTCCATAAATTGAAATCTCCCTTTGCGCCTCTCGGCGGAAATCGGACAGGGTGGTGAATTGTCGCAGGCTTCAGGACTTCGGGTGTTGTGGAAGATGCTGTGCGCTATTTGTAGGACGGTTGATGCGCGCCGGATCCCAGCGCAACCGGATAAGGAAGAGTGTCCAAGGGGTCCGTCGCCCGGCCGATCTGTACCTGGTCGAAGATGGCGTCCATGATTTTGGCCGTCAACAGGATCTCCCGATAAGAAATCGGCAGGGGCGCATCCTCGCGGATGGAACGGTAGAAGGACTCAATGATTCAGAAACAACTTCGCATTTCCCAACAGGTTGCCGAGATGCTGCTTTGCAAACAGCAGAGGGGGGATGAAGTTGTCTGCGTAGCTCTTGAACTTGGCGCCACGAAGCTGGAGCACAATCTCGTGGTTTTGGTCCAGAACCAGGCCGTTTCTCTGACCGAACACGCGAAACTCCTGGATCAACGGCCTCATCTGCGAGGAGAAGGTAAAATAGGCAGTCGTCTTTTCCCCATCGGAGAGAATAACCCGCAGCTCGTCCACAATCTCGGTTTCGCCCAGTCCCTTGAGGAATGCGCTCGTAAATCCATGCGCGACCACCTGGGCATCATCGCCGGGGAAAAACTCCGCAATTCTGGCAATCCCGTGACTGATGATGTTATGCAATAGCTTTCCCGGCAATCGCCTGACCCAGTGCTGCCGATCGCTGAGCATGGCCCGCGCATAACTCGGGTCCCCGAGATCGTAGCCGTAGTAGCTTTCCATGTGTACGGCCGGCCCGCCGAGGTAGCCGGATTCAACCATCGCGCGCATCCGCCGCGCCGCGTGGCTGAACTGGTAGTTATGCCCCGCGGTAAGCTTGAGGCCCTTCGCGCCAGCCAACGAAATGAGTTTTTCGGCTTCTGCCGCATGAAGAGTAAAGGGCTTCTCAACGTACACGTGGCAGTTGTTCTCGAGGCAAATTCGGGCAATTTCGAAGTGACTTTCAGCTGGCGTCGTGATGTGGACAACATCCGGCCGCGCCTCGGTCAGGAGTTCGGAGAGGTCGGTAAAGCACTGTTTAATCGGGAACCGGTCGCCGAGCTGCCTGGCCATCAGCGGCTCGCGGTCGCACACGCCTACGATCTCGCATCCTCCCACCCTTTGGATCTGGGATGCGTGGGCGTCCGCGATCTTGCCGCAACCCACGATGCCGACCTTAAGCATGCCGCCCACCTTCCGCGCAGCTCTTGAAGTAGGTGCGCATTGCCTCCGCCGTTGACACCCTGGGCTTCCAGCCCAGCCTGGACTTCAGCTTCTCGTTCGAATAGCGTGTCTTCTTCCAGTCGATATACCACCGGCCCCGATTGAATGCGGGGGGTAATTGCCCCTGCGACCAATGCGCGTACTTCTCCCACAAATAGCAGAGCGCATAACTCACCACGTGGGGCACGTAAACCGATTTGAAGCGAATCGCGTTTTTCTTGTACTGGCGCAGAAACTGGCGGCTCGAGGGAAGGTCGTCGTCCACCACATTGAAGACCTCGCCGTCGACCCCCTGGACCAGGCCCGATAACACGATGGCCTCGGCGCAATTCTCGACGTACGTGAACGGTATGGTATTGGAGCCGCCCAGATGCAAAAACATGCCAAAAGTCCCGATGCCCACCCGGCCCGTGACCTCAGAGTTCCCCGGACCATAAACGCTGCCCGGCCTGACGATGACGTATGGGATGCCGAACTTGCCGCTATACTCCCTGACGATCTCCTCTTGCTTCACCTTGGCGTAGCAGTAGGCATCTCCGCGGAGTTCCGGATTCTTCTCGATCGGGCTTGACTCATCCAGACGCCTCGACCGCTGGCGGTTGGTGTATACGGTGAACGAGCTGACCAGAACAAATCGCCGCAGCCGCGCATGGCCCAGACTCGCCTCGAGCAGGTTGCGCGTCGCGACCACGGAGTTCATGTAGGCATCTGGAAATGACTTCTCGCCAATTCCGGCCGCCAGATGCAGAATCACCGCGACGTCCTTGCATGCGGCCTCGCAATCCGCGCGGGAAAGCAGATTGCCTCTGATCAACTCGATCCGGGTCCCGGCCGGCTGGCGCTTCGCGAGGTCTTCTATCCGCGCCATATCACTGGAGGGCCTTGTGAAACAGACCAGATTTCGAAACCCCAGCCGAACAAGGCTCTCGACAACGCGCGACCCGATGAAGCCTGCCGCTCCTGTTACCAGGATCCGTTCATCCCGGCCAACGATGAAAGAGTCCGGCACTACCGGCTGCGGAGCGGGGGGCCGTGGCAATCCGGCCTTTTGTCTCGTCGCGTTGTTCGTGCGCTCGCTCATCCACTCACTCCCTGTGAAACCCGACTGCCGACACTTTCATCCAGAGGTTCTTCGACGTACTTTGCCGAAGAGTCTGCGCCTATTTCGCTTGATTCCCGCCGGTTGTAGACGCGCACCCGCAAACCCGGAACCAACTTCCCCTCGTCACCCGCCAACCTGGCTTTTACGGCTCCCGGATGACGAGCATCCACTTCAAACACCACGGCTCGACGCTTCTGAAACCAGCTGGCCGCCTGCCCGGCCGTTGCAAACCACGCGCCGCGGCTCTTCAAATCCTCGACCAGGTCGCGATAGCAGGCATCCCACATTCTCTCCGGAGCAAGACTCCGGTCGTGCCAGTTGGTCGTCAGGCAGCCGCCGAATTCGACCACGTCGCCCACCATTCGCGCGAGGAGGCTCTTTGCCTCCCGCGAAGTCAGTCCCAGGTAAGCCGGGTAAAACAGGGCAGTGTCCATGACCTGCATGGGCAGTTCCAGCAGCCGCGCCGCCTTCAGCGGCTTGTAGGCCTGCGTTGTGCCCGCACGATAGCCCACAGTCTCCCGGTAACCGACGGTCGAGTCGTAGACCGCCCCGGCCTGTTCCAGAATCAAAGGCGACCGCTGGTCGTAGTAGAGCCAGTGCATGCGCACGCCGATCTCTGCCGTGCCCGCGATACGCCGTATCTCTTCGAACTCTTCATGCGCTCTGGCGTTGTCGACCCATGCATCGATCCCATGCAGTCCGACTTCGCAGCCCGCAGCCGTCATCTGCCCGATCAGATCGGCGATATCTCCTGCGCCATACCGCGAAGCGCGAAACTCAGGCGCCGGCCCACCAGACTCTCGTCCCGGATCGTTCTTGAAAGGAATCACGAAGAAGGTCGAGCAGAGTCCCTTCTCCACTTCCAGGTAGCGATCCACGAACCCGCGCCAGAAATCACGCGCCCAGCCGAGTTGCACAAAAGGCAGCTTCAATGCCGCCGCCCAGTTGGCCAGCAAAGTGTGAAACGGGATTCGTCCGCGGAGAAAACTGCCCACCGAACCGAATACGGCGCGAAACAGGAATCCGAGCGTCGTGTGATCCAGCTTATGTCTGCGGATCGAGGGATGGTCCACGTCGTGCGTCAGACAGGCAATGAACGAATATCCCTCGGGAACCGGAGGAATCTCCACCAGCGGACTACCACTGCCGACGATCAGTTCCCGCATGAGCGCGATGTGCAGATCGAACGTGGGGATCGCGGCGTAGGCCACCGGCTGCCCCACCGCAAGCAAGGCGCCGATTTCCCGGAACAGGTCATAGCCAATCCGCATCACCGTCTCGCCCGCGGATTGCTGCCGGTGAATCGCCGGCCGCTGCAGTTGCTCATCCACCAGGAGGCCCGCGGCCTTTTCCTGAAAGACGACGCAGTCTCCATAGATAGGAACGCGTGTTCCCTGGTATGAAAGCACGCAATTGCTTTTTCGGGCCGCAATCCCGATCTTCTCCTGGGCGTCAAACGGAAGCTTGCGGCCGGCATAGATCAGAATCAGCTTCGCGGATTTGCCGTCCACCTCTTCGTTGCCCGCACTGACCAGCACGTCATAGGTCCGGCCTTTGCGATAGAACTCCCATGGAGTTTTGAATAACTCGAAAAACTCTGCAATAACAGCGTGCTCGGATGAGTCTGCCTGGACACCGATCATGCCATCGCTCTCTTCTGAAAGCTAAACGCCCGCTTTCCTGGCGTTCCCGAATCCGTGGCTCTCGAAACCGCATCTATCGCGAGCGCGTCGGAGCTTGTGCCGTGTTGTTCTGATTGAGCAATCCGGCCACCAAGCCGATGAGCGTCTCGCGCTCCTGCTGCCAGGAGTGCGCGCGGTACACCTGTTGTCCCCGCTCCGCAAGCTCACGCGCCTCGGCGGGGTGCATGGCCGCGTAGGCAATCTTTTCAGCCAGGTCCCGCGCATTCCCTGACTCGAAGTAGAGCAGGGATTTCGCGTCGAAGTAGTCCAGGATTCCCTGGGTGCTGGGAGCGATCACCGGTTTGCCGAGCGCAAGATATTCGAACATGCGTGTCGGCGTGTTGATGTCGGTGAAGATGTTGCGCTGGTTGGGAATGATGCCCACATCCGCACTTTCGATTTCGCGAACCAGGCCTTCCAGCGTTCTGGATCCAAGATAATGAACCTTGCCATCCACGCCCAGGCTGCGAGCCTTCTCCATCACCTGTTCGAGATAGGGTGTACTGCGACCATAGACCCTCAGTTCTGCGGTTGGGACCGACTCCTGAATCAGCGCCAGCGCCTCAACGGCCAGTTCCAGCCCGTTCCGTTCCACCAGCGATCCGTGATACATCAGGACCACCGGCTCGCCCGATTTGCGGAGCGGATAGGAGCGTGCCGCGCGGTACGGAAAGATATCTCCGTCGGGGGAATTCATCACCACGCCGATCTTTTCGGCGCGGCAACTGCGCTCGGAAAAAATTCGTTTGCAGGCAACGTTGACCGTGATCACCAGGTCTGCGCGCGCGATGCTCCACTTCTCCAGGCGGCGGATCGCCCGGACCGCCAAGCTGTTTTCTTTCATCCCGAAGATCGTTCGCATCAACTCCGGCATGGGATCGTGCTGGTCGAGAATCACCTTGGCGCCGAATAGTCTCGGCACGAATGCGCTGAGAACCAGAATGTCGGGCATGTTATGCACGTACACCAGGTCATAACGGCGCCGGAGCGTACGCCAGCCCAGAATGGCGGCGGAAACGAAGATAAACGCGAAGTACTGATAGGCATAGGAGAGGGCGCCGCCGCGGCGATGCTTGATCGGAATCCGGGTGATATCGAGTTGGTCGAGGACTTCCCGGCGCGGCTGATTCCCGTCTCTCTCGCAGATCAGATCGATCAGCATGCCCTCTTTGAGCAGCGCTTCGGCGGCCCGGCGCGGCCGCGGGTCCGCCGGGTAGTGCGAAAACACCACCATGCCTGCCCGCTTGCCGGCCAGCCGCGATTCCGTTGCGACGGCGGTCGGCGGAGGAAGTTCCAGGGTACTCGCGGCCTCTGTCGCGCCGCCCTGCCGAAGACTGTCCATTTTCACATCCATGGCTGCAGTTAAACTGCGACTTCCTCGGTGCTCGCCGCGACCAGCCTGCCGCGCGCTCCGCGCTCGATCTTCATGCGGTTCGAAGCCCGAATCGCTTCCAGCACGACCGATTCGTCGAACTGGCGAAGAATCTCGATGTTGGGCATCACGCAGTGTCCGCCGATCACTCCGGGAAAATACTTGACGGGAGGAAAGAACTTGATCTCGTCATAGAACGAAATCACCTGCTCATAATCGGCGCCCGATTGATCGCAATACCTCTCCACTTCCTGGGCCCAGGCGATCATCAGGCCGAAATACGTTGTCTCCGTCAGCTTGGCCAGTTCCGTGGCTTCCGGAGACGAAAGCACCTTGGTCTTCAAGCCTGCGGACTCGAAATGCTCGGCGGCGCGACTGCCCGCGACGGCGTCGATGGCTCCCACAAACTTGGTGTACAGAGACAATTCCTCCAGCATGCGCGCATGTTTGCCGCGCACCGGGCTGTTGACCACCGCGGTGCCTGTCCGCTCCGCAATCAGGCGGGTTGTTCCCACCGCGACGGTGCTGTTGATGATCGTCACCTGAGGCTTGAACAACGCAATATAGCGCGCCGTCTCCCCGACAAAGTCCTTGATCTGAAACGGATAGCAGATATGAAGAATCTCTGTCTCGTCAATGTCCACGGGGGGCAGCGAGATGTCCACTCCGACTGTGTCATGGGATCTCGAAATCAACTCGAAGAGCGGCCTACCTACCTCGCCAAGCCCTGCGACAACAACCTTGCTCTCTGTTTTCACGGCCTCTTCACCTCCTCTATTGGAATTCGTGGCCTTTGTGGATCACTTCAAACGCGATGACAACTCATGCTGTTCTTTCCGCTGGCTCCAGGGTGTTCTCTTCGCCCGCTGACGGCTTCTGAGGAGTTTCGGAAAGAAAGGACTCAACCTCCTCAGCCACCCTCCCCTGCTGCTCCGCGGTCAACTGCGGGAACATCGGCAGGGAAAGGATCTCCCCGGCCACCCGTTCCGCTACGGGGAAGTCCCCCTGACTGTAACCCAGCCCGGCATACGCCTTCTGCAGGTGAAGTGGAATCGGATAGTGGATGCCCGTGCCGATACCCGCGGTCTTCAAATGCTCGATCATCCCCTCGCGGTCGGCAGTGCGGATGACATAGAGGTGATATACGGCACGCGACCAGGACGGTTCATAGGGCAGAGAGATGCCTTCGACTCCGGACAGCAGGCGGCCGTACTCGGCTGCCCGGTCCCGACGCCCCGCGTTCCATGCCGCCAGGTGCGGCAGCTTGGCCATCAGGATTGCGCACTGGATGGTGTCGAGCCGGCCGTTGTATCCCTCGACGTCGTGGTAATACTTCTTCACCTGGCCGTGGTCGCGGAGCATCTTTACCGTGCTGGCCACGCCAGCATCGTTGGTGGTTACCGCCCCGCCCTCGCCGCATGCTCCCAGGTTCTTGCCGGGATAGAAGCTGAATGCCGCGGCTCGTCCCATTGAGCCGGCTTTTATCCAGCAGTTGCGCTCCTTGGAAAAGTATTCGGCGCCGTGAGCCTGGCACGCATCCTCAACCACGGTCAGGCCGTAGCGGGCGGCGATCCGCAGGATTGCATCCATGTCGGCCATTTGCCCGTAAAGATGCACCGGCACCACCGCGGTCACAGGCCGTCCGCTGCGCAGGCTGACCAGTCTTCCGGATTTCTCTCGCGTGCATTGCTCGGCGAGGAATTGCTCCAGCGCCGCGGCCGACATGTTATACGTGTCTTCGTCGATGTCGACAAACTCCGGAGTGGCGCCGCTCTGCGAAATGGCTTCCGTGGTGGCAATGAACGTATGCGGCACAGTCAACACCACATCGCCCGGCTCGATGCCGCAAGCCATGAGAGCGAAGCGCAGCGCATCCGTTCCGCTGCTGACGGCGACGGAGTGACTTGCGTCGCACGCGGTTGCGAATGCCTTCTCAAATCCCGCCACCACCGGGCCGCCCACAAAGCCGGCCGTGTGCAGGCTCTCCCGAAAAGCGCTGGTGAGTTCCTGTTCGAGTTCCAGGTGGGGAGCGACAAGGTCAAGAAACGGAACCGCATCCGGAACCTTGATCGGGGCCGACGGCTGGATGAGGCGAAGGACCTTGGCCGGGTTTCCAGCGACGATCGCGTTCGCCGGGACATCCTTGGTGACCACGCTTCCCGCCCCGACAATCGCATTCTCTCCGATGGTGACGTTGGCCAGAATCGTCGCCCCGGAACCAATGGACGCACCCGCCTTGACCACCGTCCGCTCGACCTTCCAATCGGCTTCCGTCTGCGGGCTTCCGTCGGCAGTCGTGGCGCGGGGATAGGTGTCGTTGATGAACATCACCCCGTGCCCGACGAAGACGTTGTCCCCTATGTCCACGCCTTCGCAGATGAACGTATGGCTTGAAATCTTCGAGCATTTTCCCACACAGGCATTCTTCTGGATTTCCACGAATGCCCCGATCCGCGTCTGGTCGCCGATCTCGCAGCCGTACAGATTCACGAACTTCGAGAGCCGGACATCCTGGCCGAGTTTCACATCGTCCGCAATGCAGTTGAATGAGTTCATAGATAGACCAGCGATCCTTTCGTCTTGAGTGATTCGTTGGCTGCTTCCAGCATCTTGACCACCCGCAGCCCGGCGCATCCATTGTTGAACGGCTCCTGCCCGCTCGAGATGCAGTCGACAAAGTAGGACATCTCCTGGCGCAAAGCCTCGACCTGCTCCAGTTGAGGAGCCCACATGTCTCCCGAGCGGTAGTTCACCAGCAGGTCGTACACTCCTTCGCGATTGGTGATCTTCACTCCCTTGTCGTAGACCTTCACTTTTTCATCGGCTTCCAGATCGTTCCACACCAGCATCCGCTTCTCTCCGCCGATGAGCGTGGTGCGCACCTTGACCGGCGAAAGCCAGTTGACGTTGATATGCGCGATGACCCGCTCGGGAAAGTACAGGGTCATGAACGCCACATCTTCATAGCCATTCAGATGTCTTTCCCCGGTCGCCACGATGGCTTCCGGGCTCGTCTTGAGGAGGTAATCCATGATGGAAAGATCGTGCGGCGCAAGATCCCACAAGACATTGATGTCGTGCTGGAAGAGGCCAAGATTCACCCGGGTGGAGTCGTAGTAATAGAGTTTTCCCAGCGTCCCTTCCTCAAGCAGTTCACTGATCTTCCTGACTGCCCCGGTAAACAGAAAGGTGTGGTCCACCATGATCTTGAGATTCTTCTGGAGGGCAAGGTTGATCAGTTCCTCGCCTTGCTGCGTGTTGCTGGTGAACGGCTTCTCAACAAACACGTGCTTGCCGTTCTCGAGAGCCGCTTTCGCCAGTTCATAATGCGTCCAGACCGGAGAAACCACGGCGACCATGTCGATTTCGGTCGACAGGATAACGTCCGAGGCGTTTGCCGTGACCAGGACGCCGGGATAAGCCTTCTGCGCGCGCTTGCGGGCGGTTGGGCTGATCTCCGCGATTGCCAATACCTGGGAACCCTCCAGACTCGCAAGATTTCTCACGACGTTTGGTCCCCAATAGCCGTAGCCAATTACACCGAAGTTCATGTGTTTTCACCACTTGTAAGGACTGTTGTCGATGCGAAGAATGCTTGGGTGGGACTGCGAGGTCTGCGTGCAATCGTGCGGAAACGGGTTCGACCCGGATGGGCAGGAATCGCGAGACGCGAGACTCAATAGGCGCCGACGCCCCGAATTACTGCGAGCGGGGTCAGCATCAGGATTCTGAAGTCAAGCCAGGGCGTCCACGATGTGGCGTAGCGCAGATCCAGCCGGACCATTTCATCGAATTTGACCGTACTGCGGCCCGTAACCTGCCACAGCCCGGTAATCCCCGGTTTCACTTCGAGCACACGGCGCCGGTGCCACGTCTGGTAGGCCGCCAACTCATACGGAATCGCGGGCCGTGGGCCGACCAGCGACATCTCTCCGCTGAGAACGTTCAGAAACTGCGGCAGCTCATCCAGGCTTGTTCTGCGCAATATCTTCCCCACGCGGGTTACCCTCTTGTCGTTCTTCAGCTTGTACACGCCCTCGCCATTTTCCGGACTGGTTTGCTCCGCCGTCTCGCTGGCGATCAGCTTCTTCACAAATTCCTGGTGGACGCTGTGATCGTTGTCGACGTACATCGAGCGGAACTTCAGGAATGTGAAGCGCTGGCCGTTTTGCCCGATGCGCTGCTGCCGAAACAACACTGGCCCCCGGGAGGTCAGCTTGATGGCCACGGCGATGACAAAAAGAACAGGTGAGCAGAGCAGCAGCAATAACGAGCTGCCCACGATGTCCATAAGCCGCTTGACGCCTAACTGGGACTTTCTGCCGTTGCCCCGGCTCTTGAGGTCGGGATAGAGGGCGGGGTCGCTCGGCTGTCCGGTTTTGTCGTCATCCCATTCGTCGGGAAAAAAGTGGAACGAGATGCTCACCTGATTGAACTGGTCAAATGTCAACTCGTCTCTCAGGGTGGCGCTCACCCTGCCCAGAATCGTGCTCAAAATGGTGTTCTTGTCATTGCCGACAAGTCCGGTGAACAAGGCTCCGACCGTTGTCAGGTCCTTGTACCAGCCGATCACATCGGTCTCCCTGGTGGACGACAACAGGATCGAAACCATGCTGTCGAGTGCTTTCCCGCTTTTCTCGGATCCGTAATGTTTGCCCGCCTCGAGCAGCATCAGCAGAAAAGGTTCCTTGGAACGCTCGGTTCTCTTGCGCTCGATTGCGATCATGCGCTTGAAGGTCTCCTCGCGCAAGACCTCGCGTTCCCCTGCCGTTGCCGATTCCAATGGAGTGTCGGCGGGATGTGAATTCCCATTCATGCGTAGCAGAGTCACGATTTGCTCCCTTCTCGAAAAATGCTTCTATTGTTACGGTCGGATTTCAACTGAAGGTTGACGTTCTGCTCCTGCCCGGCGTCATCCTTCGCTGAGTCACGAGCACACGGCTAATTGCGATAGTTAGTGAATGAGGATAAAAACGGCATACGATTTGCACAGGAAGCCGGGAAAACAAACGGAGGTCGCTCGCAGTAAGTCAGGAGGTTGAATTGTCATCCCGCTGGGACGCCGGCAGCGGCCGGTAGTAATAGCTGCTATGCGAAGAGTTCTCCGAACAGTTCGATACCGCGCCGATCAGCTTGTTCGATTCCAGCGCTTCGAGGCCCTTCCGCAACTGCCGCTTCTCCGTGATTCCTTGCCGGGTGACTAGAAGAACCCCATCCGCCACGCGGGTCCACACGCTGGTGTCGGCCAAAGGCAGCACCGGCGGAGAATCGATAATGACCCAATCGAACAGGGCGGTCAACTGATCCAGCAGTGCCCCAAGTCGCGCGGATTGCAGCAGTTCCAGAGGATTGCTCGGCGCGTTGCCGGCCGGCATGATCCAGAGGCTTGGGCCTTCCAGCCGGTAAATGCGCTCTGCCAGGCTCCCATCGCCGGCAAGCCATTCGCATAGGCCCGGATTCTTGCCGATGCCAAAGGCCTGCGATTGCGTCGGGCGCCGCACATCCCCCTCCAGCAACACGGTTCGCTGCGTCGTCGTCAACGCCAGTGCACAGGCCAGGTTGGCGGCAACCATACTCTTGCCTTCCTCGGGGACCGTGCTGGTGATCAGTACCTTCTTGAGCGGCCGGTTATGGCGAAGATGCCGCAAACGCACCGCCAGAAAGCGGAAGGCCTCCGCTCCCGGACCGTTGCTGTCGGTAAGACAGATCAACCGGCTTTGGGGAGGAAGCGAAACCTGCAGCATCCGGCACTGCCCGATCAGATCCACAGGCTCGTCGACTTGCGGCTCCTCGGCCGCCGGCTCGATTGCCGCTTGAGCGATGGTGGCTTCCGCCACCGGCGACAGTTCCTCGAACTCCAGGGACGTTTCGCCTTCTGCGTCTTCCGTCGCTACGGGCCCTTCCTCCCGGACCGCGCTTTCCCACCTCGAAGCAGCCCGATGCTCCGCGCGCTGCAGCAGTTCCGTGACTCCGGTCAGAGACGTCGAATCGCTGCCGGCGCGTTCGGCTTCCGACCTCTGGAGCGCGTCAAAAATATAGCTCATGTCTGCTCGCCTCCAAAGGACTCATGTTGGCCCGCTTCAACCGCAAGATGCGCATCCATTTCCTCGCCGCCAGCCTTGGGCGGCCGCAAGGCGGAATATAACTCCACGAGAACGTTGATGGCTCGCTGAACATTCCTGTCGCTGGCGCCATGGACTCCATCTGCCCTTTCAGGCTCGGGCGTAGTGGCCACATCGAGTCGAAACTCATTGGCCACTTCCTCGATGATGTCGGGAGTGACCATGTGCGATTGCCGCGCATAGGCGCTCAAAAGTGCGTTCTCACAGATGGTATTGATCAGGCGGGGCAGGCCGCGCGAATAGCGCTGAATCGCGGCGACGGTCCGCTCGGGGAACAACTGGGCCAGATTTGCTTCGGCTCCCGCAATCTGCAGCCGCTGTTCGATGTACAGCCTGGTCTCGTCCGCATCCAGGGGCTCCAGTTGCGTGCGGACAGCGATTCTCTGCTTGAGCTGCCTCAGTCCGACCGAATCGAGTTTCTCGTCGAGTTCGGGCTGCCCTACCAGAACGATCTGCAACAGCTTTTCGTCGGTCGTCTCCAGATTCGATAAAAGACGAACCTCCTCCAGTATGTCCGCGGTCAGGTGGTGCGCCTCATCCACGATCAGTACTGTGGTCATCTTTTTTGCGCCCCGGGAGACCAGAAACTGTCCCAGTTCAATCAGCAATTCGCATTTGCTCTTGCCGGCGGCAGGAACCCCGAAGTCGGTGAGAATATATTGCAGAAACTCCGTCGGAGTGAGCCGGCCGTTGAAAAGATAGGCGTACGCAATGTCCTTGCTCTCTTCGAGCAGCCGAAGCAGGCAGCGCAGCAGCAGAGTCTTCCCGGTGCCTACCTCCCCGGTAACCACCACGAATCCCTTGTGCCTGCGAACGCCATAGTAGAGCGCCGCCAGCGCCTCGTTATGCCGCTTGGTCGGCACAAAGCAGGTTGGATCCGGGGTCAGGTCGAACGGGTTGCGCGTGAGATTGAAGAAAGCTTTGTACATGGCGGCCTAGTAGTGCAGATAGCTGAATGCGGAGCCCGCCAGGATGGTGGCGACGACCAGTGCCGCCATGGTCCATCCCAGCGCCGTCCGCTTCTTTGCTTTTCGTTCATCCCGCGGACTGGCAACCTGTGGAATCTCGGAAATGACTGCCGTCGGCAACATCGCCTTGATCCCGTTTTCGCTGTACAGGCGGTCGTCCAGAAACTCGAATATTGCCACTACGACCACGCCGAGCGCCAGGCCGATACCGAGTCCCATGCCGCAAAACTTGAGGCGGTTGGGAAAATCCGGCTTCACGGGGAGACTGGGCGGATCGAGTACCCGGAACCGTTCACCCTGCTGCATGAGTTCCATGCTCGTGGCCATGACTGACTCGTTCTTCTTTTTCAACAGATCGTCGTAGTCGGCCTTGGATTGTTCGTAACCGCGCGTCAGATCCGCAAGCTGCTGCTCGCGGGCGGGCTCGTCGTTCAAACGCTCCTGGTAGCCGTTGATTCTTGCCTTCAACGCGGCAACCGCCTGCTCGCGGTTCGCGATCTCTGCCTGATTGGATTGCAGCTGCCCTCTCAGCTGGAGCATCGCGGTGTTTTCCGGCACATCCGCCAGGTCCCGCTGAGCGGCATCTCCAGTGCCCTGCTTGCCCACGCTGCTGCCGCTCTTCATCTCGGCGATCAGATCGGTCCTGATCTTTTCCGTCTTCGCGATTTCGATCTTCAGGTTCTGGACATCCGGGTAACGATCCGTGTAGTGAGAGCTCAAATCCGCAAGTTTTGCCTTGAGCCTGTCCAGGTCCGCATCCACTGCAGCCAGACCTGTCGGGGTGCCATCCGCACTGCGTGGGGCGGGGTGCTGGGCCCGGGTCTGCTCGATCAGCGTCTGCAGGTACACTCGCTGCTGCTTGGCGGTGTTCAGCGAATCCTGTTCGTTCTGCAACTGCGACTGCAGCCCGCTCAGAATTTGCAGATTGCTTGCCTGCTGCGTCGGCAGTTCGCCCTCGTGCAGCCCTTCAAACTCGCGCACCTTCGCTTCCTGCGCTGCGAGATTGGTGCGCGCGGTCTCCAACTGGCTCTCCATGAACTTGGTCGTGTCTTCCGACTCCTGCTGCCGCACCTTCAAGTTCTCGTTGATGAACAGGTCGGTCAGTTCGCTGGTCACCTGCTGCGCTACATGGGGATCACGCGCCGTGTAATACACCCTGAACGCCGAGATCTGGTCCTTTTGAGCATCGCGCACCAGTTCGATCTCGATGTCCTTGCGCATATGATCGACCTTTTCGTCAGGCGTGGCCTTGGCGCTCCCCACCGCGTACAGGTGCAGCTTGTCAATAATGACCAGGAGACGCGTGCGGCTGAGAATCTGCTGCGTAATGCTCTGCAGCCGGTCCTGAAGGTCGTCGTTGACATTCGGCACCACATAGTTCTTCGGCATGGTGGGCTGCTCCACCAGAATGAGCGTGGCCGACTTGAACCGTGACGGCAGGACCCAGCTTGCTCCCCAGACAATCAGCCAACCCAGAAACACCGGCACCAGGAAATGCATGTGGCGGCGGCGCACCAGGTCGAGATAGCGCGGAAAGTCGAGCCCTTCTTCGGTCTGTTCTTCAGGTTCTTCTGCCATTTTTATCTTCCCAGGGGCCTTGTCAGCTGATAGGACACGTTGATGTACACGCGATCGCTGTCGGGAGCGTTGGATAGAACAGGAATGCCGGGGTAACTCTGGTGCAGACGCTGATACCCGCACTCCGCATTAAGATGCTCGCTGAATGTGTGCCGAACAGAAACAGATGCTGAAATGCTGCGACCGCCGGGACTAGACGCGAACAGGAGCGGGGAGACGTTCTCGTTATTGTTATAACTGGCATTTGCTCCCACGGCCCAGGTACGCGCTGTCTGCCAACGCGCCAGGGCGTTGGCGCTATTGGATTCGAAGGCGCCCAGCAAGCCTCCCCCGCCGGTCACGATGCGTGCGTAGCTGGCCGCAAAATTGGTATGGCTCCGCTGCCAGCCGATGCTGGCCATGACCGAGGGCGTCCAGGAACTCGCGGTCGGCAGGGAAGACTGGGCGAAGCTGGAATGCTGCGGACCGCCTGAAAAAGACATGCTCAAAGTGTGCTTGAGATAGATCGTGTAAAAGAGTGAAAGCGTGTTGGTCTGAGTCTCACTCTGCCCATGCAGCGGATTCGCCTGACTTAGGGAATATTGATAGGTTGTGCCCACATATTGCGTGCTGGACAGACGAACACTCCAGAAAGCCGCCCCGCCGCGCGAGCTTGAATTGTACAGGCCAGGCACCTGGGACGGATTGGGATAATCGAGTTCCGAAAGGCTCCCGCCGCCGCCGATCATGGCGTTCCTGCTGTATTGGTAGCTCAGATCCGCATTCAGCGCATTGGTCAGCCGGTCTCCAAACGGGGTAATGACGGTTGCCGGGGGAACCTGCGAAGAGCCGGAGATCGCCGACTCGGATTGATTGAATGCGTTCGAACTCTTTTCGAAGCCGTCTCGAACCGTGATGTTTGCATGGGGGCTCAGTCGATACTGGAAATTCGCAGCAGCATTCTGGTCGACTTCATTCAGCGCGCTGGTGTGCTCGTAAAAGGTGAACCCGGGGCTATAGGTCAATATCTGGCTAAGCCGTGGAGTGGTCTGATCGAGCGCGATCGTGGGGAAAATCGAGTAAGAGACATCGCTGACCGGATGACTGCCGCCGCCCGTAATCACGTTGTCGTCATACGCGCTGCTCACGTTCACAGAGGCGCGCAGATAATTGGACCGAGTCTCAGAACCAACCACGGTCGGATACGGTACGCCGCTTACCGGAGGCGGTGTCTGCATCCGGGTATCGTCGCTCTCGGCAGGCGCGGCTCCGGTTGCAGTCGGGACTACCTGGGACCACACGGGCATGGCCAACAGCAGCGCCAGACTCAAACAGATTCGCGTAAGCATGGACGATCCTCAGGGCACAACAACGGTGTCGCGCGGCTGCAGCTTCACGTTTTGATCCGGGTTTTTGCCCCTGATAAAGTCCTTGTAGTTGAAGGGAATGCGGGACTCGCCGCCCCCAGGATTCTGACGAAGAATGTAAACGCCCTTCTGCTTTGCGAAATCCTTGAACCCGCCGGCCGTCGCAATCGCGTCCATCACCGTGGTCGCGGCCGTCAGCGGATAGGAACCCGGCTTTGACACCTGGCCGAGAATGTTGAACTTCTCACTGTTGATCTGCTCCACCATCACAGTAACTTCCGGTTCCGTGATGAAGTTGCGGAGCTTGTTCGCGATGTCCTGTTCAAGCTCGAGCGGGGTACGCCCGGTGGCCTGCAACTCTCCCACCAGAGGCAGCGAGATTTTTCCGTCCGAGCGCACAGGAATCGACCGGGTGAGGTCCGGCTCCTTCCACACGTTGATCGCCAGGCGATCGTCATTGCCGATCACAAAGCTGTTGTCGTGCGGCCTCGTGGCTGAAGACGCCGGAGGTTGTTCGTGCGTGGCCACACCGGCAGGGGCCGGCGCCTGACCCCATAAAAGGCCGCAAAGAAGGATCGGGAAAAGCCCCAGCCCGATCGCATGATTGGCGCTGCCTTTCATGACCACTCCTCAAGACGATTGCGGTTCATCAAGCCTTCCTTCTCGCCCATTCTGCCGGGCGGTCAACTCGAACGGGGGAAATCAGGCCGCCGCGGGCTCCACATCCGCGGCGTTGATCTCCACGGCCACCGACTGCATCAGCATGTCTACGGAGAGTACTAGGCGATACAGACTCTTCTTCCGCACCAATACTCCTTCAACGCCTTCCAGACTGCCGCGCGTCACGCGAACCCGCTCGCCGCACTTCAGGTAGGGATGAGGTTCGACGTGAAAAGGCCCCTCCACCGTAGTGCGAATGGCCTGGATCTCCATTTCGGGGATGAGGGCAACCTGCTCGCCGCGATAGAGAATCATGTGCACCCCCGGCGTCGAGACAATCTGCAGTTTGCGATCGAGGGCGCCGCGCACAAACACGTAGCAGGGAAACAAAGGCAGCGAGAGCAGCTTGTCCCTGTCCTTCCAGCGTCGCATGGACTCATACAACGGGAGAAACACCTCAAAACCCTTCGCCGACAACATGTCTGCCACCGTCTTCTCGTGCTGATGGCGGGTGTAAAGCGCCCACCAGGCCGACTCATCACGCATTGCAGCGTCGAAACTGGATGCGGTCGCCATCGTGTCTTGCTTCTCCTTGCACTTCGTTCGTTCTGTCTTCAGGACATAGCTTCGCCCTGTGAGCTACATGCTCTTTTTCCTGCATCGCTGCACAGACTTCAAACGTTCGCCCCGAAACTCCGGAGATCAATCACAAACCTTGCCCGTTCATTACTGAACCCACTGGCCGAGCCACGCCCGGACATTCTCCGCTCTCCCGTTCATCCATGCCCGGCGCTAGTCGTTGCCCTGCTCCTGCCCTCTTCCACCGTCTCCCCTTGAACCGAGAGGTGGCATTCCCTTGTGGCTCTTGCGCCGTTGCGGCACACCCGCATCCCGCAACTTGTAAAGCAGAGAGCGATAACTCATGTTCAATTGCTCGGCGGTCTTGCGCCGGTTCCAGCCATTGGCCTGCAGGGCTCTGAGGATCACGGCCCGCGCTGCCGCCGAAGCTGCCTGGCGGGAAGTCTCCTTCAAATACCCGACTCGCGGACGGGCGCTGTCCATTGAATTGGATTGAGCCACTCTCCGGCTTAGTTCCGCGCCCAGCGCCTCGTCGCCGCCGAGAATGATCACGCGCGCTATCCAGTTCTCCAGTTCGCGCAAATTGCCGGGCCAGCTCCATTGCTCCATCAGGCGCAGAGCCGTGGGATTCAACTGCGGCGCGCTCTTTCCCAGTTTCCGGGCCAGCTTCTGCAGGAAGTAATCGCACAACTGCGGAATGTCTTCCTTGCGGTCACGCAACGGCAACAGGCGCAAACCGATCACATCGATGCGATAGAAAAGATCCTGACGAAACGCCCGCGCTTCCACGGCCGCTTCCAGATCGCTGTTTGTAGCGCAAATCAGACGCACCCGCGCCAACCGCTGTTCCCGCCCCCCGATGCGCGCGTAATGCCCATCCTGCAAAAGGTGGAGCAGCTTGGTTTGCAGTGCCCACTCCATCTCGCCAATCTCGTCCAGGAACAGAGTCCCCCCGTCGGCAATCTCGACCAGGCCCCGTTTGGTCTGGTTCGCGCCGGTAAATGCGCCTTGTTCGTAGCCCAGCAGCTCGCTCTCCAGCAAACCGACCGGGATGGCGGCGCAATTCAGCTTGACGAACGGCGCATCGCGCCGGTCGGAGCGCGTGTGCAGAAATCGCGCAATCAGCTCCTTACCTGTTCCGCTCTCCCCGCGCACCAGCACGGGCAGATCGTTGTGCAGAAGACGTTCGATCTTGCCGCGCACCTCGCCCATGGCTGCCGTGCCCCCGAAGATTACCGCTTCGCTGGGTAAATCCGCCGGATCGATCCGAAAGCCCTGGGTCAAGTCTGCTGACATAAGTCTCCGTGAGTTTTGCTGCTGTTCCTGGAGTTATCTATTGCACGGGAATGGCCATTGCGCAGGGAGGTTTGGAAAGCGTCGGGACGGCCATAACTCCAGCCAATTTCACTGGAAAGCCCACTCGCCCCGAAAATTCGACTTACCACGTCGGGTTAGGAGTTGACAATTTCTTGCATACTTTGTACCAGTAATTTGCATATTCGAGCGTTGAATCAACGTTCCGTTGGTCGACTTGCGGGCACGGTTTCTCCGCACGACAAGTAGCTGAAGTAACTGTAAATATTGGATAAAGGTCACATCAGACGGGCGGGATTCGGCTCTGGGTTCCCCTGCTACCCAAAACTGCTGAGCGTGCGCAAAGAGAAGCAGTATATTACGTCCCTCGAACATAGAAATCCACAGGAATCCACCCGGAGGACTCGCTCCCGCAGCAGACCGGAAATGTCTTGTGCAGAATGCCGGGAGAGATGCTCCCCTAGGCAGCGTCACCCCGCGCAGAATAGCTGCGCCGTATTGCTTCATTGAGATCCCTCGGCGGCTTGGGCGTCAGGCGATGCTGCTGAATTTTGTAAAGCAGCCCGCGGTAGCTGATGTTGAGATATTGTGCGGCGCGGCGGCGGTTCCATCCGGAGACTTCGAGCGCCTCCTGGATCATCTGCACTTCCGTGCGATCCTTGACATCGCGGACGAACGATCGCATGGCCGGACAGTGAGACGGCGCGCTGCTCGGCCGGTCAGGAACCGCAGCCACGCTCATCGCGGCAATCTTCGACTCCAGTTCCCGGATGCCCCCCTCCGGATCCCGCATGATGATGGTCCGGGTGACAAAGTTGCGCAGTTCGCGCAGATTTCCCCGCCAGTCATAAAGCAGGGCCGCATCCATCAACCGGGAACAGAAACCGCAATCGGCCAATTTCCTGGTTTCACCCGGCGTGCGGCGAATGATCTCTTCAATCAGGTAGGGGATTTCCTCTCGACGCTCCCGAAGCGGAGGAACATTGATCGTGAAGGTGTTCAGACGATAGAAAAGGTCCTCGCGAAAGGTCTTCTCGAGCAGCGCATTCTCCATTTCAACATTCGTGGCGGCAAGCACGCGCACGTCCACGCGCGTGGATTCCTGGCCGCCAAGACGGGTGAACACACCGTCCTGAAGCACGTGCAAAAGTTTGGCCTGCATCTGCACGCTGATTTCACCGATTTCGTCCAGCAGAAGAGTGCCCCGGTTTGCCTGCTCGAACTTTCCCGCCCGGTCCTTGAGAGCTCCTGTAAACGCGCCCTGGCGATGCCCGAACAGCTCGCTCTCGAGCAGTTCCGTCGGCAGCGCCGCGCAGTTTACATTCAGAAACTTCTCCCCCGACCGCCGCGAGTACTTATGAATCAGGTGCGCAATCACTTCCTTGCCAGTGCCGCTTTCGCCCAGAATCAGCACCGGCACATCGACATCGGCCAGCAGTTTCACCTGGCGATGAATCTCCAGCATTTGAGGCGACGCCGCCAGAAAGAACCGGTTTTCGCCCAGTTCTTCCAGATGGAGGACCGGAGGCATGTCCGGCGGGATGCATGCGGCTCCCCGCATGATCTCTCCACAAGCTCCATTCCCGCCCTGGCCTGGCGCCTGGGCTGGCGCGGCAGGATGGCTTAATTCGTCGATGATCGACTCGACGTCGCCGCGCGTGACCGGTTTTACCAGGAAATGCTCGATGCCAAGTTCCAGAGCCTGCCGACGCGCCCCCTGGTCCCCGATCCCCATCACCAGGCAAATGTTCTGCCTGGGAGCGCTTTTCAAGAGCTGATAGTGCGGCTCCGATTCAGGTTCCCCTGCGGGCATTGACTCAATCAGCAGAAGATCAGGATGCAGCCCATTGCTCAGCAGGGCCTGGGCTTGCGGGCAACCGTCCGATTCGATCACTCGATGCCCCGCGCCCTCCAGAACGAGTCTGACTGACGAGCGCGTCTCGGCATTCCGAATGACGGTTAGAACAAGCAGCAGTGGTCTCACAAGGCACCTTCGTGGAAATCTTCAACGCATTCAGCTTCGATCATGTTTGTGCTCAGCCCTGGCTGCGACCGGTAATTTCGATTCCTGCGCCAATTCCGCCGGGTTGGTAGCACGTAGTACCGAAGAAAATCTCCACCTCAATCATCGGCACAGAGCCGACAGACTTGACTGGAGTACTGTTCCTCGGGCAAATTGCCTTGAGTTCTGAAACAGTAGATGCACATTCGCCCAAGAAGGCTGCTTGGCGCGCGACGATCCCCTTCAAGAGGGATTCATGGGAGTGTGTCTCGAGGACAACAACAAATCGCGCCTTCCCATTGCCTCTGGACAAATCGAGAAAGCTTCAAGAGCTGCAAACAATTCTCAGCTCAAACCTTGCGTGCGGCCATCGAGAAACACCGGCAGGGGAATCTTTCCGTCTGTGGAATGCCCATAAAGAGGCACTTAACCACCGCCCATAGGGCGTAGCCTCACGGTGAAAAACGCTGCGGGGGTACAAAGCTCACTCTTCAGCTTGCTCAATTGGAGGCCTGGTACGCTGCCTCTACTGTTCAAGTGGCTCAGACAGCCTAAAGGGAAAGCCGGTCAAAAGGGGAAAAGATGGCCTTCACATCCATTGCTGTAAACAGCCTCGACTGACCGAACCTCTGTCGCCGAGCCTGGATGCTGATGCGAATACGACTCTAGGGTACCAGCCTGTGGTCGTCAACAGAATTATGGTAATGGCCGCCAGTAATCATGCGGCGTAACCGAAGTAAGTTTACGGCATTTGGACTCGAAAACCCCTTCAAATCTTGAGGCTATCCAATTGCAGTTCCTCCTTCTGCGTCCACTCATGCGGGAGCGCACACGGCTGAAAAACCTTCCGAACCACACTCGTAATCATGCGAATGGATCAGAGACGCGGAGCGGCCGATAGGTGAGCGCAGGGCACGGCCGCTTTTTTTTGAACCTGAGTTTCATTCCCGCACTGCATACTGAAGTGCAATGACGCAATCGCTGGCAAGCAAACTCTCCAGGTTGATTTCTGTTTCGGGTGCAGTCGCACTTTTCGCCGCGCAAGCCGTTATGGCGCAGACCGGTGTGACCGCTGTCCTGCCCAATGGGCGCGAAATTCACCCCGCGGGCAACTGGATCCCTTTGGCGCCCTATCCGTTTGCGCTGGCCGTGCGGCCTGACGGCGCCCAGATTGCCGTTCCGTCGATCGGTTTTCCGTTTGCGCTCAACGTGATTGGGCAGCCGGCCGGCCCGAACCCCACCGTCCGGCGCATGCCTGCGACAGCGACGAACGACCCCTCCGTCGAAGTCCATGCCGGCCTCGTTTACTCGCCCGACGGAACGCTTCTCTACGTGGCCACCGGCGACTCGGGCAAGATCCGCGTCTACCGCACAGCCGACTGGCAGCCGGCGGGCGAGGTCTCGCTGGACGGGCCAATCGCGGGCAAGGACGGAGCAGAGACGCCAGAGGGCAGTTTCGCGGCCACGCTCATCGTCTCGGCCGACGGCAAAACCCTCTACGCCCTCGACCAAGGCAACTGGCGCATCGTCGTTCTGGATGCGGCTTCCCTGGCACGCATCGCTCAGGTTCCCACCGGAAGCTACCCCTTCGGCCTGGCGCTATCCCCCGATGACGACCGGCTTTACGTCAGCAACACCGGCCTGTTTGAGTACACCGCCGTTCCCGGCGCGGACCCCAAAAACAGGATGGCCACGGGGCTGCACTTCCCTCCTTTCGGCTATCCTTCCCTGGCTGCCCGCGCCGGAACAGTGGCCGAAGGCAAGCGAATTCCCGGATTGGGCGACGAAAATTCCCTCCGCGGCAGTTCGCTGTGGACCTATGACGTCCGCGACCGAAACCACCCCGCGGTGACAGCAAAGCTGCGTTTGGGTTCGCACATCACCGAACTCCGCGGCCAGACCGTAGGCGGAGCCGCGCCCAGCGGCGTTGCTGCTACGGCCGATGCGGTTTTTGTGGCCTTGGCCCACGAGGATGCGGTTACCAAGGTGAGCGCGGACGGAAGCCGTCTGCTGGCTCAGACCGCGCTCTCGCCCTTCACAGGGCCACTTTTCAGTGACAACCAGGGCCGTCCTCTGCGCGGCGTCATGCCTGCCGGACTGGCGGCCCGCGACGGACGGATTTACGTCACCGAAGCAGGCATCGACGCCGTCGCTGTGCTCGATGCCGCCAGTCTCCGGCTCATCGAGCACATTCCCGCCGGATGGAACCCCTCGGCCGTGTGCCTCTCTCCGGACGGCAAAACGCTCTACGTCGTCAACACCAAGGGCAAGGGCGCAGGGCCGAACGCCGGCAAGCTCCACGACCCCAACAGGCCCACTTATATCGGTTCGCTCGAACTGGGCAGCCTCAGCGCCATCGATCTGGCCTCCCTGCCCCCAGCGGACAACCTCACCCGAACGGTAATTGCATCCAATACGGCTGCGATTGCCAGCCGCCCGCCACTGCCCCGGTTGAAGCATTGCTTCCTGGTAGTGCGCGAAAACCGCACCTACGACGAGGTGTTGGGCGATGTGGCCGGCGCCAACGGCGACCCCTCTCTTGCCCGCTATGGCCTCGATGGCTGGGCTGAAGAGCAGAAATCCGCGACCCATCTGAAAGTCACTCCCAACCTGCACGCGCTGGTCGCCCGGTTCGCCATGAGCGACAACTTCTTTGTGGACTCCGACGTGTCGGCGGACGGACACCGCTGGGTGGTGGGCATCAACCCCACGCCGTTCTTCAATACCGCCTGGACCTCCGGCTACGGCGGCCGGCGGCACCAGGATTCAGCAGCAACCCAGCCCGGACGACGCGCCCTGTTTGGCGGAGCGGACGCACCCATGCCCGAGGACGAGCCGCAGTTTGGCGCTCTCTGGGAGCACATCGTGGCCGGCGGCAAAAATCTGTTCAACTACGGCGAAGGCCTGGAGGTCGAAGGCAACGCCGAACTCGAAGGCTCCCAGCCCGAGGGCCAGCGGCTGTTTCTCAACTCGCCCCTGCCGCAGCCCGTCTTCGAGTCCAGCGACCGCCGCTACCCCACCTTCAACCTGGGCATCCCGGACCAGTTCCGCGC
This sequence comes from Occallatibacter sp., assembly GCA_049516495.1. Taxonomy (GTDB): domain Bacteria; phylum Acidobacteriota; class Terriglobia; order Terriglobales; family Acidobacteriaceae; genus Telmatobacter. The sequence goes on from JBEKTB010000035.1 coordinate 25,353, forward strand.
CGCCGAGTTCGAGCGCGACTTTGGGCGCAAGCTTGCTGCCGGCAAGGTTCCGGCGCTGGTCGTCATTCGCCTGCCCAACGACCACACCGCCGACCCCCGCGTTGCCGACGGCTACCCCTATCGCGCCTCCTATGTGGCCGACAACGACCTGGCCCTAGGCAAAATTGTCGCGTTCTTGTCCAGAACTTCCATCTGGAAGGATTCCGCCCTCTTTGTCACGGAAGACGACGCCCAGAGCGGCGTGGACCACGTGGACGCGCACCGCAGCATCCTGCTGGTCGCCAGTCCCTGGGTCAAGCCCGGCACGGTGTCTCACCAGCACACCAGCATGGGCTCCATTACGCGCACCATCGACGAGTTGCTTGGCCTGGGCTCCATGAACCTGGAAGACGCCCTGGCCGGCGAAATCACCGGCGTCTTTGAGAATCAGCCGAGTCCCGCTCACCTGGAGCCCTTTGCTGTCCGCCCTTCCGACCCGCGCGTCTTTTCACCGGCTCGGGCGAGGTTCGCCAGACCGAAGACAAAGGAGGAAGCCGCCGCCCTGCACGACGTCGACGACGCTGACGAAATTCGCGACCAGATCGAGAAATCCTCCGGCAAGCTGCGCAAGCCGAAAGACGACGATTGACGCGGAACTGCCGCTCGCGGGAACCCTGATCGACTTACTCACATCGAAATGACTGAAAATTAACATTCGCATATCCCTCGTGAGCCGGATCGATGAGTGGACGAGCACTTCTCCGCGTCATTGGCGGCGATAGCCCGGATTTCCACAGGCTCTATGGCCGCCAAATCCAAAAAGAAAGACTGGACTTGGCAGCAAATATTCGGTACGTTAGACCTCAATCAACGGTCCTTCCCTATCCTGACCGATTCGATTCAACAACCTGTAACCGACCCCACGTAGCCTGAAGCCGTTGCCAAGCTCATTCCATTGAGACCGACAAGGAGGCTGACCCGTGGCGCGAGAGTCACAACTCGCTCTAGGTCCCGACCAGGCGTCAATGCCCCCTGCTGCACAAGCGCGCCTGGACGATTCCGTGCCTCCTTTTTCCTTTCCACCCGTCACCGCCTTTGCGACTTCCCAACAGAGCTAAACCGCGGGACATGCTCGATCCGTCTTGGTTGCACACCTACAGGACGTGCAATTTACCGCAACTCACCCATGCAGCATTCTCAGGAGACAGTGATCCATGCACAGACACACCCATTCTTTCCGGCAATCCTTGTTGAGGAAGCCGCTGATGGTACTCGGCCTGGTGCTGGTGCTCGCGCTGGCGTGTACACAAACCTCAGCGCAGGCCACGCAGGGCGCCATCGTCGGCTCGGTCAAGGACAAGGCAGGCGCCGTTGTTCCGGGCGCGACCGTTACGCTGACCAATGCCGAAGAGGGCACGGTACGCACCACCAAGTCCAATGGTGTTGGCGATTACCGCTTCCTCGACGTCAAGGCCGGACACTACTCTGTCGCCGTCCTGGCCCAGGGCTTTGAGAAATGGACAGCCTCCGGAGTGGCACTCGAAGTGCGCCAGGAACTCCGCGTAGACGTCAACCTGGCCATCGGCGCCGTGCAGCAGGAGGTTCGAGTCACCGGCGACATGGTCAGCGCCATCGAGACTGACTCGCCCACGGTGAGCGGCACCTTCACCACCGACGACGCAACTAATCTGCCAGTCAACACGCGCGCCAGCTTTGGCGGCACCAGCGCCGCCAACATCTTTAGCGCACTGCCCGGCGTGCAGGCAGATGGCGGCAGCGGCGCTCCCCAGTTTTCATTGCAAGGTGCGCTGCCCTACCAGGTAGATGTAACCGTAGATGGGGTTACCACCAAGAGCGCCACAGGCGGCGTTTTTATCGGCGACGCTTTCCCATCCACCGAATCGATCTCAGAGATTCGCGCCGACGGCGTGTTGGCAAACGCGGAGTTCGGTAACCCCGGCCAGATCGTAGTCACCACCAAGGGCGGAACCAATACCATTCACGGGTCGGGCTTCTGGTATTACCAGAACTCCGCATTCGACGCTATTGCCTACTCCGACCCGAGAACCACCACCAAGCCCAGCGTCACCGGCAACACGTTCGGCGGCAGTGCGGGCGGCCCGGTGGTCATCCCCCACCTCTACAACGGCCACAACAAGAGCTTCTTCTTCGGCGCCTACGAGGGCTGGCGGCATCCCGCGCAAACCACCATCGATGAAGTGGTTCCCAGCACGCTGATGAAGCAGGGCGACTTCTCCAAGTACACCTCCACCGGCTTCACCGGCCTCACCGATCCCTTCACCGGCGGCAGCTACGGAACAAAGATCACCGACACGCTCAGCCCCATCGCCCTGGCCACCCTCAAGCAGTTCTATCCCGATCCCAACGTCGGAGATCCCACGGCGTATACCGATAACGGCATCCCCAACTACGAAGCCAATGTGGACAACAGCGGCCACTCGAATCAGTTCGACGTGCGCGGAGATCAGTACTTCGGGTCCAACCAGAAGTTCCTGTTGTGGGGCAAGTTCACCTATAAGAATTTCCCCATCAGCAACCCGGAAATCCTGCTGGTTCCCTCCTATCTCTCGCTCAGCCAGAACCGGGCCTTGAAGATCGACACCAACTGGAGCATCAGGCCCAACCTGATCAACGAAGGCGGCTTCGGCTACACGCTCTACACCTCGGGCCAGAGCGACAGCTTCAACGGCACGGCCTGGACCAACGCGCAGGGATGGCAGGGATTGCAGAACCTGTTTTACAACGGCATTCCCGAGATGGACTTCTACAAACACGGAATCCAGAGCCTGACCGCAGACCGGCTGACCAGCCTGACCAAATCCAACACGTATGACTACAGCGATGTGCTGATCTGGACCAAGGGCAACCATACCGTCAAGATCGGCGCCAACATCCAGACGCTGGAGGCGATCACCCCGCTGAGCTTCAACGGTTCCGACAACTATGGAACCTACACTTTCAACGGCACGGGCGGCAGCACCGGCATGTTCACGGGTGTGGATTTCGGCGATTTCCTGCTCGGTCTGCCCAATAACACGTTCTACGACGTGGTCAAGCAGGATAACGACGGCATCTCGGAGCACTACCACTTCTACGGGCAGGACGAGTGGCGTCTCAACCCGCAGCTGACGCTCTCTTACGGCGTCCGCTACGAGTTGCACCCCGGCTACTATGACAAGTACGGAGACATTGGCAACTTCGATCCCAGCGTGGCCCTGGCCGGGCGCGTAATCTATCCCACGGGCAAGCAAGCGCTGATCTCATCCGCCTTTCTGGCAGCCGCCAACGCCTGCGATCCGGACGGCGTCACAACCAGCAACTCCGCCACCGTCAACGGCGCTCCCTGCATGGACGTGGTGAGCAACAGCGCGGCCGGCTACCCCTCGGGACTGAAAAAGTATCCTCACTTGCGCTTTATGCCCCGCGTCGGTTTCGCCTATCGGCCCCTCGGTAACGACAAGTGGGCGATCCGCGGCGGTGTGGGCCTCTACAACATCAATATGCTGGGTTCAAGTTTCTACTCCCTCACCGGCACCATCCAGACCCAGACCCAGCAATTCAACAACACCTACAACCCGACCACTCACGCCATCGGCTACCAGTGGCCGGCGATCTATGCAGGCTCAGGCGGCGCGGCCGGCGTGGGCGGGTACGGTTCCGACTACTTCGGCACGGCCAACAGCACCAACTGGAAGGACCCCTACACCGAGCAGTGGTCGCTGAGCGTGGACCACGACTTCGGCTCCGGGTATGCTGCGCGCGTCTCCTACATCGGCTCGGAGACCCGTCAACTGGTCTGGGCGCCGGACGAGAACACGCTGCCCTACTCGAACACCCTGTCGGCCATGAACGCTCCTATCAGTTCGCGGCTGTTTCCCAACTGGGGCCGCATCAACACCCGCGCCACCGGCGCCAACGAGAGTTATAACTCGCTCCAGTTGGAAGCCAGCCATCGCCTGCAACGCGGTCTCGAATACCACTCCGGCTTTACCTGGGCCAAGGCTCTGGCCGACAACCAGGGACCGGCCGGCACTGGCTTCGGCGGCGAAGGCGGCGGGCAGCGCGCCACCTCCATCCTCGACCGTCATGTCGATTTCGGCAACGTCTACGGGACCCGTCGGCTGCGCTGGAACACCACCGTTCTCTACGATCTGCCCGTTGGCCGTGGCAAGTTGCTGGGCAACGGCATTCCACGCGCAGCCGACATGGTTGTCGGCGGATGGCGTCTGTCTTCAATCCTCACCGTGCAGACCGGCCCTTTTGAAACGCCCTACTTCCCTGACGGACAGGGCGACCCCTCCGGTACAGGCTCGGGTCTGGATGGAGCCATCGGCGCCGGTGGCGTCAGCTTCGATACCGGCCACCGCAACCAACACGCGGACCAGGTTCCCGGCGTAAGCGTCAATCCCACCAACAAGGGCCGCTACAACTGGATCAACGCGGCCGCATTTGCCTGCCCCGGCGACCCCTCGTGGACAGTCGGCAATCCTTGCACCACCGGCATCGGCTTTAACCCTCTAACCGGCGCTGCACTCGGCCCCGTTCCTCTGCCCATCGGCCGCTTCGGCAACAGCCAGGTCGGCTCCGTCGAGGGTCCCGGCCTGTTCAACCTGTCGGCCGGCTTGAGCAAGACCTTCCCCGTCACCGAGCGCTTCAAGGTGAAGGCGGAGGGAACATTCACCAACGTTCTCAACCACATCAACCTGAGCGATCCCAATATGGATCTCAGTTCGGGTAGCTTCGGCGTTGTCACCAGCACCATCGGGTCGGACTTCGGCGGCGCGCGCACCGGCCAGATTTCCGTACGGGCCGAGTTCTAAACCAACAGTTTCCCCTCCGTTTGTGGCGCGGGCCTCCAGGTCCGCGCCTTTTTTTTTGGTGAGATGTGCGCTTGAAGGACGCTCTCTTCAACGCCAGCATTCGAGAGGTCTGGCGCACTCCTTCAGCCCTCGCTGCCAAGAAGGCGCACCGCCTCCAACCCGCCGCGTTCAATCCAGCTCATTTGGAAGCCGCTACAACTCCTTATACTGAACCTGCGTCCAATGCGGTGGGGACGCCGCGAATTCTCACTCCCGCCGGGAGTACTCGGATCCTTCACCCCGGACCGCAACCGGCCTGTAATTTGCGGCTTACCGGAGAATTTGATACGCTCAGGCATTCTTCTGAGGCTGAGCGAAAAGGAGAGTTTTCATCATGGCAGAGGAAACCAAGATTTACGGACTGGCGTGGTTTGTGGCTGGATTGGGCGTCGGCGCTCTGGTGGTGACGGGCGCCCGAGAAGGAACCGAATACCTGCGCACCCGCTCTCGCCAAGCCGCCCAACAGGTGGGCGGACTGGTGGACAAGGGTAGAGAGCAAGTGGGCGAATACGTGGAGCGCGGCCGCGAAGTGGTCGATCGCGGGCGGGCCCAGTGGGAAGAATTTGTTGAGCGGGGCAAGAACCTGGTGGCCGAGCAGACCGGCCGGGTGTCCGCAGCCGTCGAGGCCGGACGCCAGGCATACAAGGCCGGCGTCGAGCCCGAACACACGGAGGGTTGAACCTTCGCCTACACCCCGGGGCCGGATTCCGATCCGGCCCCATTTCGTTCGATCATCCGCTCCGAAGGCGAACGCGACGAGAGTCCAGTGTGGCTCCCGCGAGCCTTTCGGGTAGAACGCTCCAATCCGGTTTTGGGGAGCGCCAGAGAAAGACTTAACAGGCCCGCAGATCGACTGCGCGAGGCAACTCCTATGCCAAATCTGGAAAATGAGACGCTCCTGATCGCTTTTGTTGCGCTGACCGGTGTGGCCATGATGCTGCAGGCGATCATTCTGTTGGGAATCTTCATCAGCCTGCGCAAGGCCGCCAGCTCCACCAAGGATCAACTCGAGGAACTGCGCGCCTCGATCATTCCCGTCGTAGCCAACACCCGCGACCTGCTTGCCAACATGCTCGACCTTTTCGCACGTGTGGGACCCAGGATCGAGGCGGTCTCCTCCGACGTGGCGCACATCACCAGCGGATTGCGCCAGCAAACCGCGGAAATTCAAGCCTCGGCCGAAGAGATCATGGAAAAGGTGCGGCGGCAGAGCAACCGGGTCGACGGCATGTTTTCAAGCGTTCTCGACGGCGTCGAAAAGGCCGGCGGATTTGTGGCCGAAGTCGTCGGCCGCCCGGTGCGGCAGATTTCCGCTGTCCTTGCGTCCATAAGAGCCGTGGTGGAAGCCCTCCGCAAGCCCTCCGAAGAGGACCGGCCGGCTCCCATCGCCGCCACCGATAAAGACATTTTCGTCTAGGTCTCCTACCGCTTGTTTTTGTACCAACTGCAGGTGCCCCAGGTCTCGATTTTGAGACCTGGGGATCTCTGACTTCTTAAAGTACGAAACCGCGCGGTCACAGCCCTAGAGATAGTCGTTCCCGGGAGATCAGCAGAATGAACCCACGCTTGTGGTGCGCGATACTTGTCTCTGCAGCGATGCTCGCGGGCTGGGCATCTGCCCAAACCAGCCCCACGGCAACGCTTCTCTCCTTGTCCAAGCAGGACCACACCCTGGCGATCGTCGATCCGGCCAACCTGCACGTACTGGCCCGGATTCCGGTAGGCGACGACCCGCACGAGGTAATCGCCTCTGCCGACGGCCGCACCGCCTACGTCTCAAATTACGGCTTCGGCGCATTCCACACCCTCACTGTCATCGATCTTGTGGGGCAAAGGCCCGCCGAGGTGATCGACCTGGGTGCCCTGCGCGGCCCGCATGGGTTGACCTTCGAACAGGGCAAGGTCTGGTTCACGGCCGAGGCCGCCAAGGCCATCGGCAGCTACGACCCCGCCACCAGCAAAATCGACTGGATTATGGGAACCGGCCAGAACCGCACCCACATGCTCTATGTCTTTCCCGACGGCAAGCGCATCCTGACCACCAACGTGAACTCCGCGACCGTGACCATCCTCGAAAAGACGGAGGGCCGCGCCGGAGGACCGCCGCCAGGATTCGGCCCGCCGCCGGGCGCGGGCGGAGCGCCACCGGGACCGCCTCCCACGCCTCCGGGCGGGGACTGGCAGCTCACAGTAATTCCCGTGGGCCGGGGCTCGGAAGGTTTCGACGTCTCACCGGACGGCAAAGAAGCCTGGGTGGCGAACGCCGGAGACGGCACCGTCTCGGTGATCGATATCGCCGCCAAAAAGGTAGTAGCGACCCTTGCGGCCAATGTGCCCGGAGCCAACCGGCTCAAGTTCACGCCCGACGGCAAGCAGGTGCTCATCACCGCCGGATTGGCCGTGGTGATTTTGGACGCCGCAACGCGCAATGAAGTGAAGCGCCTCTCAACCGTGCACGGCTCCGGCGGCATCCAGATGCAGCCGGACGGCGCCCGCGCCTATGTGGCCTGTGGGCGCGACGGCTATGTCGCGGTGATCGATCTGAAAACGCTGGAGATGGTCGGCCGCGTCGATGTCGCCGGCCCCGACGGGCTGGCGTGGGCGATGCGGCAGTAATCAGATGATCCAGCCCCCGCCGACCACTTCGTCGCCGTCATAAAAGACCGCGGACTGGCCGGGAGTGACGGCGCGCTGTGGCTCGTCGAAAGTGGCTACTACCTCACCCGGGCCGGCCGTAGCAGGACTGGCCGGTTCCATCGTGGCCCAGGCGGGCTCATGGCGGTGGCGAATCTTGATCTGCACCCGCATCGGGCCAGTCAGAGCTGGAATCGAAATCCAGTTCAGGCGGCCGGCGCGCAACGTCCGTATGGCCAGTTCTGCGTCGGCGCCCACCGTCACCCGGTGGCTGGCCGGGTCAATCTGCAGCACGTAAAGCGGCGAAGGCGAACTGACGCCCAGCCCCTTGCGCTGGCCCACGGTGAAGTTGAAAATACCCTCGTGCCGGCCCAGAATTTCCCCGTTTGAAGCGACCAGTTCGCCGGCCGTCTCAGGCAGCCGCTCGCCCTGCTCCTCCAGATAAGCCGTCAAAAACTGCTTGTAGTCCCCGCCAGGGATGAAACAAATCTCCTGCGAGTCGGGCTTCTCGGCCAGCGCCAGACCGTGCTGCCGCGCCACTTCGCGCACCTCGGGCTTGGTCATCGCGCCCAGCGGAAACAGCGTGCGCGACAATTGCTCCTGGGTCAGGCCGAAGAGAAAATAGGTCTGATCCTTGGCCAGGTCCCTGGGCCGCTTCAAGATCCAGCGCCCGCGCCCAGCGTCATAGTCGTTCACCGCGTAGTGACCGGTAGCGATGCGCCCGGCGCCGATCGAACGGGCCGTTTGCAGCAACTGGTCGAACTTCAGGTGGTTGTTGCAGAGCGAGCAGGGGATGGGCGTGCGCCCGGCCAGGTACTCGGACACGAACGGCCGCACCACATCCTGCTCGAAACGCTCCTGTTGATTGACCACATAGTAGGGAATGCCAAGGTGCTCGGCCACGCGACGCGCATCATAGACGTCGTCCAGCGAACAGCAGCGGCCGGCCTTCGGCGCATCCGGGATTCCGTGCTTACCCGCCAGCCGCGTCTGATCCCACAACTGCAGGGTGAGTCCGACCACAGAATTCGAATTCGCAGAGCCTTCGCCCCCGTGGGCGAGCATCGCCGCAACCGTCGAGGAGTCCACCCCTCCGGACATGGCTACGGCAATGGTTGTGCTCTCGGTCATAAGATTCCTTCGACAAGCGGAGCTAGCAGAGCCAGGCCTCTGAGCGCTCGTTGCTGTACCAATTGCGGGTGCCCCAGGTCTCGATTTTGAGACCTGGGATACCACGGACTCCACGCCCGAAATCAAGCGCTCGAAGTTCTGGCCGGTTTGCGCGGTTACCTTTTCAAACCCCGCTAACGCCGACTTTCTTGGGTTTACCCCAGCGTCCCAGCCGCCACCGGCGAAACCGCCCGCAGATGTTCGACGGCCTCGGGGACGACCTTCAAAACGTAGTCCACGTCGGCCTCGGTCGCGGTCTTCATGAGGCTGAAGCGGAGGCTGGCGCGGGCGCGGTTCTTGTC
>JBEKTB010000036.1:0-27610 GCA_049516495.1 Occallatibacter sp.
CAAAGCTCGAACTACAACACCCGCCTCCGTCCCGCCGAGGTGCTCGTCGAGGGCGCGAAATCCCGCCTCATCCGCCGCCGCGAGACCATGGCCGATCTGCTGGCCCCGGAGATTCTTGCCGCCAAAGCCTGACCAACCCATCGCAACCTCTTGAAACTCCCGCGCCTTCCACCCCGTCCTGTTAAGGTGTTCCTCGGGGGAATTTGTGATGCAAGTGGGAATGAAGGTTGCGTGTGCCCTGGCGGTCGCCGGGCTCACTTTGGGGTTGTCCATGTCCGCCCATGCCGATTCACTCACAGTCAAGACTGAACAAGGCAAGGTCCACGGCAAGACCATCAACGACGGAAAAGTGAAGGCGTTTCTGGGGCTGCCCTACGCGGCCGCGCCGGTGGGCGATCTGCGCTGGAAGGCGCCCGAGCCGCCGGCCAAGTGGAAGGGCGAGCGCGACGCCAGCAAGTTCGGCGCGCACTGCGCCCAGGGCCGAGTTTTTGAGGACATGGTCTTCGAGGACGGCGCACCCAGCGAGGATTGCCTGTTCCTGAACGTCTACGCGCCCGCCGAGGCCAAAGACAAAAGCGAGCTGCCGGTCATGTTCTGGATTCACGGCGGCGGCTACTCCGGCGGCGCCAGTTCGGAACCCCGCCACAACGGCGACTTTCTGCCTCTCAAGGGCGTGGTGCTGGTCACCATCAATTACAGGCTCGGCGTCTTTGGTTTTCTGGCCACGGCGGATCTGGCCAAAGAGGCCAACGGCGCGGCAGGGAACTACGGCCTGCTCGACATGGTCTCCGCCCTGCAGTGGGTCAAGGCCAATATCAAACGGTTTGGCGGTGATCCGGACAACGTGACCATCTTCGGCGAGAGCGCCGGCTCGTTCGCTGTCAGCACGCTGATGGCTTCGCCCATGGCGCAGGGCCTGTTCCACAAGGCCATCGGCGAAAGCGGCGCGGCCTTCAGCGATGTTTTGCCCACCAACACTCTCCAAGCGCGCGAAGAGAAGGACGGCGAATGGGTGGCCTCGCTCGGCATCCATTCGCTTGCGGAACTGCGCGCAGTTCCCACCGACAAAATCCTCGATGCGGCCAAGAACAAGGAGCACGGATTTTCGCCGGTTGTCGATGGCAAATTCCTGACCGAACCCGTGCCCGACACCTACGCCGCCGGACGTCAGGCCCACGTGCCTCTCATGGCCGGCTGGAACCGCGACGAGGGAAGCTTTCTGGCCGAGGGCATGACGGTGGAGAAGTGGAAGGAAACGGCGTTCAAGCTCTTCGCCCAACGCTCGCCGGAGTTCCTCACCCTCTATCCCGGCGAAACTGCAGAGCAGGCGGCCGAGTCAGCCGGCGGCTACGGCGGCGATTCCTTCATCGCCTTCGGCACCTGGAAGTGGCTGGAGGCGCACCGTAAAACTGGAGCGTCCCCCGTCTACCGCTATCACTTCGAACTGCGGGCCTTGCCCAGCAAATATCACCCCGGCAGCTTCGCCTTCCACTCCGACGACATTGAGTACGTCTTCGGAACCCTCGACACCCGTCCCGGCGAGACCGTCCGCCCCGAGGACCGCAAGCTGAGCGACCAGATGATGAGTTACTGGACCAACTTTGCCAAAACCGGCGACCCCAATGGGGAGGGCCTGCCTGTGTGGCCCAAATACGACAAGGACGATTCGCTCATCCACCTCGACAGCACCATCACCTCCGGCCCGGACACGTTGCGACCGCGTTATGAGTTCCTGCTGAAGGGAATGCCTGCGTTCCACTTCTAAGGAGTCTCTGAATAAGTCGCCGATTTGAAGGGTACGGGCTTTAGTCCGTACATAAGTCCAGCAAGATCAATCGGGCTTTAGCCCCTGAGGGATAAGCGGACTTGCTGCAGGGCTTGTTCAGAGATTCTCTAGGGTGCAATCGCTGATCTCCAAAACAAGAATGGCCGCCCTCGGGCGGCCATTCTTGTTTCGCACTGATGAAATCTGTCCGGGGACACTTCAAGTTCAGCTTCGTTTACCGGTCCCTGTTAGCGCCCGCAAATCAGCGGTTGATCCCTGCGGCGGCGGCAAAACCGGCCGACTGCTCCGCAGGAGGGGTGTTGGCCGGTGTCGGGTCAACAAAGCTGGAAGTCTTGGCGTTGATGGCGCCCGAGTAATCGGGTCCCAGACCGAGCTTCTTGAGTGCGCGGGAGTCGGGCATCAGCTTGGTCTGCCAGCCCTGGTCGGCCTGATACTTCTGCATGGCGGCTTCCGTGGTCGAATCCCACTTGCCGCTGGCTTCCCCGCTGAGGTAGTGCTCGCGAATCAAGGCCTGCTGAATCTCCGTCGCCCGTTCCGGGTCAATGGTCTGCTGGCCGTGCGATTTGTGCGACTTGGGTGCAGTCTTGTGGACGCCGCGTGTGGAGTGGCCGGCGGTAGGGCCGCGATGAACCCGCGCGCCAAAGGATGGTGTTGCGGCCAGTGCCGCGGACAATAAAAATGCCAGAGTAGCTCGAAATGAAAGCACGCTGGTACCCCTCTAAGAAACAAGATGTTGGCCCGATGACTAACGAAGTCTAGCGAACCGTACCGCATTGCGGCAAGAGAAAAATCGATCCGGTACAAGGAATTCTATGGCGCCCGTAAAAGGCGCCGGAAGCGGAAATCTGCTCGCCGGCGCCTTTCCAGAAGCTATTGCAGAGTTCCGCCCACGTAATTGATGCCTTCATTGGGACGGCGCGGGTCCACGATCTCAAAGACCACATCATCACCGGTCTTGAGCTTGCCCACCACTGCGTCGAACTGGTCCTTGGTGCCGGTGGGTTGTTTGTTGATGCGAATGATCACCAGGCCGGGCTCAAGTCCCTGCAGGTCGGCGAACGATCCGGAACGCACCGATTGGATCACTACGCCGGGACTGTGCAGCTTGGCTGCGGTCGACGGGGAAACCTCGCGGACCACTACGCCCAGCTTGGCTTCGCCAGCATCGCCCTTTTCGTCCGGATTGGCTTCAACTTGCGGATTGCCCAGGTCGGCAAACACCTTGTCGCGGTCGCCAATGGTCACCGTGGTGTCGCCCGGCTTGCCATCGCGCAGGTAGCCCAGGCGGATGCTGCTGCCCGGTCTGCGGCTGGCAATCTCATTCACCAGGTCATCGCCGTCCTTGATGGAGCGGCCATCAATGGCGGTAATAATGTCGCCCGGTTTGAGCCCGCCCTTCTCTGCGGGACCGCCAGGTTGAACCTCCTGCACCAGCACGCCGTTCTTGAAGCCGTAAACGCGATTCACCGCGCCTGAAAGCCCTTGCCGGAACTGGATGCCGATGGATCCGCGGGTCACCTTGTGGCTGGGGCTGATCAGGTCGTTGTAGATCTCAACCACGGTGTTCGACGGCATGGCGAAACCAATGCCCTGGTAGCCGGCCGACTGCGTGTAGATGGCCGTGTTCACCCCGATAACCTCGCCGTTCATGTTCAGCAGAGGCCCGCCGGAGTTGCCCGGGTTGATGGCTGCGTCGGTCTGGATGAAATGCTGGAACTGGCCGCTGGCGCCCGGTTCGATGGTGCGGTTCTTGGCCGAAATGATGCCCGCGGTCACCGTCTGCGACAGCGCAAACGGGCTGCCGATGGCTTCCACCCAGTCGCCCACCTGCGCCGTGTCGGAGTTGCCCAGTTTCACGGTGGGAAGAGCGGAACTGGTGTCGATCTTGATGACCGCCAGATCGGTGGCCTTGTCCACGCCGACCACGTGCGCCGGACGGCCCAGATCCTGAGAATCGGGGTCGGTCGAAAGCTTCACGTAAATCTTGTCGGCCTTCTCGATCACGTGATTGTTGGTGATGATATAGCCCTTGGGATCGACGATGAAGCCCGAGCCCAGCGACTCGCGCACCTGGCCGTCGTCCCCGCCATCCTGGTCGGGAACCTGCCCGCCGAAGAAGCGATTGAAGAAGTCCTGGAAGTTGCCCTGGCCTTGACCCTGACCCTGCTGCTGATCGTCATCGTCGTCGTCGCCGCCGGGATTCGGCTGATTCGGCTGCACGCGGCTGTGCGGGTTGCGCCGCGGTTTGTTCGCGGACTGCTTGGGCAGGGTCTCCGTGTTGATATTGACCACTGCCGGTCCAACCTGCCGGGCAATCTTGACAAACTCGTTGGGGGCCACCGTGGAATTGACCACTTTGAGGGGAGTGGCGTCAGCGCTCGAACTCTCTTTTTCTTGTCCGCGAACTCCGTGAGCAGCAAAGGAACCGGCCACAATCGCGACCGAGAGCGTGGCAAGCAAGACAAACACTGAAGCGAGACGGCGCGTGCGCAGCCGTTCGAAGAGCGATTTCATAGGTTCGTTGACCTCGTCAGTTGAGCCGCCTTGCGGCTGGCTTTGTTCGTTGCACCAATCCCCAGTATATCCAGTAGCGAGCTAGTCCGTCTGGTAGCCAGCCCCTGCGCCGCCCGGTTTTGGCAACTCCGCTTGCAGATTGGATGCAGGCTCGTGCTGCGGATGATGCCGTGGCGCGGCGATCGAAGCATCATTCCACTCATTTAGACGTAGACTCGGCGAAAATAGACGTCCGCCCGGCGAAGGAGTCACGAAGGAGTCGTGCTACCATCCCTCATGGATTTTGCCCGGAAGACCCAGGAATTCATTGCATCCGTTGCTCTTGCAGTCCTCGCCGTCGTGCTGGCTGTGCCGTGTTTGACGGCCCAGAATGCGCCCCCGCCGCCTGCTCCCACGATTCTCGACCGCCTGAACGCAATGCTTGCCGGCGGCAAGAGCGCCTGGACGCCCCAGCAACTGGCGGCGATGGAGCGTCTGCGCGACGCCGCGCTCAAAGATCCCTATGCCCTCAATGAGTTGCGCCACCTCACCGACAACATCGGCCCGCGATTGAGCGGTTCACCTCAGGCCGGGCAGGCCGTGGACTATGTTGCGGCCGAGATGCGCGCGCTGGGCGCCGAAGTCACGCTCGAAAAGGCCACGGTTCCTCACTGGGTGCGCGGCGCGGAGACGGCCGAGGTGGTTTCCTGGCCGGGCCAGACGCCGGGAACCACGCAGAAGATCGTCCTCACCGCGCTGGGCGGCAGCGTGGCTACGCCCGCCGAAGGACTCACCGCCGAGGTGGTCGTGGTAGACAACTGGAACCAACTCGCCGCTTTGCCTCCCGGTGCGGTCAAGGGCAAGATCCTGCTCTTCAACCACAAATTCGACAAGGAACTGGCCGCTCAGGGAGGCGGATTGCAGGCCTACGGCGGCGCTGTGGTCTATCGCGGCGCGGGTCCGATTGCCGCCGCGGGCGCGGGCGCAGTTGCCGTACTGGTTCGCTCGGCCGGCGGGGCGGACTATCGCCTTCCTCATACCGGCCTCACCCAATACTCCCCCGGCGTCCCCAGGATTCCCGCCGCCGCCGTCGCCGCCGAGGACGCCGAACTGCTGAAGAACCTCGCCGGCCAGGGTCCGGTCAAGCTGCACCTCACGCTGACCCCGCAGACCCTGCCCGATGCCGCCAGCTACAACGTGATAGCCGATTGGAAGGGAAGCGAGCACCCCGAGCAGATCGTCATCGTCTCCGGTCACCTCGACTCCTGGGACCTGGGAACGGGCGCCATCGACGACGGTGCGGGTGTGGTGGTTTCCATGCAGGTGATTCATCTGCTCCGTGAACTCGGGATTCGTCCCCGGCGCACGGTGCGCTTCATTGCCTGGATGAGCGAGGAGGAAGGCTCGCAGGGCGCGGCTGCCTATATGGCCGACCACAAAGAGGACGTCGCCAACCACATTGGCGCCATCGAAAGCGATCTGGGCTGCGACCACCCCACTGGCATTTACTACGCCGGCAAGCCTGCGCTGGGCCAGTGGCTGCGCCCCGTTGCGGGGGTGCTGGAAGCGTTCGGCGCTGAAACCCTGATCGACGCCCCGGAAACCGGCGAGGATGTCAGCGGGCTCACGGAAAAGGGCGTTCCCAGCTTCGCCCCGGTGCAGGACAACCGTACCTACTTCAATTACCACCACACCGCTGCCGACACCTTCGACAAGGTTGACCCGCAACACCTGAACCAAAACGCGGCCGTGATGGCCGTGCTGGCCTACGCCCTGGCGGATTCCCAAGACCCGGCGCCGCGGTAGGGCAGGGAACAGGGAACAACAGGGACTAGGGAACAGGGAACAACAGGGACTAGGGAACAGGGACTAGGGGACAGCGAACAGGGGACAGAAAACAAGGCCTGTCGAACTCGGTAGCCATTTCCCGACACAAGGCCCCGTGCCTCATGTATACGATTTTGCCGGGGTCCCCGCGGACAGGTCTTCGTCCGTGGTGTGGTCGGGCGCATGGGTGAGAAAGCATGAACTTCCAGCGGCGACAGATTCAGCAAACTCCGCCGACGGCACGAGCAAACGAACCCCTAACCCCTGATCCCTGTTCCCTGGTCCCTGTCTTTCTCACGCTTCATGCGCCGTAGGCACATGCGGCAGCGGCATCAATTCGGTGAGCGCGATACCCGCCAGAATCATCAGTGCGCCCGAGGCCGGGCGCAGTCCCAGCCGCTCGCCCGTCACCAGAAACGAAGTGATCCACGCGAATACCGGCTCCATGGTCAGCAGCAGTGCGGTATGCGTCGAGGGCAGCACCGATTGCACCCAGCTCTGGATGGAGAATGCGGCCGCTGTGGCCAGCACGGCCGCAACCGCCAATGCCGTGGCCAGCCGCGGTGTCCACGTAATATGCGGGTGCTCGATCAAGGGCAGGCTCAGCGCCATGAAGAACGCGCAAAATCCCACCTGCAAAAGCGCCAGCGGCTGGAACCCGATGCGCGGCGACACGTGGCTCAGCGCAATGCAGTGGAAGGCGAATCCGATAGCGCAGCCCAAGGTAAGAACATCGCCGAAATTGATGGAAGACAGGTCCGGCAGCAGGTTCACCACTCCGGCAATCTGGGCGTTCTGCCCCTGCGCGTGCATGGCCGTCGGCGCCGTCAGCAGCACAATCCCCACGAAAGCCATGGCCGCGCCCAGAAAGGCGTTCCAGCGCGGCAGCCGCGCTCCAGGCGGGCGCAGGCCCGGAATCAGCGAGAACAGCGGCACCAGCACCACCAGCAGCCCGGTGATGAACGCTGACTTCGAGGGCGTGGTGCGGGCCAGGCCCGTGGTCTGGAACTGGTAACCCACGGCCAGGCACAGCCCCACCACCGCCCCGGCCCCCACCTGCCACATCCGTATGGCGCGCCAGTAACGGTGATAAGCCACGCCCAGCACCGCGAAGGCCAGCGTCATCCGCACCAGGTTGAAGGCCGCCGGAGTGGCGTCGGCCAGCGCCCCCTTGATCACCACAAAGGTCGATCCCCAGACAGCAACCACAAACAACATCAGCAGATAGGCGCGCAGCTTCATCTCTTTGGATTATTGCAGGCGGAAACTGTTCGCCGAAAGCCGCCCTGCGCGGTCCGTCGCCGCCGGGCAGTCGCTCGGGCTGCTCCTGCATCCAAAGGTGCAAGTTGGATTCAGAGGTGGCCTGATGACACTGATGGCTCTTTCCCGGCAGGATTGGTTGTACGCGATCTTCCTCTTCTCGGCGGTTGTCGTCTTCGGCAACGGAATTCACTACGTCCTCTTCAAGCTCCTGCGCCGGAACCAGACAGAATTGCAGCGGCGGAACCTGGGCCTTCGCACCCATCTGGCCAATCCCTCCCGCGCCGTCTTTCTTGCCATCGGGCTGCGCATCATTCTGCCCTTTGTCCCGCGGATTCCGCCCTTCCTGCTCGGTCAGATTGAGCAGGTTGTCGAGGTCCTGCTGGTGCTGTTTCTGGGCTGGCTGGCCATCGGCGGCGTCTACGTTTTCCGGGATCTCATGATCAGCAGGTTCGACACCAGCGTGGCCGACAACCTGCGCGCCCGGCGCGTCCACACCCAGATGCAGTTCTTCCTCCGGGTTCTGATCTTCTTTGTGGTGCTTCTGGACGCGGGCGCGTTGTTGTGGAGCCTGCACGATGCGCGCTTGTGGAAGTTCGGCACCGGGCTGCTGGCATCCGCCGGGCTGGCTTCCCTGGTTCTGGCCACAGCGGCCAAGTCAACCGCCTCCAACTTCCTCGCAGGTCTCCAGATCGCATTCAGCGAGCCGATCCGCATCGACGACGTGGTTGTGATTTCGGGCGAATGGGGCCGCATTGCGGAGATCACCACCACCTATGTCGTGGTCAAAATCTGGGACCGTCGCACCCTGATCGTTCCTCTCAGCTACTTTATCGAGCAGCCGTTCGCCAACTGGACGCGGAACGGCGCGGACATCATGGGAACAGCGTTTCTCTATGTAGATTATTCGGTGCCTGTTGAGCCGCTGCGCGCCGAGTTGCAGCGCATCGCCGAGGGCTCGCCGCTGTGGGACAAGCAGGTCTGTGGCCTGCAAGTCACCAACCTGTCGGAGCAGACCATGGAACTGCGCTGTCTGATCAGTTCGCCGGACTCCGGCAAGAACTTTGACCTGCGCTGCCTGGTGCGCGAAAAAATGATCGAGTTCATCCGCACAAACTATCCGCATGCTCTGCCGACCACGCGCGTCGAATTGAAGGAAACAGCGCACAAGCCGGAAGAGCCGGGCCAGCTTCCTCTGCCGGCCAAAGCAACGGAGCCTGGAGAGTCGCACGATGGGCAGACAGGGCGACGCAAGAAAGTGGCGCCTGCGTCCTGACCGGCTGTACTGAGGCCTCCGACCCTCGGAGCCTTCGCGTCGT
The DNA here is from genome assembly GCA_049516495.1 of Occallatibacter sp. Classification (GTDB taxonomy): domain Bacteria; phylum Acidobacteriota; class Terriglobia; order Terriglobales; family Acidobacteriaceae; genus Telmatobacter. The sequence continues at coordinate 8,686 of JBEKTB010000036.1, forward strand.
GTTTGACCGCTTGTTACTGTACCAAGCTGGGTGCCCCATCCTTGCGGCGTATCTGTTCTTGCCGCAAGGGTGGGAAGGCACAAAATCGCGCGGTCAGAAACCTATTGAGCGCCGGCGCTACCCGCAAAGGCTTCCTGCCCGGCCACAAACGTTGCCTGCACCTTTGCATGAAGAATCGCCGGCGCTGCCACTTTGTACAGGTCCCGATCCACCAGGATGAAGTCCGCGTCGTAACCGGGCACGAGCTTCCCCTTGTGCTTCTCGGCAAATTCGGCGTAAGCGGAGCCCTGCGTATAGGCGTAAAGCGCCTGTCCCCGGGTCAGCTTGTTCTCCGGGAAATAAGTCTTCGTCCCAGCCTCGTTCATGCGCGTCACAGCGGCATAGAGCCCGCGAAACGGCGTAATCGGCTCGACAGGATAATCCGTTCCGAAGGCCAGCGGGACACCTGCGTCCAGAAAAGCCTTCCACGCGTAGGAGTATGCGGCGCGTTGCGGGCCCAACCGGTCCTCGGCCCAGTTCATGTCGGTGAGCAGGTGGCAGGGCTGCATCGACGCAATCACGCCAAGCTGTTTGAAGCGCGGGATGTCGCCGGGATCGACCACCTGCGCGTGTTCGATGCGGTCGCGGGCGCCCTGGGCCACAGGAGGCCGGCAGACAGGCGCTTTGGCGGGGTTCTTGTCCTGCACAAGCACATCGGGGCAGGCGTCATGGGGCTGCGAATAAGCCTCCAGAGCCATCGCGGCTGCCCTGTCGCCAATCGCGTGAAAGCCCAACTGAAATCCCGCCTGAGCGCGCTCCACCGCCATCGCATTCAGTTCCGCTTGCTTGTACTGCGGCAACCCGGTGTTGCCCGGATCGTCCGAGTAGGGAGCTTTGAGAGCGGCAGTGCGGGAGCCCAGCGACCCATCCATGAAGCCCTTGAGGAAGCCGGTGTGCAGCATCGGGTCGCTGGAATCGTGGTGAGCGCGCATCTGCTTCAGTTCCGCGAGCGGCGCCCGGAACGGCAGCCATTCTGAAATTCTCAAGTGCAGCTTGCCCTCCTTTTCCATCTCCTCGAAGACCAGAAAATCCTCCCAGTCGCTAAAGTCCTGCGCGCTGGTCACTCCATGCGCCAGGGCGTCGGCAATGGCCAGTTCGTCGCCCTTGCGCCGCTCTTCGTGGCTGGGCGGCGGAATCACCTTCTCGACCAGCCCCTGTGCCGACTCGCGCAGAACCCCTGTGGGCTCGCCGTTCGCATCCAGATCAATAGCCCCGCCCTGCGGCGGCACTGTTTTGCCGGTAATGCCCGCCGCGGCCAGCGCCGCCGAGTTGGCGATGGCAATGTGCCCGTCAATGCGCCCCAGAAACGCCGGATGCCCGCCGGTCACTTTGTCCAGGTCCTGGCGCGTGGGCAGCGTTTTCTGCGCCCACAGCGTGTGGTCCCAGTTGCCGCCGGTCAGCCAGTGTCCGGCCGGGGCCTCCCTGGCAAAGGCTTCCACCTTGGTCAGCATCGCCGCTAGCGACTTCACCCCGGTCAGATCCACATTGAGCCTGGTGCGGCCGGCCCCGCCCAGATGAACATGCGCGTCGTTGAAGCCGGGAAAGATTATTGTGCTGGAACCTGCGGAATTCACATCCCGCAATCGTGTCTTCGGCCCCGCCAGGCGCATAACCTCCTCGTTGGTGCCCACCGCCAGCACTTTGCCGCCGCCAATGGCCATCGCCTCGACGGTCTGCGGCTTATCCGCGGCCAACCCAACGCCGGTATAAATGACAGCGTCGAAGAAAATGATCTCCGGGACCGTGTTGGCCCCAGGTCTGGCCGGGGAGTGTTTCGCGGGAGGAGTCTGGGCGGAGCAGAGAGACGCGGCCCAAAGAGCCGCGGCGAGCAGGGCAGTGAAGGCGCGCATGGGCGGAGTTTACCAGACCGGCGCTTCACTCAACTCGCACTATTGCTCCGCCGCCCACTCCGCCGCCGCCAGGGCCAGCAGCAGCACGCGCTTTAGTCCCGCTTCGCGGTCCTTGGCGGAGTACCACTCGGCCTTGGTATGCGCGCCGCCCCCGTCGCCGCCGGCTCCCATGGACAATGCCGGAACCCCCAGCGCCAGCGGAATGTTGGCGTCTGTCGAGCCCAGACGCAGATCCGTGCGCAGTCCCAGATGCCGGTCCACGGCTCGCAGCGTCTCCAGCAGCGGCGAGTCCGGGGGCAGATGCGCCGCCGGCCGGTCGCCGATCTTGTCGATGGTGAAAGCCAGCAGCCCGCGGCTCAACCCCGCGCGCGGTCTGGTCGCGGAGTTCCAGTGTTCCACGGCGTCTTCCACGGCGCGGTGCAGCGCGATCTCCAGCCGCAAAAGCTGCTCGGAATCGGTGGAGCGGAAATCGACCGAGGCCTGGGCGATCTCAGGGATGGAATTCACGCTTGTTCCCCCCTGAATGGTGCCCAGGTTGAGCGTTGTTCGCGGCTCTTCGGGTAGCGGGGTCTGGGCCAGGATGGCCAGCGCCGAAACCAGCGCGGTAATGGGATTGGGAGTGCCCGCGTCGGTAAAGCTGTGTCCGCCCGGCCCGGTCACGGTGATCTTGTAGCGGCGGCTGCCCAAGGCCTGGGTCACGGCCGAGTCCGAACCGCCTCCGTCCAGCACAATATGCGCGGCAATCCGGCTGGCCAGCGTGCTCTGGCTGTAGAGCTGCCGCATGCCGCGCAGGTCGCCCTCGCCCTCCTCGCCCACATTGCCCAGGAAAACCAGGGGCACAGCCAATTCAACCTTGGCCTGCGCCAATGCCTGGGCGATCGCCAGCATCCCCGCCACCCCGGCCCCGTTGTCGCATGCGCCCGGAGCCTCCAGGCGGTCGCCGTCGACCACCGGACTCAGCGGAGTATCGGCGGGGAACACCGTGTCCAGGTGCGCGGAAACCACGACCACCGGGCCGGTGCTCTCAGCCGGCAGACTGGCCGCCGGCAGGGTACCGAAGACGTTGCCGGCCGCGTCGGTTTTCACGCTGCTGAGGCCGATCTCGGAGAAGCGGCTCACCAGCCACTCTGACCGCGCCTGCTCGCCGAAAGGTGGCCCCGGAATGGCCACCAACTCCGCCTGCCAATCCATAATCGTCTTGGGATTGCCGTGCAGCCAGGCGAAAGCGGAATGCACCGGCCGCAGCCCTGCCAGCGCCGTCACCTGAGAAAATGCCGAGTTGCGGGGAAAGATTGCCATACGGGTGGTTTCAGGGTAGCAGGGGTGAGACCATTGAGGGCTGCGCCAGGAATTATGCAGTCGCTGATTCAGGGAACCCCTGAATCAGTCAGCGATTTGAAGGGTACGGGCTTTAGCCCGTACATGAGTCTCGCAAAATCAACCGGGCTTTAGCCCCTGAGCGATGGCCGGGACTAATGCAGGAGCTTGTTCAGAGGTCCCTTAGAGGTCACTCGGAAGGCCGTTCACTCCCTCGTCATACTCCACCGAATGCAGAAACAGCCCTCGCGCCGGGGCCGTCGGTCCTGCCGCCGATCGGTTGCGGGCGTCGAGAATCTTCCCGATTGCGTCCGCCCCGATATGTCCGCGGCCCACGTCCAGCATGGTCCCCACCAGGTTGCGGACCATGTGGTGCAGAAAACCGTTGCCGCGCACGCGATACACCAGCAGGTCGCCTGCCCCGGTCAACCGCCGCTCCCACCCCGACGTGTAAATCGTCCTCACCGCCGTCGGCGCCGGGGGCGCTTTCAACTCTTGGTTTGCTTCTTGAGCTGACGAGAGGCGGCGCGTGGTCAGGTCGGGGTCGGAAGCCGCAAAGCTCAGAAAATCGTGCTCGCCCAGGAAGGCGCAGGCTGCCCTTTCCATCGCTTCAACGTCCATGGGCCAGAAGCATGCGTAGGCGTAGCGGGCCAGGAAAGGGGGACAAATCTCTCCCGGAAAGATCCGGTACTCGTAGGTCTTGGCCAGCGCCGAGTGCCGCGCATGGAAACCGGCTGGCGCAGTCCTGGCTTCCAGAATACGGATCGAGGGGGGCAGTGTCCGGTTCAGCGCACGATGAAGGTTGGCTGGCGGAATGGGCGCCGCAAGCGTAAAACTCGCCACCTGGCCCAATGCGTGCACGCCGGCGTCGGTGCGTCCCGATCCCTGGGGCAGCGGCGTCTCGCCCGTGATGCGTCCCAGAGCCGCCTGCAACTCGCCCTGGACGGTGGTTTCGCCCGGCTGCACCTGCCAGCCGCGGAAGTCCGTGCCATCGTATGCCAGGGTCAGCTTCCAGGTTTGTTGCGGGGGTGCGGTTTGGGTTTCCTCGTGCTCGTCCATGGGCGTTGTGAACAGGGTACTCGACCGCGCCGCCCAGGAGGAACCGGGAGTGCGGGTGGGATATACTCAGCTTTCTGCATGCGATGGCGGATGGACCGCCGGGAACGGTCGGAATGGGACAATAAAGGCAGCTCCCTGGAACGAACCGGGGGTTGTGCGCGTATTGACCGATGAGCGGAGTGCGCGCGCCAGGCTGCAAGCAGAAATTGTCCTGGAAATCACAAATTTGCGTCCGGAGAGGCTCTCCGGACGTCTTGTAGAGTGGCACCCCACATGCCTCAGCGATTCGTGGAGAGGAATCATGCATTTGTTCGGTACACGTGTGTTTGAGCAGCAGGAAGAGTCCGCGCGCAATCTGTGCGGAAATGCAGGGGCTGGGCGGCGTCAGGCAGGCAGCCGGCTGCGCGCCGTAGCGGTGCTCATGTTGGGATTGACGGCGGGAATGCCCGCGGGATTTGCGCAGCAGGCGCAGGGCGCGGGAGAAAAGACTCCGGAAAAGGCGGCTTCCCAGCTCCCCGCCGCTCCGGCTCCAGTGCTCACTGAGCCGGTGAATCTTCGCACCACGGAGCGCGATTTTTCCAAGCCCGCGGCTCGTCTGTTGGGCAACCCGATCAACATGTATCGCCCCACAACCATCGGCAAGGCCAGCTTTGCGAATTCGGTGCGGCTCACCGACCTGGTGAAGGACGGCAAGCTCTATCTCAGCCTTTCCGACGCCATCGCGCTGACCCTTGAGAACAACTACGACATCGCGATCGCTCGCTATGACCTGGACATTGCGGATACCGACATTCTGCGCACCCGCACCGGGCAGGCTCCGCTGGGCGCTCCCTCCGGACTTGTCACCGGCACACTCGGCGGTTCTGCCACCACATTGACCACGGGCGGCGGACCCGGCGGGACGACGGTCGGCTCCGGCGGCGCCGGTTCCGGCGTATCCGGTTTGACGCTGACCACTGCGGGCGCCGGTCCTGCCCCCGAGAACCTGGAGCCCGTCGCGACCGCGATGGTCCAGCTGGAGAGAGCCGAGCAGCCGCAGACCAGCGCGTTCGCTCCCCGCGCTTTCCAAAATACGGACCAATACAATTTCACCTACAACCAGGGCTTTGTCACCGGCACAGCGCTGACAGTGGCCTTCAACAACTCCCGCGTCACCACCGACAGCCCCTTCAGTTCTTACAGCCCGGAACTCGATTCCAGCTTCAAGGCGACCGTAACCCAACACCTGTTGCAGGGAGCCGGCATCTGGGTCAACAAGCGCTTCATTTACCAGGCGATCAATAACCGGCGCATTACCGACTCGTCCTTCCGGCAGCAGATTCTCTACACCGTCAACCAGGTGGAAACGATCTACTGGGGCCTGGTCCAGGCCTATGAAGACGTGCAGGCCAAGGAGCGCGCTCTCGAGCAGAGCACCAAGCTGGATAGCGACGACCGCAAGCAGTTGGAAATAGGCACCGTGGCTCCGCTGCAGGTTGTGAACGATGACTCGGCCGTGGCCGCCGACAAACAGGCGCTGATCACCTCGCAAAGTGCCCTGAACTATCAGCAGCAGATCATCAAGCAGGCGATTGCCCGCAACCTGAACGATCCGGCGCTGCTGGCTGCCCCGGTCATTCCTACCGACCGCGTCAGCGTTGAGGAAATTCCCGAGGAGAAGCAACCCGTCGAGACGCTGGTCCAGGAGGCTTTTCAGCAGAGGCCGGAACTGGAACAGGCGGTCCTGACCCTGAGGAACGATGAGATCACACTGAAGGGCGCACGCAATGCCCTGTTGCCCCAGGTGGACGTGTACGGCTTTTACAGCGGCACCGGAGTCGGCGGCGGTCCAAACAAAAGCTGCGAGTTTTTTGGCCAGTCTTGCGCGGCGAGTAGCACCACCGGCTATGGAACGGTCCTGAACGACTTGGTGAACAGCAGTTCCCCCGACAAGGGCATCGGCTTCAACGTGACCATCCCCATCGGCAACAAATTCGCGCAGTCGGTCCAGGCGCGTTCGCTGATGGAATACCGCCAGGCTGAATTGCGCCTGGAACAGCTTTACACGCAGATTCGCATGCAGGTGGTGAATCAGCAGTTCGCCCTCACCAACGACCGCGCTCTGGTGATGGCTTCGATCGCCGCCCGGGATTATGCGCAGCAAAGTGTTGACGCGGAAATCAAGAAACTCCGCCTCGGCGCTTCCACCACCGCCAACGTCCTGCTCCAGCAGCGCGGCCTGGCCACTGCCGACGACAACCTGATCGCCGCCAACGCCGCTTATGCAAAGGACCGCGCGGGCCTCTACCAGATCCTGGCTTCGACCCTGCAGCACTACGGCATCAACCTCAGTGAAGCAGCTTCGGGAGATGTAAAGACGGTCCCCGTCGTGCCCGGATTGACGCCCGCCAGGACTGACAATCAACCCACGACTACTCCGCCGGCCAGCCGGTAGTTTTTTGGCAAGCGCAACAGAAAAGACCCGGCCGCGTGCCGGGTCTTTTCTTGTTCCCATGAGGTTTGAAAACCAAACAATCGCTGGGTGCCCCATCCTTGCGGCGTCTTTTTGCCGCAAGGGTGGGATGCCAAGCAGCCCCGCTCTACCGCTCCGCCACCAGGTCCAGCAGTTCAAAGAATTCCGGAAAGCTGATGGCCGCCGATTCAGCGCCTTGGATCCGCGTCTCCCCTTCGGCGCGCAGCGCTGCCACGCTGAAGGCCATGGCGATGCGATGGTCATCTCCGGAGTCGATGGTGGCCCCGTGCAGCGTCTGCCCGCCGGGCACATCCAGGCCGTCCTCAAACTCTTCGACCTCGGCGCCCATGGCGCGGAGATTCTTGACCACCAGCGCAATCCTGTCCGACTCCTTCACGCGCAACTCCTTGGCGTCGCGGATGCGGATGCCGCCGCTGGTGTACGGTCCGATCGCGGCCAGCACCGGCAGTTCGTCAATCAGTTGCGCCGCCAGCGCTCCGCTGATGGTTGTCGAACGCAGGCCCTCGGCCGGCGCTGAAACCTGCACCGTCCCCACCAGTTCGGCGTTCTTCTCCTCCAGGTTCAGCACGCTGATGTGCGCGCCCAGCGCCGTCAGCACGTCCAGCAGCGTGGCGCGCGTGGGGTTCAGCCCCAGCGAGTCAAGCACCAGCCCTGAGCCGGGAAATAGTGCTGCCGCGCACAGAAAGAACGCAGCGGAAGAAATGTCTCCGGGCACGGCGGCGTCAATGGCGTGGAGCGCCTGCGGGCCGGCAATCGAAACCGAATTCACGGTCCGCGTGAGCGTGGCTCCGAATGCGCGCAGCGCCAGTTCGCTATGATCGCGGGTGCGCAGCGCCTCGCGCACCGTGGTTGTGCCGCCGGTCTGCAAACCGGCCAGCAGCACACAGGTTTTTACCTGGGCGCTGGGCACCGGCGTGGTGTAGTCGATGGCCTTGAGCGCCTGGCCTTCAATGGTCAGCGGCGCATGGCCTTCGGTAAGCGTCAACCGCGCGCCCATCTCCTCAAGCGGCTTTTGAATGCGCCCCATGGGCCGGCGCGAAAGCGATGCATCGCCCACCAGCGTGAAGCTTCCCGTCTGCGGCGCAAGCAAGCCCGAGATCATGCGCATGGTCGAGCCGGAGTTGCCGCAATCGAGCGGCGCTGCGCTCGGCGTCACCTGCCCGCCTACGCCCGTCACCTCAACAGAGCCGTCCTCCAGGCGCCGCACCTTTGCGCCCAGCGCTTCCATGCAACTCAATGTCGAGGCGCAATCGGCGCCGGTCGAAAAATTGGTAAAGCGCGAAGTGCCTTCCGCAAAGGCGGCCAGCATTCCGTAGCGATGGCTGATGGATTTGTCGCCCGGCAGACGCAAGCTGCCGAAAACGTTCTTCGCCGGGCGGATGATGCGTTCTTCTGGAACAGTGTGCAAGGCGGCTCCGTAAGTGTGGACTCTGATCCAGTTTACAGGGGCCAGGGAACAGGGAACAGGGAACAGGGCTGATGCTTACTCGCGGACCTGGAATATCAAGAACTCTCTTGAATCCTCTAGCAGTTCATTTCGCTGGAGAGGTTTCAAACTGACCCCTGATCCCTGACCCCTGTTCCCTGTTCTTCACCGCGCCTTCAGCACAATGATCGTCTCATCGTCGAAGCGGTCGCGATCGCCCTGAAAGCGGCTCACGTCTTCGAGAAGCGCATCGGCGATCGCCTGCGCGGACTCACCGCGATGGCTGCACAACAGGCCGGTCATCCGCTCTTCGCCGTACATCTCGCTCTGCGCGTTCTCGGCATCCATGATGCCGTCCGACACAAAGATAATCGCGTCTCCCGGCTGCGCCGCCACGTTGAACTCCTCGTAGGTCACGTTGGGAAACAGACCCAGCGGAAAGCCCTCTGCGCGCACCGTTACCGACTGCCCGGAGTGGCAGAGAACCGGCTGCACCGCGCCGGAATTGGCCACTTGCAGCGTGCGGCTCTCGTCGTTCCATACCGCGAAGAGCATGGTGACGTATTGCGATTCGAGCTTGCGTTCCTGGAGCGCGTCGTTCAGCGCAGCCAGCATCTGCGCCGGTTCCGGCCGCTGCAGCGCCGCCGAGCGCATGATGCCGCTCACCAGGGCCGCAAACAGGGCCGCCGGAGCCGCCTTGCCGCTCACGTCGCCCAGCACGATGGCCGTCCGGCCGGGGCCGTAGTCCACAAAATCGTAGAGATCGCCGCCGATGGTCCGCGCCGGCAAAAAGCGCACCGCCATGTCGGCATTGGGCATCTCGGGCGCAGTCGGCGGCAGCAGCCTCAGTTGCACCTCGCGAGCCATGGCGATGTCCCGCTCCAGTTGCCGTTCCTGGGTGCGCACGGCCTGGTAGAGGCGCGCGTTCTCTATTGCGATAGCCACCTGCGCCGCCAGAGTGGTCAGCATGCGCTCGTGCTCTTCGTTGAAGTAGCCCGTCCGCGTGTGTTCCAGGTCCAGTACGCCGATTACGCGCCCTTTGTGGAACAGCGGCACAATCATCTCCGAGCGCGTCTCGGGATTCATGGGCAGGTAGCGCGGGTCCTTGCGCACATCGGGTACGTTGACCAGCCGCCACTCGCGCACCGCCGCGCCCACCAGCCCGCTGGTGATGGGTAGCCGGCGCAGAGGCGCGTGCGCATAGCCGAACCGCCACGCATAGCGCGTAATCAGCGTCTCGCCGGTCGCGTCCAGCAGCATGACCGTAAACATCTGGTAGTCAATCAGCCGGCGCAGCAGTTGCCCCACCCGCTCCAGCAGCGGGTTCAAATCCAGAATCGAGGTCAGCTCGGTGGCGATCTCGTTCATCACTGACAGCGTCTGCGCCTGGCGGGACACGCGCGCGTAGAGCCGCGCATTTTCAATCGCCTGGGCAATGCGCGAGGCGGTCAGCGTGAGCAGGCGCAGGTGCTCGGGGCGGAAGTAGTCTGCCTGTTCGCTCTCGATGTCCATCACCCCGATCAACCGGTTCTTGGCGATCAGCGGAACCGCGAGTTCCGAGCGCACACCGGGGTTCACATCGAGATAATGTTCAGAAGCAGCAACATCGTTGATCAGCACCGGCTGGCGGGTGAGCGCCACCTGGCCGACCACCCCCTTGCCCATGGGAATGCGCAGCCGTTCGATGTGCGTAGTGTGGCCGATCTGGAATCTTACCCGCAGTTCGTGCGTTCGGTCGTTCAGCAGCAGAATGGCGAAGATGCGATAGGGAATCACGGCCCGCACCAGCTCCGATGTCCGGCTCAGCAGGGTTTCCAGATCGAGCGTGGTATTCAGCGCGTCCGCAAGCTGCATCAGGTAGGCAACATCGGCCGTTTCCACGCGGATATTGGCAGGGTCAAGATGCGCCCCCGGGCTGGCCGGATCGGCCGGCCGGTAGTCGCCCTCAAGCTCGGGCTCTTCTCGCGGAGATGTTGGACTGGATTCCATGGGTGTCGAAAGGGAATGATAGCAGTGCAGGGAACAGGGAACAGGGAACGGGGGCCAGGGAACAGGGGCTAGTCTCTTGCCGTCTCGCCCTCAATCCGGTCTGCGAACAGGTCGACGATCTTGAATTCGTTACCTGCCCAGCAGAAATAACGGGAAAACCTCAAGCGAGACTCTCCGTATTATGGAATCAGGACTCGCATTGCGATCCTCGGGTTTCGAACCCTGACCCCTGATCCCTGACCCCTGACCCCTGATTTCACTCCGCCCCCAGCTCCCTCACAATCGCCACCGAGGCGGAAGCGCCGATGCGGTTGGCGCCGGCTTCGAGCAGCGCCTTCACGTCCGCCAGCGTGCGGATGCCGCCCGCGGCCTTCACGCCGCAGCGCCCGCCTGCCACGCCGCGCATCAGGGCCACATCGGCCGCGGTCGCGCCGCTCTTGGCAAAGCCGGTCGAGGTCTTGATAAAGTCCGCTCCCGCCTGGATGGCGATCTCCGATCCACGCAGCTTTTCTTCGACGTTTAACAGAGCGGTCTCCAGAATCACCTTCAGCAGTCCCCCGCGGTGGTGAGCCACCGTGGCCACTGCGTGAATGGTGTGATGGACCGCCTGGTGGTTTCCGCTCTTCAACAAGCCGATGGGGATCACCATGTCCAGTTCCTTCGCACCCAGGCGCAGCAGCGCGGAAGCCTCCTGGCGCAGCGTGGACACCAGCGATGCGCCCAGCGGGAAGCCAATCACCACACCCACGGGAACGCCTGTCCCGGAAAGCACGCTCACCGCCGTCGGAACCCACACCGGGTTCACCATGGCGCAGGCAAAGCGGTAGCGGATCGCCTCGTCGCACAGGCTTTCAACCTGGTCGCGGGTGGCTTCGGGCTTCAGCAGCGTGTGGTCGATGACGCCAGCCAGCGATTGCCAGCGCGACAGCGTCTCCGCGGCAAAGGCGGCGGTATCGAAACTGCCGTTGTCAAACTCCAGATCTGAACTCTCAATGGGGATCGTCGCATTCATGGGTCGTGCTCCTTCCCGGTCCAATGCCGCACAAAACCAACGGCCCGCCGGGCGCTCTACGGTAGATGAGTATAGTGCCTGCCGGAGTGCAGGACCAAATGCATGGACGAGGTTCCGTCCGGCCCGTTGCAGATCCGGCCCGAATCGGTCACCCGGTCCTCCGCGCCCTTGCTGCTCCTGCCCCTGCGGTCGTCGGGCGTCTTCAGGCGAATCGCCTTTCTGCGTTGAGAAACAAGCACTTGACAATACTATCGGTGGCTGGAAATTCCGCTGAACCCGGGGCGTTGACGGCGTCGCAAAGGTCTCCATTGATTCCCGGCCAAAATGCGGCTCAGACCCCCGGAATCATCAAGGGAGGGCCCACATCAAGTATACCGGGGGCGGCCTTTGAGGGAAGGCCGGGGGAGCGATCGCAAAAGGAGCCTGGCGACAGGTCGGTTGCGAGTGCGTGAGCCCAAAGGATCGCGCCGCCGGCGCCCAATCCGCAAATGCGAAATAATGGTAAGAATGCACCCAGGAAAAAAACAACTTGATGCTGTTGGCATCGATTTCGGCACCACCAACAGCTCCGTCGCACTTCGAACAGAGAATGAACAGGTTCGGTTCGCCTCGTTTTCCTTCGGCGGGGCGGAGTTGTTGTCGTTTCGCTCCGTTCTCTATTTCGAATCGTTCATGTCAGCGAACGGGATCAAGCGGACACACTCGCTGAGCGGTCCTGCGGCCATTGAGCGTTACCTGGAAGCGGACGAGAAGGGACGCCTTGTTCAGTCGCTCAAGTCGCATCTCGCCAGCCGTATGCTCACCGGAACAGAGGTCTTCGGTCGTCGCCATAAGCTGGAAGAGTTGATCTCGCGCATGCTCGGCGATCTGCGCAAACACGCCGAGCGGCAATTTGACAGGCCCATTCGTACCGCCATGATCGGGCGTCCCGTGCGCTTCGTGGGAGCCGAATCAACCGAAGACGACGACTTTGCCGTGGCGCGTTTGCGCGAGGCATTTGAAATGGCCGGGTTCGAGCACGTCGATTTTGAAATGGAGCCTGTGGCTGCGGCCTGTTCGTATGAATCGACGCTCAACCACGACGAACTGATTCTCATCGGAGACTTCGGCGGAGGCACCAGCGACTTCTCCCTGCTGCACGTTGGTCCGGAGATTCGCCGTCGGGGACGCACGCCCCAGGATTTGCTGGGTACCAGCGGCGTGGGATTCGCCGGGGATTCATTCGATGCGCGCCTGGTTCGAAAGCTGGTTTCGCCGGCGCTTGGATCTGACTCCGAGGCGCGATCGCTCAATAAGCTTCTCCCCGCCGTGCCCGCGTGGATCTATGGCAACCTCGAACGCTGGCATTACCTTTCCTTCCTGCGCACCAACAATGTCCGGGAGATCTTGAAGAGCGCCCGCGCCCGCGCACTGGAACCGGAAAAGATCGAGGCCCTCATCGCCGTCATCGACGAGGATCTCGGCTATCAGCTCCATCAATCCGTGCAGCGGGTGAAGTTCGAGCTGTCGCAGAGCGACGCAGCGGAGTTTCGCTTCTCGAGCGCCAGCATGGACCTGAGGATTCCCGTCACACGCGGCTCCTTTGAGTTATGGATCGAGCAGGACCTGCGCGCAATCGAGCAGTGCATTGACGGGCTGCTTCAGAATGCGGGCATCCACCCCCGCGAGGTGGACCGTGTGTTCCTCACCGGCGGAAGTTCCTTCGTGCCTGCGGTCCGCCGCATCTTTGCCACTCGATTTGGCGAGGACCGCATACGAGGCGGAAACGAGTTTACGTCAGTCGCTCACGGCCTGGCGATGCGTGCCGCGGAGTCTCTGCGGCGCTGAGCCCGCCAGAACCTTTTCGGTTCAGGTGCTAACAAGACCTTGGGTGCCCCATCCTTGAATCGTCCTTTGATTCAAGCGTGGGAGACAATAAGGATTCATCTCAACCGCAAACAATGAAGACTGAGAGCGCGCCAGGTTCCAGCCCGGTTGCGGAGGCGATATAAATACTCAATGCGGCCAGCGCTCGGAAGGGCGCAGCAGAGGCGGTTGCAGGGTAGAATGATCCAGTCAATGAACACAGCGATAGTACGTAGCGATTGGGTAGGACGCGACATCGACGGGAGATTTATTCTCCTCCAATGGTTGGGCGGTTCTGAGCGCGGTGGCGTCTACCTCACGGAGCTTGAGGAGTCTGGACGTCAGAAAGCGGCCATCAAGCTCCTCCCCGCGGATGACAGCGACGCAGAGGCACAGATTGCCGATTGGGCGCTGGCGGCCACGTTGTCGCATCCTCACCTCGTGCGTCTGTTTCATTCCGGCCGTGGTCAAATCGGCAACACCCCGCTGCTCTACGTCGTGATGGAATATGCCGAAGAGGTCCTCTCGCAGGTTCTCGCCGAGCGGCCCCTCACGCCTGCCGAGGCCAGGGAGATGCTCGACCCTGTCCTCGACTCGCTTTCTTACCTGCACGGCGCGGGGTTCGTGCACGGCCATCTCAAGCCATCGAACATCGTGGTCGTCAACGATCAGTTGAAACTCTCTTCAGACAGCCTGCACGTCGCCGGCGAGCTATGGAAGCACCCTGCGACGCTGACAGTCAGTGAGGCGCCGGAAAACGCCGCTGCGGCAATCACCCCAGCCGCGGACCTCTGGTCGCTGGGCGTTACCCTGGTCGAAGCCCTCACCCAGCATCCGCCCGCCTGGGACAGGTCGGCAAAAACGCAGCCGCTGGTCCCCGTCTTCATTCCGCAGCCCTTTGCCGGGATTGCCCGGGATTGTCTGCGACCCGACCCTCAACTCCGCTGCACCCTGAGTGAAGTCAAAACCCGTCTCAAGCCCGCTCCGGCCGTCTCGGCCCCCTCCGTTCCGGCTCCTGCCATCACGACACGCAGATCGGCGACGACGGTCGGGTCGGCAACGACAGGCAGATCCGCAAAGACAGGCAGATCCGCAACGGGCAAGCCCCGCGTAAAGGCGCTGGTCGCTGTCGCGGTTGTCCTGATCGCGGTTGCTGCAGGCCTGCTATTGCGATCTCGCCAAACCAACCCCGGGCAGTCCGCCGGAGTGCAGCAGGCCGAGCCAGCCGGCACTCCCGCAGATGCGGGATCCCAAGTCTACAAAGGTGCTGTGGTGAAGGGCGCGGTTACTCAGCAGGTGATGCCGGAAGTGCTCCCAGCGGCAAACGCAAGCATTCGCGGCACATTTCAGGTGAGCGTCCGGGTTACAGTCGATCCCGACGGAAATGTCTCCAATGCCGCGTGGGACTCGCATGGGCCGAGCAGGTATTTCGCCAACCAGGCTCTGCAGGCGGCGCAACATTGGAGATTCAAGGCTGCGCAAGCAGACGGCAAGGCCGTTCCCAGCGTGTGGATCCTGCGGTTCCAGTTCAGCCAGGGCGCCACCTCGGTCTTGTCCGAGGAGACAGCTCCCTAGAACGAGGTTCCAGGGAGCCTCTGAATAAGTCAGCGATTTGAAGGGTACCGGCTTTAGCTGAAGGGTACGGGCTTTAGCCCGTACATAAGTCCAGCAAAATCAACCGCGCTTTAGAGCGTTTTCGATTCAAGTCTTGACAAAATCTCGGGTGTGCCCCATCCATTCGCGCACTTTGCGAATGGATGGGAGAGCATGAACGATCGCTTCGGTTGTGAACAGTAGAGTTGAAAACGCTTTAGCCCCCGAGGGATGAGCATCCCTGCTGCACGGACTTGTTCAGAGATTCCCTTGATCGAAGATTTCAGAGGGAGCCGGGTGCTTCAGCACCATCAAATCCCATGAAATTGAAGGGCCTTATTCCGGGTGCTCGGGCGTCATCAGGCAGATGTCGGGCAGATTCCGGTACCTCTCCGCATAGTCCATCCCGTAGCCGATGACAAACAGGTTGGGAATGGAAAAGCCAACGTAATCGGCCTCGATCTTCTCCAGGCGCCGCGAAGGCTTGTCCAGCAGCGTGGCGATGCGCAGCGTCTTGGGCTTCTGCTGCAGAAACAGCTTGCGCAGGTAAGAGAGGGTTAGCCCGGTGTCCAGTATGTCTTCGACCACCAGAACGTTCTTGCCCTCGATTGGCTGGTCGAGGTCTTTGATCAGCTTGACCGCGCCCGAGGACCGCTGCCCCTTGCCGTAGCTGGAAGTGGCTACAAAATCAAACGTTGCGTCCACCTGCACGGCCCTCGACAGGTCGGCCAGAAACGGCGCCGCGCCCTTCAGCACGCCCACCATCACCAGCTTCTCGCCTTGCAGGTCGTGGGTAATCTGCGCGCCCATTTCGGCCACACGCTCGGCAATCTGTTGGCGGGTAAAAAGGACTTCAAGGTTCTGGTAGGTGATGGTAGCCATGCTCACAGTATCTCCTGAACGGGCCGCCGCCGGGCAAGCGGGCCTGTGCAAATTCCGGCTCCGAATGCCTGCCCGTCTATACTTGGAGACGTATGATTCCCTATCTCCACCTCTGGCACCTCAGCGTGCCAACCTTCGGCCTGATGCTTTGGCTGGCAGCCGTGGCTGGCGCCTTCGTCATGGACCGCAATTTCCGCCGCGCCCGTATCACTGCGAACGGGGAACCTGCCGACGCGGTCGGCATGGTGGCCATCGCCGTTGTGGCCGGCATCGTGGGCGCCAAACTGTGGCACGTGATCGACACGCCCGTCGAGTTTCGCGAAATGGGCTGGCGGGTGTTGTGGGATTCAGCCGGCTTCGCATGGTTCGGCGGCCTTGTCTTCGGCATCTCCGCCCTGATCTTTCAGGGCTGGTGGGCACGCATCGGCGGCCTGCGCACCCTCGATCTGGCCGCTCCTGCAGCCGCCATCGGCTACGGCATCGGCCGCATCGGCTGCTTTCTCTCCGGTGACGGCTGCTACGGGCTGCCCACCAACCTGCCCTGGGGCATGAGCTTCCCCAACGGCATCGAGCCCACCCCGCCCTTGGTTCGCGTCCATCCCACCCCCCTCTACGAACTCGCCGCCGGCCTTCTCATCGGATGGTGGCTGTGGTGGCGAGGCGGAAAGTCCCGAGGCACAGGCGCCATCGTTGGGGAGTACCTGATGCTGAGTGGAATAGCTCGCTTTCTGGTTGAATTTATCCGTCGCAACCCTAAGGTCCTTTGGAACTTATCGAACGCTCAGTTAGCCAGCGCCGGCTGCGTGTTTGTCGGCCTTGTGCTGGTTGTCTGGGCGTCCGCCCATCCCGCCACCGGCCCGGAAAAGGCGATCGCCGCCGCGGAAAAAGTGGCCTGAGCAGCCTGCTGAAAACTAGGTTAGGGCGGTAGGTCAGGGCTGGTAGGTCTGGGCTTCAGCCCTGACAACAGTGCACGGCTTTAGTCGTGCCGAAAGTGCCCTAAGAATGATGTGGCCTTGAGGCCCTGCGGTAAACTCTTCGGGCTCTTTCCATTTCTTCGCTGCTGTCCGAGGCCGCTGCGGCTTGCTCTTCGGCACACGCATCCTGTTACAGCCGTTTGATAAACGCCATTGCCTCAGCCAGTTGCGGGAATTGTGCTTCTTCCAGCTTGAACTCTCGCGAATGCACGCACCGCCGCAGTCCGCGCATTTTCACCGGGTGCTTCAGGTGCAGCATCTCGTGGTAGAGCAGGTATTCCACCGCATAACGCGGACTCGAAGGCCGGTCGAAGACGCGGCTCACCACAATGGTGTTGTGGGCGGCGTCATAGTGGCCCAGTGACCGCTTGGCCATGCCCTCGCTCCAGGTCAACTCCGGCCGGCCCAGCATCCCGCCGAAGAACCGCGTGTTGAGCGAGTCGAAGACCTCTTCCAGGTGGTAGAAGCGTCCCTCGGGCCCGAAGAACCGCTTGTTCCCGCGCGCCCCGCGAATCAGCTCCGTTTGCCGGGTTACGGCCGCGCTCGAGGCAAATCGCTTGTAGCGCAGATTCTGCGTGGCGTCGATCGGCTTCCTGTACAGCTTGGCCAGCAAAATGTGGGCAATGGCGCGAACCACCGTTTCCGGCGCCCCTTCAAGCAGATCGGAAAGGCTGACAAAAATCTGACCTTCGCGCAGTCGGATCGTGGTGTTCAGCGAAGTAAAGCGGCGGAAGCGAACCGCGATAGGCGGCATAGGCGCGCGGGGGCGCAATGCCCGGTACTCTTCCTCAAAAATCAGAACAAAATCGGCAGCCACTGGCTACAGTTTACAAGGTCCAGCGAGTGGAAGCGGCCAAGCTCGCGCCCCCTGACCCCTACCCCTAGTCCCTAGCCCCCAGTCCCCAACCCCCGATCCCTGTCGTTACTTCGGTTCTGCCCGGTCCTGTCCCTTCTCATCCTTGTGCTGGTTGAAATAGTCGATCTGCTCGGTCTCCAGCCGCTTGGCCTGGTCGGCCAGGTCTTCGCCGCTTTCGATGGCTTCCTTCCGCGCCAGGTCGAAAGCCGGCTCTCCGGGCAGCGCACGCAGAATCCCCAGCCAGCGCCCGGTGGCCTCATTCAGCGGCTTCAACGCCTTGCGGATGTCAGCCTTGCGGTCCGTGTAAACATCCAGGTTCGAACCCAGTTCGTCCATCAACGCCGTAAAATCCTGCAACTCGTCGTCTATCCGATGGCCGCGCGCAGGCGAATGGGCGCGGTTGGTCAGTCCCTTCAAGACCTCCGCGTGTTCGTCCAGAAACTTGGTGTAGAGACTCACCCGCTCGTTCGGATCGATGCCCGCCTCGCGAATCTTCTCGATCTGAACTTCGGTCAGCGGCTCTCGCTTTTCCTTTTGCGCGCCCAGCGGCGCAGTCAGCAGCAGACAGCCGAGAATTGCGGCAAGACAGCGCATCGATCGCACAGCAGCACCCCACGCACTTTCGGTTCAAGCGCTGACAAAACTTTGGGTGCCCCATCCTTGAATCGCTCTTTGATTCAAGGGTGGGAGACAACAAAGCTCCAATTCAGCCGTAAACAATAGGACCGAAAACGCTCTAGCGCTCCATTGAAGCACACCCGCTGGATGCTCGAAAAGGCCCACGTCTCTGCAGGCCAGAGATGAACTCAATTGGAAAAGTCTGTCGTTCGCCTGACACGCGACTATTTGCGGAAGACCTGCATCATGGCTTCGTTCTGCGCCTGCGATACCTGCGCCAGGGTTTGCGCCACCAGTGTCTGGTCTTCATAGCTGCTGGAGTGCAGCATCTCGGTCAGCCGGAAGGCGGTATGCCGCAGCAGAATCTCGGCGTTCTTGAGCCGCTTGTCGTCGTCAGACACCGAGAGGTGGATCTTGTGCGTCAGCAACTGCACCTGCTTCAGCAGGTCGGTGGCCTTCTCCACGTCGCCGGCGGCATAGCGCCGCAGGCTGAACTCCGTCATCTCGTGCACCAGTTGGGCATAGAGGAAGCACTGTTCGCGCGGCTGAGCCTGGCTGGCCTTGGCGGCCAGCGCATCAATGCTCTGTTGGTCGGGGATCTTGTCATCGAACCCGGAGGCACAGGCCGGTGCCGCGGTCACAGCAAGGAGGACGAGGACTGCCAACGGACTCCGAGACAGCATGAGGAACCTCCGCACGAGCGGCATTACCCCAGGCCGTGACTATAGGAGCATTCAATGAGATTGTGCAAGCGGGAAGATCGGCAATCTCACCAGCTCGTACGCGCGGCATCTTTCAGAGCAAGTACCGCCTTCCATTTCGCATCCTCGCACATCTCATTTTTTGTTTTCGAGCAAAAGGAGACGTTGGCGAGCCTGCCATTCTTGATCCGGGAACTTTCCGGCAGACGATTCCAGAAAATGATGGTAGTAGCTGATTGCCTCGGTTCTTTCATGCATTGAATCATAAGATGTTGCCCAAAGGAAATAGGT
>JBEKTB010000037.1:0-27470 GCA_049516495.1 Occallatibacter sp.
CATCACTATACCGCGCTGGTGCAAGGTGTGCAGACCGGCCACATCGAGGTCGGCCTGACCGGCGCAACCCACCTGGTGCAAGAGTTTTCGCCGGAGCTCAAGCGCCTGCTTCATTGGCACACCGGAGCGAGCGCCGCACCCCGGAAATGAAGCAGAGAGGAATGCAAACCCGCCTGTGGGTGAGCAGTCGGCGTCGAGTTGTCATCCCGGGGTCAATGGAGTAACCTGCCCTCAGTACTCGCGGTTGCAGCCAGTGGTACTACGCCCCGTAGTACTGGAGGGCGCACCCAAGATTGCTTGAGGTTGGAGCCCACCATGCGCCCGTCTGATCCCCCAGAGCAGGCTGCAGACGCTTTGACCCAGCACCATCGGGCCGAGGTCACCTTGTCGGCGTTGGAGAAACTGTACAGGTTCTCTGCCGACGCAATTTTTGTCACCGATACCGACGGAGTGATCCGCGGCGCGAACCCCAGCGCTGAAGAACTGTTTGGCTACTCTCCGGGTGAGCTGTTCGGCAAATCCGTTGAGAGCCTGGTTCCCGAGCGCTTCCGGGCGCGGCATCCGGAACATCGCGAAAACTACAATATCCTCCCCACCGATCGCCAGATGGGCTTGGAGACGAAGGTGTACGGGCTGCGCAAGGATGGAACCGAATTTGCGGCCGACATCCATTTCAAGCCAGTGGAGACAGCATCCGGTCCCGTGGTGGTGAGTTTTGTGCGCGATGTGACCGAGCAGAGGACCAGGCAGGAGACTGCCCAGCGCTTCCAGAACCTCTTCGAGTTTTCTCCGGACGGGATTGTCGTCACCGACCAGGAGGGACGAATCCGCGACGCGAACCCGCGGGCCAGGGAACTGTTCGGCTATTCGCAGGAAGAGTTTGAAGGCTTGTCGATTGACAGCCTGGTTCCCGAGCGTTTTCGGGACCGCCATTCCGACTACCGGGAGGATTATTTTGCCCACCCCAAGTCGCGTCAGATGGGGGTCGGATTGGACCTGTTCGGATTGCGCAAGGATGGAAGCGAGTTTCCGGTCGATATTCTGCTGAAGCCGACGGCATCGGCCTCGGGGCCGATAGTACTGAGTTTTGTGCGCGATGTGACCGAGCAGAGGGCCGCGCGGGAGGAAGCACGGGACGCGGCACAGCGTTTCGACGACATCTTCGAGTTTTCCCCGGACGGCATTTTTGTTACCGAGCCGGATGGGACCATCCGCAGCGCCAACACGCGTGCGGCGGAACTGTTTGGGTACGCGCAAGAAGACTTTGCCGGAATGCCGGTCGAGAACCTGATGCCCGAGCGCTTCCGGGGGCGTCATCCCGACCATCGCGAAAACTACAATGCACACCCGAGAGCGAGGCAGATGGGCGCGGCCATGAACCTGTTCGGGCTGCGCCGGGACGGGAGCGAGTTTCCGGTCGACATCATGCTCAAGCCGATGGAGACAGCCTCCGGTCCGGTGGTGATGAGCTTTGTGCGCGATGCAACCGGGCAAGTGGAGTGGCAGGAGGAAATGCGGCGCAACGACCAGCAGTTGCGCTCGATTGTGGCTAGTGTGCACGACTACGCCATCTATCTGCTGGACCGCGACGGCTACATCATCACCTGGAACCCCGGAGCCGAACAGATCAAGGGGTACAGCGAAGATGAGGTCCTCGGCCTGCACTTCTCCCGATTTTTCACGCAGGAGGACCGGGACAGGAACCGGCCGGCGGAGCTGATGCACCTGGCGGCGGCGCGCGGCCGCGTGGAAGATGAGGGCTGGCGCGTCCGAAAGGACGGCACGCGCTTCTGGACGGACAGCATCCTCACAGCAATTCGCGATTCCACCGGCGTGGTTACCGGTTTTGCCAAGGTGACGCGGGACATCACCGACCGCAAGCGGGCGCAGGAAGCGGTGATGCTGCAGTTGAGCGGCGCGCTGCTGGCCAATCTGGATGTGAGGAAGATGCTGGCGGCCATTTCGGCCAGCATCGGGGATGTGATTCCCCACGATTGTGCGACGCTGGGGCTCTTTGACAAGGCCAGCGGCAGCCTGATTGTGCAGTTTCTGGGCCCCGACGATGGAGAGTCCCGGCGCGGCGACCTGCGGCTGCCTCTGGCAGGTTCGCCGGCGGGGACAGTTTTCAATAGCAGGGAACCGGTGCTTCTGAGCCGCATCCAGGAGTCGCCCTACGCCGAGGAGAACGTGCGCCACCTGACCTCGCTGGGAATGCGCTCGGCGTGCTGGGTACCCCTCATCCACCGCGGTGAGGCGATTGGAGTCCTGGCAGTTGCCAGCCTGAGGGAGTCGGGATTCTCGCAGCACGAGGTGGATATGCTGACCCAGATCGCCGGCCAGGTGGCGATGGCGGTGAGCAATGCCATGGCCTTTCGCCAGATCGCCGAGTTGCGCGACCGCTTGAGCCTGGAAAAGAAGTATCTCGAAGAAGAGATCAATCACGATGGGCGATTTGAAGACATAATTGGCGAAAGCACAGGGCTGCGCGAGGTTCTGACGCAGATTGAAACCGTTGCGCCCACGGACGCCACGGTACTGATCCAGGGGGAGACAGGGACCGGGAAAGAACTGCTTGCGCGGGCCATTCACCGGCTCAGCCCGCGCGCCGATCGAACTTTTATCAAGCTGAACTGCGCCGCCATTCCGGCAGGGCTGATCGAAAGCGAGTTGTTCGGCCATGAAAAGGGCGCCTTCACGGGCGCCGTGGCACGCAAGATGGGCCGCGTGGAACTGGCCAGCGAGGGGACTCTCTTTCTGGACGAGGTGGGTGAACTGCCCCTCGACCTACAGCCCAAACTGCTGCGCGCCTTGCAGGAGCGGGAAATTGAGCGGCTGGGCGGTACCCGGTCCATTCCCGTAAACATTCGCCTGATTGCGGCCACCAATCGAGATCTGACCAAAATGGTCGCCGAGAAGACGTTTCGCAGCGACCTTTATTACCGGCTCAAGGTCTTCCCAATCGTCGCTCCACCATTGCGGGAGCGGGCCACCGATATTCCTGTTTTGGTTCGTCATTTTGTGAGCATGCACAGCCGGCGCATGGGCAAGTCCATCGAAGTGATCCCCGACGAGACCATGGAGGCGCTTTCCCGCTGGCAATGGCCGGGCAACATCCGCGAACTGGAGAACTTTCTGGAGCGGGCCGTGATTCTGACGCGCGGGTCGGTGCTCTATGTACCCCTGGCCGAACTGGAAATGGAAGAAGAGGACGAGAGCGTCGTGCCGGAGAGCCCCACCCTCCGGGCGGCGGAACGAGAGCACATCCTGCAGGTCCTGCGCGAGGCCAAAGGCCAGATCGGCGGCCCGCACGGAGCCGCCGCGCGGCTGGGCCTGAAACGAACGACGTTGAACTCCAAGATGAAAAAGCTCGGCATCGAGCGGAGGGTCGGCGACAGAAGGTCTGTCACCGAAGGAAGTGACCATATATAGTCTCGATGGCGAGATTTCGTCATCGTCATTTCGTCACCTGCCATTCGCCCGACTCTTCCGATTGACACCTATTTCAGCTAACTTGTTTCAATTCAGTTGAAGATAGAAGATCTGCTGCGTGCCCCGGGTTTGGCACGGGGCATGCAACATGTCATGGCGTAAGGCAGAGCGGATCTTCAAAATGTTGCGAATCACAATTCAGGAAAACGAAGGCGCGATGGCGATGAGGCTGGAAGGACGAATCGCCGGGCCAAATGTGGCTGAACTGAGCCGCGTTTGGAAGGAAAGAGCGCCATCCCCGGGTTCGACCAAACTGTCGCTTGACTTACGCGACGTTATTTACGCGGATGACTCTGGCCGGCGGGTTCTGCGGGAGATCTATACCCAGACGAACGCAGAACTTGTGACCGGCACGCTGTGGACGCACTACCTTGCCGCTGAAATTATGGCCGGCAATTCGGGACGCTAAAACGAGGGGGCTGGCAATGCAAACAACGCGTGACACAACAAGCGGCAACTGGAGCCAGGCTTTGCTGGCTGGCGAGTTCTTTAACAAACTCTCGCCCCAGGCACTGAAGGAAATGGTGTCGATGGTGCACCCGAGACCCTACCAGGCCGGCTGCATCCTGTTTTCCGAAAGGGAGACGCCGCAAAGCCTCTTCGTGGTTCTGGAAGGCGAGGTGAAGCTCTCCATCAACTCGAGCGGCGGAAAAAGGCTGATTCTGCGCATCGCCAGAAAGGGCGAAATTCTGGGGCTGGCCTCCGTTCTTTCCGGGGCCAAGTGCGAAATGACCGCCGAGACGCTCCATCCCGCCAAGCTAGCCCTGGTCGGACGGCGGGAGTTTCTCAACTTTCTGTCGCACAATCCCGAGGTCTATCAGGCTGTAACGCAGGAACTCAGCCGCCATTACACCATGGCCTGCGAGCAATTGCGCACCGTCGGACTTTCTTTTACTGCGCCCGAGAAACTTGCGCGCCTGCTGCTGGACTGGAGCCGGAACTGCCAGACCACAGAGAACGGGACACGGCTCCATTTTGCCCTGACTCATGAAGAAATCGGCGAATTCATCGGGGCCACGCGCGAGACTGTTTCACGCACCCTGAGCGCATTCAAACATCAACGGCTGGTTGCCTTTCACGGCTCCACGCTCACCATTCCCAGCAGAACGGCCCTGGAAAATTACGCAAGCTTCTAAAGCTTTATCCCCCGGCATATTTATAGCCTTCATATTCACTTCAGCAGGGCCGGGTAACTCGACAAGCATATTTATAGCGGACGGTAGCGAACCTTATATTAACTCGCTGCCGTGGGAGCAACCTCTCCCACGGCAGCCGTTCGACAAATCTCCACGGTACAATGACAGTCATTCGATCATTGTTCCGTGGAGGTTTTATGCGCAGGGTTCTCCTTTCCGTCTTCGCTGTGCTCTTTGCCGCTTCGCTGGCTGCTCCGCTGATGGGCCAGGGCGCGCCGCCACAAGTAGGCGCCGATCAGCCCTACACCGTCGAGTACTACTACAAAGTGCAATGGGGCCACCAGGCCGAGTTTCTGCAACTCTTCCTCAAAAATCACTACCCGCTGCTTCAAAAGATCCAGGCCACCGGCCGCATCGTTTCGCTGAAGATTGAATCTCCGGCTTACCACACGACAGAAGATGGCCGCTGGGATTATCGCGTGACGATTCGGTACAGGAATTCGACGGTCGCGACCACGGCCAATCCCGACGAAGAGGGTTTTATCAAGGAACTCTGGCCGGACCAGGAGACCTACAAGAGAGAAGAGCAGCGGCGATTTGAGATTCTTGCGGGCCACTGGGATTTGCCCGTCACCGACATCACGCCGGGGAAGAAGTGACAAAGGCAGGGACTAGGGGCTAGGGAACAGGGAACAGGTGCCGGATTTCAATCGTGGCGATGACGCCATTGCTGGGCCAGGTCTTCGGCGGCTTCGGGCCAGTCGGGGAAAGTGAAACGGAAGCCAGCGTCCAACAGGCGGCCGGGAACGACGCGGCGGCTCTTGAGCACCAGTTCGGACTCGGTGCGCAAAAGGAGTGCGCCGATCTCGATGGCCAAAGACGGAAGGGGCAGGCCGTTGGGCACGTCCCAGGCTTCGCGCAGGGCGGCCATGAACGCACGGTTGGGAAGCGGGTTGGGAGCGGCGACGTTTACGACCCCTTCCAGGTCCTCGCGGGCAATGAGGAATTCGACGGCGCGCGCGAAGTCGGCTTCATGAATCCAGGAGACGAATTGGCGTCCGTTGCCCTGCCTGCCTCCAAAGCCGAGCCGTACGAGATTTGAGAATGTGGCGAAGGCGCTGCCGTGCGCGGGGCTGAAGACGATGGCGCTGCGCAGGGCCACTTTGCGCGTGCGCGGGGTGTGGGCCTGAAAGAACGCGGTTTCCCAGTCCTTGGCGACTTGAATGGAGAGATTCCACGTCTGCGGCGCACGGCGTCGCTTTGTGATGAACTCGCTGCCGCCCAGCTCGCCTGTGGCTTCGTCCATTGCGCGGTCGAGGGCGTGGCGATAGATGGTAGCCGTAGACGCGTTCAGCCAGACTTGCGGCGGTTCGGCGAGCCCGGCGATGACCTGGCCGAGCAAGCGCGTGGTCTTGATGCGCGAATCGTAGATTGACCTACGGTTGGCCTCGTCGTAGCGGCAGTTGATGCTGCGGCCGGCGAGGTTGATGCAGACATCGGCGCCCTCAAGGTAATCGATCCACGGGCCGGGGTGCTGGCCGTCCCAGTGCACGGTTTGCCAGGGCGCCGTGTAGGGGCCGCGGGTGAGCACGGTGACATGATGGCCGCGCTCCTGAAAGTGGCGCGCGAGGATCTGGCCCAGCAGTCCGCTGCCGCCGGGCAGGACTATGCGCAAGGCACGCGGATTCACGGCGGCAATCAGGTTCATACATTCAGCTTACGGCGCGGGAGACCGACTGCGGCGCACGATTCGGCTTGCGGCGTCGGATTCCGCTTGCAGGTCCATCCTGGACCTGCTCGGATGGTGCGGTCCGCTGCTACTGCCTGGGCGGGAAGGGATAGTCGCGGAAAAAGCGGCGGCGGCGATAGGCGCGGTACTCGCGCACGATGAGGATAAGCACCAGGACCAGGATGAGCAGGGGGCCGAAGAAAATCCAGGGTGGCTGGACGACGCGGTCTCCGCCGACGGTGACGGACTCAGGCGCATGCAGGGCCCCGAACATGACCACCAAGTCCTTGCCGATGGTGGCGTTCTCGCCCAGGCGGACCGAGCCAAACATGCTGACCATGTCCTGGTGGACCGAGGCGTTGTCTTCCGCCGACACCTTGCCGAAGAAGTTCACGACGTCGTGATTGGCGCGGCCGGCAAGGTGAACGTTGCCGAAGAAGACGACGATATCTCCGCGGACCTCGCCCTGGACATTGATGCTGCAAAAGAAGCAGACGGCATCATGGACCGAGGTGTCGGCTGGGACGTTGATGTTGGAGCCGAACTGGACCGCGTCGCGGTCGGCGCGAGCGGGGATGGCGGAGGCCGCACCGGCGGCGATGAGCAGGCACAGCGCAAGCAGTCTCTTGAGGGTCATAGGCTTCTCGATCATTGGTTACGCGCGAATCGAAGGAAAAGTTCCGCCTGGACCAAAAGCCCAACGGCGGAGTGGGTGGCTCCCAGTTTACAGCGAAATGCCTGCCGATACGCGCTAGTCTACAAGCGCCTCTTCACGGCTGCAGATCTGCTCGATCTCTTCCACCATGGTCGTGTAGGGGCGCACGTTCAAGCCGAAGGTGCTGAGCAGGAAGCTGAACAGGACGATCTCCATGCCCAGGGAGATGGCGACCGAGGAGGGAATGACGATGCGTGCAATGCGCTCCGGGTCGAGGTCGCCAAATGCATGTTGCTTCCACTGCCACAGTGCGTAAACGGCGGCTGCCAGGCCGGCCAGCATGGTGGTGGCGCCGGCAGCGAGCCCGCGTTCCAGGGTGATGAGGCGGCGGTACCAATGGTGCCCCGGGATCGCCGGATAGAGTCCTTCCTGGAGGGCATAGATGCGGGAGAGAATCCAGAACAGGACGGCCTGAAAGCCGGCCACCAGGAGGGCGCCGCAATAGATCACCGTGTCGAGGCCGAATTGAACGCCGTGGAGGCGGATGGGACGGGCCAGAATGAGGCCGCCCACCAGCGCGCCCAGAAGCATCAGCGCCAAGCCGGGATACAGGAAGAGCCATCCGGGACTGAACAGCAGCATGAAGCGCAGATGCCGCCAGCCGTCGCGATAGGGAAGCAGGTGCGGCGGGCGCGTGCGGCCGTCGCACCTGAGGATTGCCGGGACCTCGGTCGTCCTCATGCCCATGAGCTTGGCCTTGATCACCATCTCCGAGGCGAATTCCATTCCCGTGGTTCTCAAATCCATGCGCTGAAATGCGTCTTTTGAAAATCCCCGGATGCCGCAATGGAAATCTCCCACCTCGGCATGGAAGAGGACTTTGCCGACGGTAGAGAGGATGGGATTGCCGATGTAATGGTTCTTCCAGGGCATGGCTCCGGGCTCAATGCCGCCCTGAAAGCGGTTGCCCATGACCAGGTCGTACCCCTCGTGCAGTTTGGAAACGAATCCGTCGAGGCTTTCGAAGTCGTAGCTCATGTCCGAGTCGGCCATGATGCAGTAGCGCCCGCGCGCGGCGGTGATGGCGCCGTAGAGCGCCGCGCCGTAGCCGCGAATGGGAATGGAGATGACGCGCGCGCCCATGCGGGTCGCAATCTGCTGCGAACCATCGGTCGAGCCGTTATCGCCGATGACGATTTCGCCGCACACGCCGGAGCGGCGAAGGTAGCACTGCGCTTTTCGGATACAACTCGCCAGCGTCTCGGCCTCGTTGAGGCAGGGCATGACTATGCTGAGTTCCACGGTCATCTTTCCTTACCCGTGTTCGCTTGAAAGAGGGGCCAATCGATGCGGGATTTTTGTCAGCGATGAGTCTACAGCATGGTTGTAACAGGTGGATAGGGTGGTGAGACATGGGGTGCGGCCATTCAGAATTGAGGGCCGAGGGAAACGCCGAGGGCCGGGAGACCGTCAAGTGCGGCCGGTGTGGTGAACGGCGCTGCAATTTTTGGCGGTGCGGGATGGGGCATTTTCGCCTGGGTTGATTGAGAGCGGTTGCCGGGAGCCGGCCACCGAGTGATTAGCGTCACAGTATACTGGTAATTTGCACCTATAAGGTGAAGATCGAAATGTATCTGCTCTGGCTTCGAGTAGCGGCGATTCTCTATGCGGCGGCATCGATTGCAGTTTTTCCGGCGGTGCTCTATGGCTTGGAGCGTTGGCGGAAGACGTGCGTTCATCTGGCCGGACTGGCCTTCTTTTTTCATTTCGTTTCGGGCGTCGAAATGCTCGCCCAGGCCCACCGCTGGATGCCCGTGGGTGTGCGCGAAGTGGAGTCGCTTCTGGGCTTTGCCGTGGCCGGGCTGTTCTTCCTGGTGTGGTGGCTCTACGACGCGATTTCCCTTGGAATCTTTGCTTTGCCGATCACATTTTTTGTGGTTTTTGTCCCCTCCCTGGGACCCGACCGGTACACATTCCCCTCGGAAGGCGTGCGCATCAGCTGGCTTGTGGCGCACATTGCCGCGCTACTGGCCGCCTATGCGGCGCTTGGGTTCAGCCTTCTGGCCTCAGTGCTTTACCTCGTGCAGGAGCGGCGGTTGAAGAGCAAGCGCAGGCCCGTCGAGGACTCCTGGTGGGTGCCGCTGGACTGGCTGCCGCCGCTCGACACGCTGGAGCGCATCGCTCACGCGACGCTGGAGTTCGGCTTTCCGTGCATGACGGTGGGCTTGGTGATCGGCTCGGTTCTGGCCCAGGAAACGCCATTGGGCGCTGCCTATTTCCTCGACCCCAAGGTCATTGCTTCGTTTATTTTATGGGCCATTTACGTGACCCTGCTCTTCGTTCGCCGCACGGCCGGATTGCGCGGACGCAGGGCCGCTTATCTTTCCGGCGCAGTCTTCCTGGTGATGCTGGCGGTGCTTGCGGCCAATGTTTTCAGCCAGGTACACAGGTATGGCCCGCGATGACCCTGGCCCTTATCGGCATCAACCACAAGACCGCGCCCATTGAGCTGCGCGAGCGCATCGCTATTTCCCGCGAAGATTTGCCGGAGGCCACGCGCGCTTTGGCCGCCGTGCCCGGCGTGACCGAGTGCATGATTGTTTCCACCTGCAATCGCGTGGAGATTCTGGCGGCACTGGAACCGCAGGCGGCAACGAGGGGGCCGAACGCCGACCTGACCAGCTTTCTGCAACGGCATTTTGGCCTGGATCCGGCGCTGCTGGCTCCGCACCTTTACCAGCACCGCGACCAGGATGCGATTCGGCATCTTTTCCGCGTGGCTGCCAGTCTGGACTCGATGGTGGTGGGCGAGCCGCAGATTCTGGGGCAGGTGAAAGAAGCATTCGCCGTGGCGCGCGCCGCGGGCACGGTGGGCGGGCAGCTGGAACACCTGCTGCAGAGCGCATTTGCAGCCGCGAAAAAGGTGCGTTCGGAGACCGAAATCGGCTCGAATTCGGTCTCCATTGCTTCGGTGGCCGTGGAACTGGCGCGGAAGATTTTTGGATCGCTGCACGGACGCACGGTTTTCCTGGTGGGCGCCGGCAAGATGAGTGAACTGGCCGCGCGGCACCTGGTGCAGCAAGGGGCGGGGGCGATCCTGGTGACGAATCGGACTCAGGAGCGCGCGCGGCGCATGGCGGAGACATTTCAGGGGCAGGTGATTCCCTTCGAGCAGATTTATGACGCAGCCAGCCAGGCCGACATCGTGATCAGCTCGACGGGCGCGCCGCACCCCATCTTCCGGCGCGAGCACGGGCAGGCGTTTCTGCATCGGCGGCGCAACCGGCCCATGTTCTTTATCGACATTGCCGTGCCCCGCGATGTGGACCCGGCGATGAACAAGCTGGAGGGCATCTTTGTCTACGACATCGACGACCTGCAGCAGGTGGCGGCGGCGCACATGGCCGAACGCGGGCGCGAGGCGAAAGACGCCGAGAGCCTGATTGCCGCCGAGGTGGAACGGTTCCACGAGCGGCAGCGCACGGTCAACGTGGCTCCCGCGATTGTGGCCCTGCAGCGGCAGGCCGAGGAGATTCGCCAGGCAGAGCTGAAGCGGGCGCAGGCACGGCTGGGCACGCTGAGCGCGGAACAGATTGCGGCGGTCGAGGCGCTGACGCGCGGGCTCGTCAACAAGTTTCTGCACCCGCCGATGCAGGCGCTGAAACAGGCGGCGCGGGAGAGCGATTCTGTGCGTCTGGAAGCGCTTTGCGAGACCTGGTCATTGCCGGCGGCCGCGGGCCTGGAGCCGGAAACGGAAAGCGCGGCGCCCAGCAGCGGCGCAGGCCAGAAGAAACCAGAAACAGTGAAAGCAGAGGGCGCAAAGATGAGTGAGACCAGCGCGGTGGGCCGGTCATGAACCTTCGTATCGGAAGCCGCGGCTCGCAACTGGCCTTGTGGCAGGCAAATCATATTGCTGCGTTGCTGCGCGGCCAGGGACATTCGGTCGAGATCGAAATCATCAAGACCACGGGCGACCGGTTGCAGGAAGTGACGTTTGCGCAGGTCGGTTCCAAGGGAATGTTTACCAAGGAGATTGAAGAGGCGCTGGCCGAGGGTCGGGTCGACCTGGCGGTGCACTCGCTCAAGGACCTCCCTACGGAGCTGCCGGAGCCGTTTGCGCTGGCGGCTACGCCGCCGAGGGTGGACCCGCGGGACGTGTTTGTGTCGGTGAAATTTGGAAGTGTTCGCGAACTGCCCCAGGGAGCGCGCGTGGGCACCAGCAGCCAGCGGCGGCGGGCGCAGTTGAAGGCGCTACGGCCGGACATCGAGGCCGTCGAGTTTCGCGGCAATGTGGACACGCGGCTGCGCAAGCTGGCCGAGGGGCAGGTGGATGCGATCCTGCTGGCTGCGGCGGGCCTGGACCGGTTGGAGAAGACCGAATGGATACGCGAACGGCTGGAGCCGAAGGACTTTTGCCCGGCCGCCGGGCAGGGGGCGTTGGGGATTGAGACGCGGAAAGGCGACGCCGCGACGATTGCGGCGGTTGCGTTTCTCGACGACCAGGACACGCGGTTCGCAGTGACCGCCGAACGGGCGGCGCTGGCTGCCCTGGGCGGCGGCTGCCAGGTTCCGATCGGGATCCATTGCCGGAAGACGCCGCAACAGGCGGTGGGCGGCGGGGCCGACTTGTGGAACGAGATTTTTGCCGTGGTCGCGGCGCCGGAGACGGGTGCGGCGGTGCGGATTTTTCTGCGCGCCCCTCGCGCTGGCGCGGACCCTACGGCGCTGGGGCGGCTGGCGGTGCAGAAGCTGATTGAAGCTGGAGCGGGGCCGCTGCTTGAGGCCACCGGCGGGGTGGGGCGGTGATCGAGCCTCCGCTGGCGGGGCGGCGGGTCCTGGTGACGCGCGCTTTGCACCAGGCGGGAAAGCTCAGCGAGGGGTTGCGTGCGCTGGGGGCCGAGGCGGTAGAGGTTCCGGTGCTGGAGATTCGCCCTCCGGCCAGTTTTGAACCGCTGGACGCGGGTCTGCGCCGGCTGGATGGCTACGACTGGCTGGTTCTGACCAGCGCCAATACGGTGCAGGCACTCCTGGAGCGGGCGGCGGTGCTGGGGATTGGGTTGAACCAGCCGACAGGCTTGAAGGTGGCCGCGGTGGGAGATGCGACCGCTGGGGCGGCACGTAAGGCGGGCTTCACAATTGCTTTTGTTCCGAAAAGCTACCTGGCCGAGAGCCTGGTGGAAGGGCTGCTGGCTTGCTCTGCGGGGCGGAGAATTCTGCTGGCGCGGGCGGCTGCGGCGCGGGACGTGATTCCTGACGCTTTGCGCGCGGCGGGCGCAGAGGTCGACGTGACGGACGCGTACCGGAATGTTATGCCGGAGGCCGCGCCGGAACAGCTTCGCCGGGCGCTGGCGGAAGGAATCGACGCCGCGACTTTTACCAGTTCGTCCAGTGCGACGCACCTGGCTGATGCAGCGCAGGCGGCGGGGATTGCGTGGCCGCTTGCTGGTGTTCCGGCGGTTTCGATCGGGCCGATTACCAGCCAGACGCTGCGCGACCTGGGCTGGCATCCAGCCGCGGAAGCCTATGCGTCCGACATTCCAGGGCTGATTCATGCGGTGGTTAAGGTGCTTGGAGCAAGGTCAGAGTTACAACGACCGCAGCTATAACTTCTTCCAGTTACGCTGACTCCGCTAATTCCGGGTCATTCAATCTAACTGCGCCACGTCTTGTCCTTTGACGTGCAAAGCTGCTCCAGGTTGCAGCGGTCGCACTTGGGCTTACGGGCGTCGCAGACCTGGCGGCCGTGGTGGATCAGCTGGTGGGAGAAGGCGATCCAGCGGTCGCGGGGGATGACCTGCATCAGTTCCTTCTCGACTTCCTGGGCGGTTTCGGCTTTGGCCAGGTCGAGGCGGCGGGCGACGCGGTAGACGTGCGTGTCGACGACCACTCCTTCCGCCTTGCCGAAGGAGACGCCGAGGACGACGTTGGCCGTTTTGCGGGCCGCGCCGGGCAGAGTGATGAGTTCGGCGAGGGTTTGCGGGACCTGGCTGTTGAACTCCTCAACCAGCTTGCGGGCCGCGCCCTGGATTGACTTGGCCTTGTTGTGAAAGAAGCCGGTGGTACGGATGAGCGCTTCGAGTTCCGGCAGCGTTGCCTGGGCCATGGCGGCGGGGGTGGAAAAGCGGCGGAACAACTCCGGGGTGACCATGTTGACACGGACGTCGGTGCATTGGGCGGAGAGAATGGTGGCCACCAGGAGCTCCCAGGGAGAGCGGTGGGTGAGCGCGCATTCGGCGTTGGGATAGGCTTCGTCGAGGGCCTTGAGAATCGCGGCGATGCGCTCCAGGGCCAGGGCGGGATTGCCCATGCCGGCAGTGGTTTTCGGCTTGGCGGTTGGAGCGGCTTTGGCCTTTTTCTTTACCGGGGCGGTCTTCACGGAACTCATTCCCTGGAGTGTAAACGGGCGCGTTGCCTTTGCGGAAGAGAAGTGAATTGCAGGGGGTTCTCCTAAAGATCATCGTGCGGAGATTTGGGACTGTTCCTGTTCAGGGAAGGCCGCTGGGGACGGCCGGGCAACCGCTCTAAAGCGCTCGAAATGCTATGCTCACAGGCGAGATGCACGGTTTATCGCTGCTGAAGTTCGTTGCCGTGGCCATGCTCATCCTGGCCAACGCTTTTTTTGTGGCCGCCGAGTTCGCGCTGGTCTCGATTCGCGACACGCGCATTGAGCAGATGCTGGCCGCCGGGGTTCCGGGCGCTCGCGCTGTGCGCCGGTTGCAGCACGATCTGGACGACTTTTTGCCGGCGGTGCAGCTGGGCGTCACGCTCTGCTCGCTGGCCCTGGGCTGGATCGGCGAACCGCTGGCCGCGCAGGTGGTTCTGGGCTGGCTGGGGGCGGTGCCGTACGCGCTGGTGTATGCGCACGTGGCGGCCGTGGCGGTGGGTTTCGCGCTGATTACCTACATGCACGTGGTGGTCGGCGAACTCGTGCCCAAGTCGCTGGCTCTGCGAAGAGCTGAAGCGATGGCGGTGGCTGTGGCGCCGGCGATGCTCCTGTTCATGACCATGGCGCGGCCTGCGGTGCGCCTGCTGAAAGGCTCGGCAGCGATGGTGTTGCGCGGCTTCGATATACCCATCACCGAGCGCGCCCAGGTGCACTCGCCCGAGGAACTCAAGCTGATCACTACCGCCGCTCGCCGTATGGGTGTTCTGCCTCGCCTGCAGGAGACGCTAATTCACCGCGCCCTGGAACTGGACGACGTACCGGTCCGCGAAATCATGACCCCCAGGCAGAAGATCTTCTCGCTGCCGTCGAATCTGCCCATCGACGCGGCCAGCGCGCTGGTGATCGACCGCATGCACTCGCGCGTTCCGGTCTACGACGAGAAGCGCGGCCCGGAGCACATTGTTGGCGTCGTCTATTCGAAGGACCTGGCGAGGCTGATGTTCTTCCGGCCCGCGGTTCAGCGCACTCCGGTCCACGCAGGCAGCGCGGCGGCCGGCGGGGAAGTGGGGAAGGAACGGGCTACAGAAGTGCGAGAAAGCGCCGCCCACCGGCCGGCCACGGCTTTCGTCGAGCTGAAACTTTCGCAGGTGATGCACGACGTGCTGGTGGTTCCGGAGACCAAGACGGTGCTGGACCTGATCCGGGACTTCCAGCAGCGCCGCCGCCAGATGGCCATTGTGGTGGACGAGTATGGCTCCACGGTTGGCCTGGTGACGGCCGAGGACGCGATCGAGCAGCTTACGGGAGAACTGGAAGACGAGTTCGACGACCCCGCCCGGCCCGCCCTGAGCACGGCTTCCGGGGTGTTGTTGATGGATGGCGGCGTGAACCTCCGCGACCTGGAAACGCAGATGCAATGGAGCCTGCCGCGCGAGGGCGGGGTGGAGACGCTGGCCGGCTTCGTCCTGATGCGGCTGGGCCATATTCCCAGGGAAGGCGAGTCTGTCACCTTCGAAGGCCGCAAGCTGACCGTGGTCGAGATGGACGGCCGACGCATCGGCAAAATCCGCGTCGAGCACGTTGAGGGGAGTTTACCGGCTGAAAGGGAAATTGGGTGAAATGGGCATCGAGTCCGTAGCATCCCCAGTCTCAGAAGCGAGACCTCCACCCCATGGACGAAGACCCGTCCGTGGGGACCCCAGACCTGGAGGCACCCGCAATTGGTCCGATTGCGAGCTGCCGGCTGATCGGTCATTTATCGTTAGTAGCAAGCCCATGAAGCAGATATTCACCCGCCTCGCGCTTACTCTGCCGGTTGTCTGGCTGGTGGTTTCGCTGGTCTTTCTGCTCATTCACCTGGTGCCGGGCGACCCGATTCTGCAAATGCTGGGTGAGGGCGCGACTCCGGCGGACACAGCAACACTGCGACACCAGTACTTCCTGGATCTGCCCCTTCATCAGCAGTACCTGCGCTACTGGAACGGCGTGTTGCACGGCGACCTGGGCAATTCCATCCGTCTGCACGACACGGTGGCGCACCTGATTGCGGCGCGTTACCCGTACACGCTGGCGCTGACCCTGACGGCGCTGGGGCTGGCGCTGCTGCTGGCGCTTCCGGCCGGGATTCTGGCCGCGGTGCGGCGGGGGCGCTGGCTGGACCAAGTGCTTTCGCTCGTCAGCCTTTTCGGGCTTTCCGTTCCCGGACTGGCGCTGGGACCAGTGCTGATCCTGGTTTTTTCGATTGGCTTGGGGTGGCTACCGGTCTCCGGGGCAAACGGGGGCGGAAGTGCGGCGATCGATTGGCGCTACCTGGTTCTGCCGTCGGTGGCCATGGGGGCGTCGCTGGCTGCGATTCTGACGCGCATGGTGCGCACGGCGATGCTGGAAGAACTGGGCCAGGACTACATTCGAACAGCGCGCGCGAAGGGGTTGAGCGAGCGCGCCGTGGTGTGCCGCCACGCGCTGCCCAATGCGCTGGTTCCCATCGTGACCGTGGTGGGTTTGCAGTTTGGGGCGCTGCTAGCGGGGGCGATTGTGACGGAGACGATTTTCAGCTGGCCGGGGCTGGGACGGCTGGTGGTGAGCGCGATTTCCAATCGCGACTATGCGCTGGTGCAGGGCTGCCTGTTGTCGATTGGGTTGACGTATGTGCTGGTGAACCTGCTGACGGACGTGGTGTACCGCTGGGTGAATCCGCGGATGCGCGGGTAGTCACCGGGGCGCGGACAACCCGGCTTACCAACTCCAGGTGTAGCCGATGCCGGTGGTGGTGTACCAGGGGACAGTGGGGATCTTGTTGTAGCTTTCCTGAATCCAGATGCCGTTGTGATCGTTGAAATGCAGGACGAGACCGAGAGCGAGGCCGCTGTACAGGCGGTTCTCGACATGCGGATATCCGGTGAAGCTGGTGAGGCCGGCCTGGAGCCAGGTGTATCCGGCGGCCATCTTTGTTTTGGGCAAGTTGAAGTTCTTCATGACGCCGAGCGCTTCAGTGTGCGAACCGAAATCGGTGTGGAAGAAGCCGTGGGTTCCGGCGTTTTCGTAAGTGTAGGCGGCGGTCAACTCGTCGCCGATAGGATCTTTTTTCAGGAATCCGAAGGTGTGGCCGATGCCGATGTTGAGGTTTGCGCGGGGCGCCAGGCCGGGGCGGTCGAAGTCCGATCCAGGCATCACGAAGAGGTCGGTGGAGGTGCTGGACTCGGCGGCGGGCGGTTGAGGTTCAAGCGAGGCTGTCTGCGCGAGCAAAGCACGCGCAGGAAGCAGAACCAGAACCAGGAGACTGCCGTGGAGGAAGGCTTTTGCGGACATTGGTGGCGCCTCGGGACTGAGATTCAATTCCGAGCTAGATCACGAGACTGAAAGCGTCGCAGTAGGTGCGATTTAAGCAGGGAAGACGTGAGGGAAGCCTAAAGAGGGGTTGCGGCGGTACCGGGATGCGGAACGATGGAACTCAGGAGACCGAGTCTCCAAGCGCGTGATTTTGCACTTTCCCGCCTTTGCGCCCGAAACACGGCGCAAGGATGGAGCACAGGAACTGGTACAACGACAGGCGGTGAAGGGCTAATCGTCGGAGGGAGAATCGAGGTTCACGATCTGGGGCGAGAGGCTGCCGTCCTCGCTGACGGTGAGCAGGCCTACGGTGACGGGAAGACGGAAGCGGCGCGGGCCGCAGGAGCCGGGATTGAAGTAGAGAACGCCCTTGCGGAGATAGAAGTTGGGCGCGTGGGTGTGGCCGAAGAGCACGGCGGCGAATTTTCCGGCGGCGGGGTCGAGGTGGATGGTGTCGAGATTGTGGAGCATGTAGACGTAACGGTCGGCAATGAGAACCACGTCGGTTTCAGGGAGTTCGGCGCATGGGCCCTCGCGGTCCACGTTGCCTCGGATGGCGGTGACGGGAGCGATGGCGGCCAGTTCTTCCAGGATGGAAGGCTTGCCCACATCTCCCAGATGAAGAATGCGCTCGACGCCGGCCAATGCGGAAGCGACCTCGGGACGAAGCAGGCCGTGGGTGTCGCTGATGACGCCGATCTTCATGGCAGGTCTCCCCTTTCGATTCACAGACCCAGTTCCAGGCGCGTGCGAGGGTCGAGTTGGTCGCGGAGGGCGTCGCCGAGGAAATTGAAGCCGAGCACGGCTCCGGCAACGGCTGCGGCGGGGAAGAGGACGAGGTGGGGCGAGTCAAACAGGTGCTGGCGGGCGTCGTTGAGCATGGCGCCCCAACTGGGGGCGGGCGCGGGAATGCCCAGGCCGAGGAAGGAAAGCGTGGCCTCGGCGAGGATGACGCCGGCCATGCCGATGGCGGCCTGAACCAGGATGGGCTGGACGATATTCGGCAAAATGTGGCGGAAGAAGATGCGCAGTCCGCTGGCGCCGAGAGCGCGGGCCGCGTCAACATATTCGCGGTCGCGAACGGACATCACCTGCGCGCGGACCAGGCGCGCGTAGCCCGCCCAGCCGCCGATGGCCAGGGCCAGGACCAGGTTGGCGAATCCCGGGCCGAGGAACGCGGCGAAGGCGATGGCCAGAAGGATGCCGGGCAGGGCCAGAAAGGTGTTCATGGCGAAGGTGGTGAGAGCGGTGTCGATCCAGCCGCCGAGGTAGCCGGCAAGGCCGCCAACGGTGAGTCCCAACGACAGGGAAACCGTGACCACGGTGACGGAGACGGCCAGCGAAAGGCGCGCTCCCCAGAGCAGGCGGGAGAGAATATCGCGGCCCAGTTCGTCAGTTCCCGCCCAATGCGCGGCGGTGGGGCCTTCCAACCGGTGGAGGAGATCGATGGCGGCGGGGTTGCGGGGCGCAAGCCAGGGCGCGGCCAGGCCGCCGAACACGAAAGCCGCGAGCAGCAGGACGCCCGCCACGGCTAACGGCTGGCGGCGCATGCGATTGCGGAAGGCCGGGAAATGACTGGCGGAGAAAAAAGGCATCGGCAATGAAAAGAATACAGCGACTGGCAGGGCGGAGCGGGGTTTAATCAGGTATGGATTTCATAGGGCGAGGTTTGATTGTGTGTCTGGCGCTGGCAGCACCGGCGGCTTTGGGGCAGGGGATCGCAGCGGGATCTTTGCAAGGTGCGAAGCAGGAGATCCTGCAGCCGGAGGCGGAGCAATTGTTTGCGCTGGCCAACCAGGCTCGTGCTGCGCAGGGCGCCGGGCCGCTGAAGTGGGATGCGGCATTGGCTACGGCGGCGCGGCAGCACTGCGTGCGCATGGTGGCCGAGGGACAGATCGCTCATCGATACGGCGGCGAAGCGGACCTGACGGAGCGCGCGGGACAGGCAGGCGCGCGTTTCAGCCTGATCGAGGAAAACATTGCGATCGGACCCGATCCCGACACGATTCACAACGGGTGGATGCACTCGCCGGGACACCGCACGAACCTGCTGAACCCGGAAGTGGACCGGGTGGGCGTGGTCGTGGTGGCCAGCCGCGGCGTGCTTTATGCGGTGGCGGACTATGCGCGCGGGGTGCCTGTGATGACGCCGGCACAGGTCGAGGCCGCGATCGGGGCCCTGATCCAGGTGAGCGGAGTTACGGTCCTGAAAGATGCGTCGGTCGCCCGCGCGGCTTGCGCTCTCGACCGGGGATTGCCTGCGACGAAATCCAGCCTTGAGCCCCAGTTTGTGATGCGCTGGCAGGATGCGGACCTGACCCACCTGCCGCAGGCGCTGATCGACCGGCTGAGCTCAGGACAGTTTCACCAGGCGGCCGTGGGAAGTTGCGCGCCGCATGACGTGGAGGGCGCGTTCACGCTGCATCGCATGGCGGTGCTGCTTTACTGATGAGTGAGGATTCGTTCAGCCGAAGGATTGGTACCTTTTCCAGAACTCGGGCCAGGGGAGGCGCGGTCTGTCGCAGACGAAGATGTCGGGATGGTAATGGCTCTCTTCGTTTCGTACGCCTTCGGAATTTGCATTGTGGCCGGCGAGGCGGCAGCCGGTGAAGATTTTCACAGCCCATTCCTGCGAAACCCCAACGACAATGAGCGCGGAGGGCGGTTGGACGGGATAGCTGCGCAGCCAGGCGGAATTGGTGAGACTGATGGGCGGGGGCAGGTGATAGGCGGGGCCGAGCAGTTCGATTGCACCCTGTTCGCCATAGTTGCCGACAAGGACTCCGACGCCGGCCTGCTGCTGCGGGGGCAGGGAATCGCGAATGCCGGCAACCGTGCTGACTAGCTGGGGCCAGCCGAACTCCTCGCGCAGGTCGCCGTTTCTATCGAGTGCAAACTTCTGCAAAGGACCGCTCCCGGCAAGGGGAAGAATTACGGCACAGATGTAGGCTCCGCAAGCGGCGAGGCCCGTGAAAAAGACAGTCAGAACAGCACGCCGGCCGAGGACGGGAAGGGAAGTGAGCCAGCGCTCGCCAGTTGCAGCGCCCATGGCCAGCAGCATGGGATAGGCACCGGCCATGTAGTAGCCGCGACCCTTGGCGAAGAAGAAGAGCGCCAGCGGGATCAGGTACATCCAGGCCAGCATGCGGTAGCGCCGGTCGCTGAGAAAGCTGACCAGTCCGGCGAGCCACAGGGGCGCAGCGAACAGGTTGACACAGATGAGGAACTGGTCAGGCAGGAAGCCTTTGGCGCGGCCTTCGCCGACGTCGCGCAGGTGGATGTGCTCAAGAAACTGGTAGGAGATGAAGCCGTGGTGCACCTGCCAGAGGAAGTTGGGCAGGAAGATGAGCAGGGCGAGGGCGATGCCGGCCCAGAACCAGCCGCTCGTGACAAACCTGCGCGCTCGCGAGAGAACGACCCCGCCCAGAATTCCGGCGATGAAGAAGAGGATGGAGTACTTGGTGAGCAGTCCCAGGCCGACGGCGGCGCCGATGGCCAGCCACCAGCGGGGGTTCGCGGTTTTGAGTAGGCGAACGGTGAAGAAGGCGATCAGCACCCACCACAGGAAATCGAAGGATGTGTATTGAAACTCGGTGCCGTTGAACAGCGGCAGGGGCGAGAAGGCAACTGCGAGAGCCGCAGTCGACTGGGCCAGCCGGCCGCCTCCCAGTTCGCACGCCATGAGGCCGGTGACGACGAGGGCCACGGCCTGGGCTAGGACTGAGCAAAGCCGCAGTCCGACAAGAGAAAGGCCGAAGAGGTTCAGGCCGATGCGCTGAAGAAAAGGCGTGAGGGGCGGATAGGCGACGAATCCCCAGTCGAGATGGCGGGCGTCGCTCAAAAACTGGAGTTCGTCGCGATGGAAGCCATAGCGGCCATTGGTGGCGAGATGGAGGAGCGTTACGGCTGCTGCAACGGCAAGCAGGGCGGGCCATTCGACGCCGCGCCAGGCATCGAATGGCCCGCCCTGTTCATCATGGATGGAGGTCATGCACCACGTTCCCCCGCTGTTTTCGCCTAAGGCGATGGTACGTCACGATGAACGCTCCCGTTCCCAGGTTCAGCGGGTGTGGTTCGGAATTTGCCCTTAGTTTCTGTCCAGCGGCATCGGGACGCGGACGGAGGCCATGCCCGCCGCTGTGGCCGCTTGAATGCCCAGGTCAGTGTCTTCAAAAACCAGGCAGTGCTCTGGCGCGACGCCAAGCTTGGAGGCTGCGATCAGAAAGGCATCTGGAGCGGGTTTGCTGTTGACGTAATCTTCAGCGCCGACAATGGTCGGGAACTTGTCGAGCAGGTTGGTTGTGGTGAGGGAGCGGACGACGGAGTTGCGCCTGCCGCCGGAAACCACCGCAAAAGGAATGCGGCCGTGCTGTGCCTCGATGTGCTCCACCACTTCAGGGATGGCCCTGAGGCGCGGCAGCAGGTCGTAGTAGAGGTTTTCCTTGCGCTTGGCGACGGTCTCGACGGGCATGTTCAGGCCATTCATTTCATTCAGGGTGGAAATGATCTCGTCGACGGGCTTGCCGCCCCAGGAATAAAAGAGAGCTTCGTCGAAGTCGCAGTTCCATTCCGCCAGCGCGGCTTTCCAGGCGATGTAGTGGAGCGGCATTGAGTCGACAATGGTGCCGTCGCAGTCGAAAAGATAGGCTTGGAAAGGTCCGGCGGGCAATTTCAGTTTCATGCGGAAAAGGAGCTCCTCGTGGGTTGGTTCAGGTTTCAGTTTCTGGGTCGGCCGATGCGCAGGTTCAGGCGTTTTTCAGGCTGAGCGGTCCGGTTGCCCGTTCGCACGGCGCCTGCCGCTTGGCTGGATCGGGAGGGAGCTCGAATCTACTGAGCTGCAGTTGTTGCCTCTGCCGGCAACGCGCAGCCGCCCTCGCCGGGTTTGGTCGGTTCCATGCGCAGGGCGTTGTTGAAGCGGTTGAAGTAGTTGAACAGGCCGATGGCGCAGAGCAACTCCACAATTTCGCCTTCGGAGTAGAAGCCGCGCAGTTCGGCGAACTGCTCTTCACTGACCGAGTTGGCATCGCGGGTGACGGTCTCGGCCAGACTCAGGGCGGCTTTTTCAGCGGGAGTGAAATCCTCGCGCTGAGGCCACTCGGGCAGGTGAGCGAGCTGGTCGTCGGTCCAACCCAAGCTTTTGGCGAGAATGGCGTGGCTGGCCAGGCAATAGGGCGTCTGGTTGACCTGGCTGGTGCGGACGATGATCAACTCCTTCAGCCGGGTGGGGACCGTGCCCGTGGAGAGGACCGCCGCGAAATGGGCCTGCATGGTTGCGAAGATCTCCGGCCGGTGGGCCATTACCCGAAACATGTTGGGCACATTGCCGCGCTGGGCAAAGGCCTTGTCGTAGAGCGCCGCTATTTCCGGGGTCACTTCGCTGCGGTCCAGCCGGGAAATCCGAGACATCAGTCCTCCTCATCTCTCCCTCTATCGTATCGCTCGCGCGGGTCCTGCGCACGCTCCGTGACGTTGGATGGCATGTCCGGCGGCGCGCAGGCCCGCAAAGAGAGGCAGTCTCGGGAAGAATTGCCCCCGGCAAGGGGGGCTTTTTTTGACGCACCCGGCACTCTCTGCTACCTTGGTAGTGGAGATTTCAACGCGGGACACTCCTCAGTAGCTCAATGGCAGAGCATTCGGCTGTTAACCGAAGGGTTGTAGGTTCGAGTCCTACCTGAGGAGCCAATCTATTTTTAGAATCAACAGCTTAGAAGCACGCGCCATCGAAATACCATCACACATACCATCAATCTTGAAATGTGATCAGGCTTCCGATTTTGGTTGGTATTCTTGCCTACCGGAAATGCTGCGATACGTCGTCCATTCCACTGGATGACTTCCGGCTAGTCCCCGAATCTGGCCGGAGAAGAAGCGGTGAGGGGAGATTGCCGAATCTGGCTGGAACCGCTACCGTTCCAAAATCAGAAGGCATTCGGACCAGATCTATGCTGTCACCAGTAGTGGCGCCGCCCTCTATTTGATACTCGATAAGGCGCTCATTGAGTTCTCTGAAAACCCCGGTTTCTGTCCGGGGGACCCTGTCACCAAATTCTGTGATTCGGATAGGGACGGAGCCGACGGCGCCACCGGCCTGGCACGAACGAGGGATGAATGGGCACTCAACTGTTTTGCCGAACGCCAGTTATTTACGGCTTCGCTGCTGGAAGAGGTGATTGTGTGTCCACTAGATAGATTTGCGTCGCTAGCTCCTGGAGCGAGAGTTGCGGATAGCGCGCATTGACCTTGCCCTCAGAATGCGTATCCCTTAACCGGCCGGTTTGGGGGATGTTCATTGATCCCCGTCGCCGTCGTGGCGGTGGTAATGTGGGAATCGCCGCAGCGATTTCCAAGGTCTGGGGAAGGGTGGGAAAACAGCTTCATCGTTTTCCCAGGCTTTCCACGGACCGGCATTTCCACGGCCTCTTGCACTTGCCTCTGCACTCAGGCCGCGATCTCCGTCGTGGCGCCCTCCCAGTCTTGCTCAAACTGCATTGGGCTGACGTAGTTCAGCGTCGAGTGCATGCGTGTTTGGTTATACAACTGGGGTTCAAGACACCCATAAAACCTACATCCGAGAAGTACAGTATCAGTGGCATCCGTGGCATGGACAGCGGGTATGTATTCACTGCGAAGTGGGCCGGGGCGGAACTGAGGCCCTTCGTTGCGTGCGAGAGGAACAGAAGGACTCGGCCTCCCTGGAGATACCGAAATGGATGTTCGACTCTGGTTTGTGCAGCGGGAAGGAGCTTCGGAGTCAGACATGGGTGAGCCTTGGCGCTCTGGCAGCGTTACGAGCACTTCTTGCACTCAGAGCGGATTCTATTGAGTCGAGTGTGATTCATCCGAATCTTTGCGCCTATGGTCCGCGCCAAGAGAGAACCCGAAGAGGACGCCGCGCCCGTCCCGGCCCCCTTTCGCATTCACATTGTCACCGGCTTCCGAGCGGTTTACGTCTTCGACGTAAGCCAGACCAGCGGCGACGATCTGCCAGAACCAGCGAAGGCAACCGGCGAAGTGGGCGAATGCCGCGAAGTGCTCTTCAGCTTCCTTGGCCGGCAGGGCATCGAGATCGAGTACAACGAGGCCATCGCACCAGCCCAAGGCGTCAGCTACGGGGGCCGGATCGCGCTTCTACCGGGCCAGTCGCCAGCCGAAGAACTCGCCACGCTCATTCACGAGGCGGGCCATGAACTCCTGCACCGGGGTAACAGACGTGCCGAGACGACTAGGACCGTCCGTGAACTGGAGGCCGAGGCCGTCGCTTTTGTGGTCTGCCAGGCCGTCGGCTTGCAGATGGGAACCACGTCCGCAGACTACATCAAACTTTACGAAGGCAATCCGGAGATGCTGGCCGAACGCCTTGAGGCAATCCAGAACGCCTCAGCGATCATTCTGGCCGCAATCCTTCCGGAGACGGAGCGGCAAGAAAGACAAACGCTTGCGGCGGCCTGCTAGGCCGCCGCAAGCGCCATGTAGCGAAAATTGTAGCGAGTACCGGCTTAGATGACTTTGTACCAGCCAGACAGCACCCTGAAGTTTGCTTTCTCATCATCAGTTCCCCCCCTTCCGGGCTTTTCCCAACGCGACGAAGACCGGCTGGACGATCGCCTTGCTTCTGCTGTAAACGGCTCGCCCAGCATCGGTGCGCAGTTTGTATTGCATGGTTTGCTTGGTCGTGCACTGCGCCGGTGGGCACACACTACTTAGGTACTTCCTGACGCAGAGCAAATATGACCAGACGGTGATGACGCATTTCTGGCAGTCTGTAAGCGTGGTTGGTTGCAGTTAGAGAATGCTATGCCTAACCTGCAAACGCCACGCGAGAAGATAGCTTGCAAGGCGAACAACCCTTGTTGCTGCCAAGTACCGTTGGGCCGGTTGGCCTCCCATATTCAGCTTTGATTTCGACATTTGGCCGGGACGTTTGACCAACGAAGGAAGAGTCCAACATGAAGATATGCCAGAAGCTTCTCCTGCTGTCGCTTGCCGTTTTTTGTGGAGCCAGGGCAGAGTTGGCAAAGTCACAGTCACTTTCCTATGTGGAAGAGTCCGCAGTATCACCAACGACCACGGCCATAAGCCAAATGGATCTGATCTATGTGCGCCCCACGGAAAAAACAAAGGTCAACAACTATCTCTTTGATGCGTTCGGTCCTTACCCAGTCGCAGGCGCAGGATTCGCGTCTGGAATCAATCAGGTGAGCAACGCTCCACCCGAGTGGAATCAAGGCGTGGAAGGTTACGCCAAGCGGTTCGGATCCGACTTTGGAATGGCCGCGGTTGGAACGACCACGCGTTACGCGCTGTCTGAAGCTTTAAGGGAAGATACACTGTATTACCGGTGCGAATGTAAAGGTGTATTTCCGCGGTTGAGCCATGCAGTCCTATCGACAGTGACGGCGCGGCACGGAGAGGACGGCCATCGCGCCTTTTCTTTCTCATCACTTCTCGCGCCGTATGCAGGCTCAACTGTCGCAGTCTATGGATGGTACCCCGATCGCTTCGGGGCGAAAGACGCGCTTCGGTTGGGCAATTACAACTTGCTGGCTTATATGGGCGGCAACATCGCACTGGAGTTCTTTTATAGCGGACCTCACTCCTTACTGTCCCGCATCCACCTGAAC
Source organism: Occallatibacter sp. (assembly GCA_049516495.1). Lineage (GTDB taxonomy): Bacteria > Acidobacteriota > Terriglobia > Terriglobales > Acidobacteriaceae > Telmatobacter. The sequence continues at coordinate 25,346 of JBEKTB010000037.1, forward strand.
AATGCGCACGGTTCACCAGACCCCGGTCCAAATCATTGAGCGATTCAATCTCTACTGACATTGCGAGCGTGCAACCCAACGTTAAGGGACGTCTCGCCACGCCTGATATCGCGATTGCGGGCTTAGCGACCGGACCTATCGGTCAGTTTTTCGAGTGGTTTGGAAACCTTGGGATCTTCTTCTGGCAAGTTACACGCGCCGCGGTTACGCCCCCGTATGAATGGCGCGAGTTGATCCGGCAACTCGACGAGGTCGGCTCGAAGTCGCTGCCCCTGGTTGCGCTGGCCGGCGCCGCCATCGGCGTTGTCATCTCGTTGGAAGCCAGATACAGTCTAAGTCGATTTGGCGCGAAATCCTTGTTTCCCTCGACGCTGGTTTACTCAGTAATTCAGGTGATGGGACCGATCATCACCGGCCTGGTTGTGAGCGGGCGCGTGGGCGCAGGCATTGGCGCGGAACTGGCGTCGATGAAAGTGACCGAGCAGATCGATGCGATCGAAGCATCCGCAATCAACCCTTACAGGCTTCTGGCGGCAACAAGGATTTTCGCTTGCATCCTGATGTTGCCTTTGCTCACGATTGCGGCGGATGCATGCGGCTTGCTGAGCGGCTGGTTCGCGCAGGCCCTTGTCGAGCCGTTGTCGTTTCATCAGTTCGTCGAGAGCGGCTTTCATGGCGCGACCTTCAACGCATTCCTGCCTCCAACTTTCAAGACCGCTGTATATGGATTCATCATCGGACTTATCGCGTGCTTTCAGGGAATGCGCACCAGGGGAGGCGCGGAAGGGGTAGGCCGCGCGGCCACAAATTCGGTTGTGCTGGGATCCCTGTTTCTAATCCTCGCCGATGTAGTCCTGGTCAAATTCATTCTCGTTGTTTTCCCCTAAACTTCGACCGAAAGGCTCGTGAGGTAAGAATGGCCACCGTTTACGACGTTCCGATCAAGCAAGGGGAAAGTGGGGGCAGCAGCCCTGCGCCCGCTGTCGCCATCGATAATGTCCACAAATCCTTCGGCATACACAAAGTCCTGAACGGCGTCAGTTTGAGCGTGAGCCGGGGAGAAACTCTGGCTGTGCTCGGGCGCAGCGGAACCGGCAAAAGTGTTCTGCTGCGGCTGATCATCGGCCTGGATAGTCCTGACTCTGGATCGATCCGCATCAGCGGGCAGGACCTTCTCGGGCTGACTCTGGACCAACTGGGCGAGATCAGGAAAAAGATGGGATTCCTGTTCCAACATGCGGCGCTCTACGACTCGCTCACCGTTGCCGAGAACGTGGCGTTTCCCCTGCGACATCATCGCAAAGAGCTATCGCAGTCCGATCGCTCTGACCGCGTTCGACATTTATTGGCTGAAGTGGGCCTGGAAGGCGCCGACAACAAAATGCCCTCAGATATTTCGGGTGGAATGCAGAAGCGCGTTGGGCTGGCACGAGCGCTTGCCCTGGAACCCGAGATCCTGCTTCTCGACGAGCCCACGGCAGGCCTCGATCCCATCAGTTCCAGAGAAATTGACGACCTGGTTCTCAAACTCCAGCGGGAACACAAAATGGCGTCCATCGTGGTCACCCACGATCTGTTCAGCGCCAAGACAATTGCCAATCGCCTTGCCCTGCTGGATCAGGGCAACGTGGTGATCGAGGGCGAGTTTGAAGATCTGCAACAAAGCGATATCGGATTTGTCAGAACTTTTCTCAAGCAGTCATAGGAGGATATATGTCGAGAGTCGCACGGTTAGGAGTATTCATCGTTCTAACTCTGGCAATTCTGGCCACCGGGGTGTTCATCATCGGGAGCAAGGCCTATCTGTTTCGCTCCACCTATCAACTCAGGGCGCAGTTTGATAACGTGGCTGGATTGGCGGCAGGAGCCGACGTGCAAGTTGGCGGCGTGCACAGCGGGACCGTGCATAGCATTGACCTTCCGCACCGGCCAGGGGACAAGGTCACAGTAGTCATCGACCTCGATCGATCGACCCACGAGATCATCAAACAGGACTCTGTTGCCTCCATTGAGACCGAGGGTTTGCTGGGAAATCAGTATTTGGCGATCTCGTTCGGGTCCAGAGGACAGGGTGACGTCCGCGATGGTGATCTAATCCAGAGCAAGCCCCCGCTGGAAATGTCAG